>JACRIR010000147.1 GCA_016215705.1 Candidatus Poribacteria bacterium | reverse complement strand
TCGAACGCGGAGATGGAATATCTTTACATGGCTGATATCGTTAGCAAGCGCGAATATCTCGAAGTGATTAAAAAGAGAGGGCGTTCGAGAAGGACGGCCTACAGGATGTGGTGGAAAGACGCAAGAAAAAGCTTAAAAAATTTCGACCACAAGCCTTTCGCAGTCACGATAACGGCGCTAAAAAAAGCCGGCGCCAACGCCGAAGCCGAGAAGTGGAAGGCGTGGCTTGAAGCGAGATGTGCTGGCGGCATACCGGCGCGCGAGATATTTTTTTCCACACATGACTATGTGATAGATCTTCTCGGCCTCGTGCGGGACGAGCTTTACAACAAGGAGACTTTTGGTACCAAGGAAGTCGCTGAAATGCTCGGGGTGAGCCCTCGACACGTACGCCGGCTGGCGCAAGAAGGGACGCTGCGAAGAGAAGGGCGCGGCCTCTTCTCAAGGAAACTGGTGGAGGATTATATGAGACAGCAGGCTTTAAGAGAAATCAACACCTGCATTGAATTACACGAAAGACTTGCTGAATACAAAGACTCTCGTGGCGATAAATTCTTCGGCGAATCACTGGAAAGGTACATAGAACTTGAGCGCCTCATCACAGCTCTTCCAAAAATGATAAATGACACTAAAAACGGACCTGATGTCGTTTTGGAGTAACCAGGTTACCAGAAAGCGACATAACGTCCGCTTGAAGTGCCAAATGACACAAAAGCGGACCTGATGGCCAATTGGAGTTCACAGTTTACTTAAAGTAGACATGATGTCCGCTTTAAGTGTCGAAGACATGAGAAGCGGACCCGATACGCCTATAGTGGCGACACCCGAGTGAAAGACCTGTTGTCGGAGCTAAAGCAGAGATTATCGGGGATTTATGGCCCATTAGAGAAGTAAATGACGGATGGTGGCTTCCTCAATCCCGCTGTTCGCTGAAGATTTCCTGAAAAAATCCAGATGAGATTAACTATTCCGCTTAAGCGGTAGCGAGGAGCGCTGTCCGAAGTGGATCGATTGTTAGATGGCTTCGCCGCCACCAACTATTAATGAGGCAATCTCCGTTGCTTCACCATCCCGGAGGACTCGCACATTCGGCATGTAGTCAGCGAAGTGCGAAGCTGCCTCCGTGTGGATAGGCACAACGGCCTTTGGGCGGAGACGGCTGACGAGGCCTGCGAGATCCTCGGGTTGCGCGTGTCCTCCGGAATGAATGAGTACGGGCTCGATACCCTGTTCGTAACAGAAGCGTGGAACAGCCCCTCCCTTTCTCAGATATCCGCTCCACTGTGACCAGACTACGGTCGGGCGCGCGGTTTTCGTAAGGTACCGGAGCAGCGCGACCGTAGCTCTGCTCGAACGGGCAAGGTAGACGAACCTGCTTGCATCCGACGCCAACTGCTCTGAGGTCACCTTCCCGGCTCGCGACATCTGGCAGGCGAGGCTCCAGAGGCCCGCGTCTTTCAGTTTGCGGACGTGGCTTTTGATGAACTTCACTCGAACGGACGGCCAGTCAAACTGCGGTGCCTCATAGCAAATATCCTTTAGTTTCATGAGGATGTAAGCCTGATAAGGATCGATCACCAGTTCACGCCCAGCCTCGATCGCGGCGCGGTAGACCGAGATCGCCCGGTCGATGTTCTGGCCAGAGGCGATGACGACGACCATTCCTTTATCGATCTTCAAGAGATCAGAGAGGCGGCGCTCAACATCCGCTTCGTCCGGGAAGCCGTGCGCTTCCTGAGCCTGACCAACTGTTGTTCCTTCCAGAATTAGGACGTCTATGGGTCCGGCCGTTTCCGGAAGCGAATCGAATAGGTGCCGCTGGTGGCCGTGAGCACGCAAATCGCCGGAATACAGGATGCGTTGTCCGTCAGCCTCGATGAGGAGCGCCCGGGAGTCTGGCGCGGCATGGTCGACAGGGATTCCTCGAACGGCGAAAGAACTGATGGCAACAGCTGCATCAAAAGGCAGTTCCCGCATGTCGGCAGGTATGGCAATACCTGGGATGAAGAGTCTCGAAGCCTTGAGCATTTCGATTGTGCCGCGGCTCCCGTAGACGGGCACGTTCGGATGGACGTGATGTGCAAGACCGTGGTGATCGAGGTGGGAATGAGAGAGCACCAGGGCCGAGAATTCAGGGGCCGCGTCAGCGTACAGCCCCTCTATGTCAGGGAGCACGCCTTCAGCACGGAGCTCTTTGCTCGGACTGGTCATAGTGCCACGGGGCCAGTCACTGCCATCAGGCCGGGTCAGCGGCATGCCGAAGTCGAGCAGGATCCGCTCGCCGCTGTAGGTTCGAAGCTCGATACAAGAGCCGCCGATCTGCTTCGAGCCCCGATGGATAGTCAGGATCATGGATTCTCTGCCCCGAGCGCCGAAACGATACGCTGGACCGAGACGACATAACCATCGGTCATCATATAGTTTGAGGAAGCGATTCGCATGAATTGGATTCGGCCAATGTCCCCGAGCGCGCTCGATACCTCGCTGACATCTGTAAGTGGGGCGATCAATGAGGAATCATTCGGTTCGAGATCAACAAGAACGATTAGTAACAAGGGGATTAACGCAGAGAAGCTTTTGAACGGAAACGATTTATCGAGTAGCCCAAGACGCCGCTTTTGTGCGACCACGTTCTGGTACTCTATCTTGATTTCCTTGACGCATTGCCCGGCCTGCGCCGTTATGATGTTCTTATAGTCATTAGCGTGGACCCCAAGGCCAGCCTTCCCAGAGCATGCACTGTACTCACTTTTCACTTCGATGAAGACTAAATCGGGCTCGATCCACCCTGTCGGGTCGTCTTTGGTCGGTCTGCGCTTCGCTGCGACCATGTCGAATCGACGCTGAGCCCATTGGTACTCAAGATCAAGCACCAGGTAGTCACCCAGCGGCAGGCGATCTTTTGCTGAGTTGGCGGCAGCCATCTCCTGACAGTGGGCCCTTTCGCCCTTGGGATGTCGGGTCCACCAGTCGTCCATCCCGGCAATCAGCTTTGGGAACGCCTGAACCCACGCGCGGGCGTCGCTTGACCCCGAGAACTGCTTGGGCAGGCTGGGCCCTTCAAGCGTTCCGCTCCGAAAGTACTTCTCATCGAAGTGCAAGGTCCAAGGCGACTTCTGGCCATTAACGAGTAGCAGGTTGCCTCCGCCATAATATACATTGAAGCGGCGATCGCGGATATCGAGACGTAGCCGGTTATCCTGAGTGACAGCTTCCAACACCGAATGAAGATCACCACCTGGCCCTAATGCGCACTCCATGGACGTCGGCAATAGGCGCGGGCGTTTCTTATACGTATCGAGATCGACCTGATGTTTGGTCGTCATCTAACCCCTCCAAAATCGGAATGCCACCTGAGTTCTTTTCCCATAACTCCAATAATGAATTACTGTTAGCAAATATACCTGCTTTCCAGCAAAATCCGCAACCGAGAATTTTGGGAAGTAGCTTCCATGTCGTATCCTGTGCGAAATTCGCTGACAGGTACTATGGTTATATCCACTTGAGATTTGCTGTAAATATCTAAAAGGCCTCCCGGCAACCCTCCAATATCCTTTCATTATTCCCACATTAAGGACCAAATCTGGTCCATTTCCCCAGAAAAAAATCAGAAAGGGGCCAAATTTGGCCCCATGATCGCCGATTCCTTGGGAAAATCACCAAGATGAGACTGAAGCGTGTCTCATCCGCAATGCGCCATGCACCGACTATGCAGGCATCACAATTTCGCCTCCTTGCTTTGCTCCTCTTCTTCGTCATCGTCATCGCGCCTTTGTTTGCTTTGTTCTGACACGCTGTATAATTTCAAGCAAATTATCTGCAGCACAAAACTTCGCTTGAAAATACGGCTTTAAGCCACTTCACGGACTTTGCCGAAGCATGCTTCGAAGTCGCATTCCTTCCCCTCATTTTCTGAATTTTTCTTCCCGGCCAGATAATTTTCCAACATCCGCGGTAATACATATATGGAGCTTATCGTCTCCGTCAAGAGTTGCGTATGGCAACCGGACATTTCAGTAGGCGCTTAGCCGAACTTTTTTTAAAAAATTCGTTCTACTTAAAGGGCGTAGTCTGCCCTGGATCCGGCTGCATCAGGCCGGTTAAGACATAACATATAAATACTTATATGTCGGCTCTATAAAAATCACTCGAGACGCCACGGAATTGATTAGCTCAACTCTTAAAGGAAGGACTCACCATGGATCAGGCAAAATATGTCGCAACCGGACTCAGGCTGGTCAAAGGCCTCGGCGACCACTTTCAGCGCGTTT
>JACRIR010000146.1 GCA_016215705.1 Candidatus Poribacteria bacterium | reverse complement strand
ACGGATATGCAGGGCAACGAGTACAGCAAGCTCATCTTTGCCGCTGATTATGCCAGCGGGGAAAACTCTATCGGTGGTGGAGGCGTCGGCCTCTACTATTTCTTTACAAAAGACATAAGCCTTTTGACTGGTCCCGTGTGGTTTAATGAGTCGAAGATCAACGGAGACTGGAAATGGACGATACAGCTCGATATCAATGTGGACTTGGGGGATGTCCTCAAGAAACTGTTCTAGGCCCCAGGCCTGAATACCGCCACGACTGGTCCAGCAAGGACTCGTTCCTGGAGGATGACGATTTCGACGACCAGCAAGATACGATCTTCTTCAACGTAGTTTACGTGTTCTGAGTCTGCACCCAGAGATCTATTTACCAATCAGAATCCACGCCTGTGGGCGTTTCAGCGAAAACCGGGGACACGATGCCGAACAGAAAGATCGGGGACACGATGCGGCATCGTGTCCCCGATTTTCTGTGTCATCTCTCCGAAACGCCTATCACCGCCGAAATAGAATTTGGCCTTTGTGCCTGTCATAAATGCTTTTTTGACAACTTCATCCCTTATCGCCTATACTGCGGGCTATGGCCGATGGATGGACGCGCAAACGCAAGGTCGGATTAGGGATACTTGCGACTGGTCTCATGTTCACGCTGGCATTCCACGCCGCCGGAATATGGGAGCTTTTTCGCTTTGGCGGGCACTGGGATTCATTCCGGTCCGAAACGCTCGGATACGACCTTTCGTTCTATGACGCGCACCCGCGCAAACCCGAAGTCGGCCGCGTTGTCATCTATGAGGGATTCGCGGCAAGCACGCAAGTGTATTTCCCGCTCGCCCTCACGCTGCTTCGGTCCGGCCATGCCGTGCGTCTCGTCGCGCACTCCGGCTCGCCGAATTCGCCGGTGGAGATGTCATACAAGTCGCATCCCGTCGAGTCGACCGAGGCCACACAGGATTTCATATCGGACGCTCCCAATCTCCCGTTGTTTTTGATAGGCCACAGCGAGGGCACACGCTATGCCCTTCAGACGGGGAACGAGATTCCGTCGGTCGACGGGGTGATTGTGATGTCCCCCGTGTCGGCCGCTCTTGATACCGAACATCCTGCCAATGTGTTGATTCTGGTTGCCGAAAACGACTTCGGTAATATCAAGCAACAGGCGTACGTTTCGCTGATGAGCGGGACGGGTCTGGTCCATCCGGAGATCGAAACACTGTACGGCGACATGAAGGCCGGAACAGCGCGGATGTTCAGGATTCTGCCCAAGAGCAACCATTTCAACATCTTCCTGAAAGCAGACTCACAACGCCGGATAGGAGAGTGGATAAACCAGATCAGCGGGAACCCGGACACAAAAGTCCGTGTCAGCAGCGCCATTAGATTTCCGATACTTGCTCTGTGCGCTCTGCTGGCGGCCACAGTCGCAGTCGTGGGTCTCGGCCTCGCTTTTCCGAAAAATCGAACTGACAAGGAAATCCCCCATCCGCAATCCGAATGTAGGGACGGTTCGCGAACCGTCCCTTGTCAAATCCCCCCTAACCCCCCTTTGCAAAGGGGGGAACATGATGAGGCAGTGCATAGAGGAGAAGATGACGAGGCAGTGCATAGAGGAGAAGATGACGAGGCAGTGCATAGGGGCGAAGACAATGAGGTAGCGCAAAAGGGGGGAGATAGTGGAGGAACGCAAAAAGGGGGAAACAATAAGGCAATCCCTGCGTGGGCCATGCTACTATTAATCCTTGCCGGTTGGGCGCTCGCCGCTGCTCTCGCAAACGTGGTCACGTTGGGCCAACGAATCCCGCTGCTTGTTTATGGAAGGGTTCTGATCTTCTTCCTGATAGCGGCTGCTCCACTGACAATTACTGCCGCAGCCAGACCGAAGCTTGGCGCAGGCGCGCCTCGCGGAGCGTGGACAACGCGAGTGGTCCTGATCGGGTTAACGGCAACACTGCTTCTCTTTGATCGGTGGCTGGCAGGAGTGATGCCGACGGGACGCAGATTATTATGTTTCTCTCTGGCCGGAGCCATCACCGGAAGCTATTTCGCGCTGGATGAATTCCTGCGCCGGGGCGTTCAGTGCGCAACCGACTGGCAGACCGGCTTTGCGCTGGGGCTGGCCGGAAGCCTTATCGCAGCGCTCTCAGTAGGCGGCGCCGCGTTTTTCATGCCGCCGCCGGTGGGAGAGTTTCTCACGGCAGGCGCTGTCACACTCTTTGTACTCATGGTCGCATGCGAGGTTCCGGCCACCTATCTCTTCGCCACGACCGGCGACTGGTTCTTGTCATGGTGGGTCAGAGTTACTACATTTAATGGATTCCTGGCCGGCCTGATTCCGCTGGTAACTGAAATCGGATTCAGAGAAATGATCCATTGAAGGCGAAAGACGAAAGGAACAAGACGAAAGGGGAACAAAGCGGAGTCCACGGTCTATAGCTATTGACTAATCGGTTCTTGAAGGTGTGAACAGTGGACTAGTAGAGCGCTTCCTAAGTAACGTTGCAATAGCCATAAAGAACGAGATTCTTCGCTTCGCTCAGAATGACGGTTATTGTTAGGCTCATCCTCAAAATGCTTATGCTATGTTATTTCGGAAACGTCATACTAGGTAACCGTAAACCGTAAACCGCAAACCGTAGACCGTGACCGCAAACCGTAGACCGTGAACTGATCGGAGGTGCTCGCAATGATCGATTTCGAACTGCCGGAACAGTTAGTCACCGCTCAGGACAAGATGCATGCCCTCGCCGAGAAACGCATGCGGCCCATAGCGAGGGAATTTGACGAGCGGGAACATGAGAAACCGTGGGACTTCATCAACTTCATGTGGGGAGACACGAAAAGGGAAGTCGCAGGTCAACTGAAAGCCCTCGACCAGACCGAGGAGGAGCGAGCCGAGGCCAAAAAGAAAAGCGCGGCGCAGGTTGGCGGACAGGCCATGCTTATGGGTGCGCTGCTGCGTGAAGAGGGCGCATGGGGCGACGCCGGAATAAGCCTTTGCCGCCCGGGTGGCGGACTTGGAGGCGCCGCGATCAACGCCGTCGGCACGCCTGAGCAGAAACGACGTTTCTTCAAACGTTTCACGGAAGATCCTCCGAAGTGGGGCGCAATGGCCATCACCGAAGCCAACGCGGGCTCCGACACGGCGGCCATCACTACCACCGCCACGCGAGACGGCGATTCATGGGTGCTCAACGGCGAAAAAATATTCGTCACCAGCGGCAAGATGGCGGCGCAGGAAAGCGACGGCTGGGTGGTCGTCTGGGCGACCATCGACAGGTCTGCCGGCCGAGCGGGCATCAAAAGCTTTGTGGTTGAGAAGGGCACACCCGGCATGACCGTCACGAAGGTCGAGCACAAACTCGGCATCCGCGCTTCCGACACTGCCACAATCGTCTTCGAGGACTGCCGCATCCCGCTCGATAACATTCTCGGCGCGCCCGAAGTCCAGAAAGGCGACACAACCAAAGGATTCAAGGGCGTCATGGCCACGTTCGACGCCACGCGTCCGGGAGTCGCCGCCAGCGCTATCGGCATCGGCCGGGCCGCGCTCGAGTTCGTAAGAGAAAAACTCGCCGAGAACGGAATAGCCGTCCGCTACGGGATATCCCCTTACCGCATGACTGCGATTGAAAAAGACATCCACGGCATGGAGGCCAACCTCAAGGCCGCCCGTCTGCTCACGTGGCGCGCATGCTGCTTGCTCGACCGCCGCCAGCGCAACAGCCTCGAGGCCTCGATGGCGAAGGCAAAGGCCGGCTTGGCCGTCACTCACATTTGCCAGAAAGCAGTCGAACTCATGGGACCGCTGGGCTACTCGCGCGACTACCTCCTCGAAAAATGGATGCGCGACTGCAAAATAAACGATATTTTCGAGGGCACCGGCCAGATCAATATGCTCATCGTCGCCCGCAACGTCCTCGGTTTCGGGCGCGACAAACTGAAATGAGAGGATTTCTCACCGCAAAGGCGCAAAGGGCGCAAAGTAACAGCGCAGCATAGCCTTAACCATGATGTATTGGGCGCGATAAATTGCGCCCGCCCCGAAAATCGGTGACACGATGCGGCATCGTGTCCCCGATTTTCTGCAATAGAGCGGGAAAAGGGGAAACCGTCAAAAGGCGAAAACGGAATGACGCAATGCGTCCAATTTGCAAAACCCCGTTTCTTCTGATAAGATTCTGTGAAGCGCAAAGCGCCGGTAGTTTATGGCCCGAATTCGGTCCTGTAAATGAATTCGCAACTGCGCAGTGCGAAAAAGCGGATAGGGCAGGCGAGAACACTATGGGTTTCCTCCGATTCCCCTTTCGCCTTTCGCCTAACGTTAGCCTGCGGCGATACCCCCGCTTCCATAAGTAAGCGTGCCCGCAGGGTTTCCAAACATCATCAATTGCATTTCGATCAAACTGGATCAAGGAGGATCATCATGGAGAGAGCTGTCATAGTCGGTTATGCCAGAACGCCGGTTGCCCGCGCAAATAAAGGATCACTCGTGACAATGCGCTCGGACGATCTCGGCGCACTGGTGGTGAGAGAAGCGGTTAAGCGCGCGGGCGTTGACCCGAAAGTAGTCGAAGACGTGAAGATAGGTTGTGCGTTTCCCGAGGGCGACCAGGGAATGAACGTCGGCCGCATGATCGGAATTCTGGCAGGGTTGTCGCTTGATTCGGGCGGTTCGACCACTAACCGGTTCTGCGGCTCGAGCCTCGATACGATAAACCAGGCCGCTGCCGAAATAATGGTCGGGAACGCCGACGTTATCGTCGCCGGCGGCGTCGAGAGCATGACGCGCGTCCCGATGGGCGGCTTCAATCCCAGCTTCAATGAAAAATTCCTGAGCGGCGAATTTCCGGCCGCCTACATCCCGATGGGACTCACCGCCGAGAATGTAGCCGAGCGGTTCGAGGTTTCCCGCGAAGACCAGGACAAGTTCGCTCTGGCCAGCCACCAAAAGGCCATTAAGGCGATCGAAGCCGGTCAATTCAAGAAAGAGATTATTCCGGTCGAAGTGCCTCAGCCGGGTGGCAAAGTGAAGGTCTTTGACACCGATGAATGCCCTCGCAAGGAAACCACTCTCGAAAAACTCGCCGGGCTGAAGCCGGTGTTCAGAGCCGACGGATCGGTCACTGCCGGTAATTCCAGCCCGCTCAACGACGGCGCGGCAGCGGTCGTGTTGATGTCGGAGAAAAAGGCGAAGGAACTCGGAATCAAGCCGCTAGTAAGAATAGTCGCAATGGCGTATGCAGGCGTCGAGCCCGAGGTCATGGGAATAGGCCCGATACCCGCAGTGCGCAAGGCGCTCAAGAAGGCGGGAATGGAGATCGGTAATATCGACATCATCGAGCTCAACGAGGCGTTCGCGGCTCAGAGCATCGCCGTCGTCCGCGAGCTCAAGATCGACCAGACCAAATTGAATCCGCATGGCGGCGGCATCGCAATCGGTCATCCGCTCGGCGCGACTGGCGCGCGTATCATGAACACGCTCCTCAGCGATTTGTTGGGCTTGAACAAGACAGTTGGCCTCGAAACCATGTGCATCGGCGGCGGCCAGGGCATCGCCACCATCGTCGAACGCGTCTGAGGAACCGGGCCGATACTGCCATGCAACGACTGGGACCCATATGGCTTATTCAGGGACACGATGCGGTCCCGCCTGAGGCGGGATGTCCCCGAATGAGCGTGTGCTCAGACCATTCCGTGCGACTTTAACCATAAACCATGGACTCTGAACCATAAACCAGCTTTCCGGGAGGTAGTGCACGCTATGAGTAAACGCGAAATCAAGAAGGTAGCGGTTCTCGGCTCAGGCGTCATGGGCAGCGGTATCGCCGCCCACCTTGCCAACGCCGGGATTCCAAGCTACATGATGGATATCGTGCCGAAGGAATTGACCGAAGAGGAAAAGGCCAAGGGGCTGACCACGAGCAGCCCCGCGTTCCGCAATCGCTTTGCGGCAACGGGCAAACAGAAACTGCTCGAGTCGCGTCCCGCGCTTCTGTACTCCGCCAAGGACGCAAAGCTGATTACCGTCGGCAACTTCGAGGACAACTTCGACTGGCTGAAAGAGGTCGATTGGATAATCGAGGTAGTGGTCGAAAACCTGAAAATAAAGCAGGAACTCTTCAAGAAGGTGGCCGCGGTCCGAAAACCGGGGACAATCGTCAGTTCGAATACTTCCGGCGTCTCGATCGAGGCGATGGCCGACGGACAACCCGATGAATTCAAGGAGCATTTCCTCGGAACCCATTTTTTTAATCCTGTCCGCTACATGAAACTCCTCGAAATCATTCCGAACAAGAAGACCAATCGCGAGATTGTCGAGTTTATTGCCGATTTCGGCGAAAACGTGCTCGGCAAGGGGATCGTCTTCGGGAAAGACACGCCGAACTTCGTTGCCAACCGCGTCGGTGTGTACGGCATGATGGACGCCATTCGGATCATGCTCGAGGAAGGCCTCACGATCGATGAGGTAGACAAAATCCTTGGGCCAGCCCTCGGGCGGCCCAAGAGCGCTGCGTTCCGGACCGCCGACATTGTCGGTCTCGACACGTTCATCAGCGTTGCGGGTAACGTCTATAACAATGCGCCCGGCGATGAAGAGCGCAACACGTTCGCAATACCGGATGTCCTCAAGAAAATGCTTGAGAACAAATGGCTCGGCGACAAGACCGGCGGCGGCTTCTACAAAATGATCAAGAAGCCGGAGAAACAGATACTTTCGCTCGATCTGAAGACGCTCGAATACGCCCCGGGTCAGAAAGTCAGATACGACTCGCTCAAGGCAGTGAAAGACATCGAGGACGTGGGCGAGCGAATCAAAGCGCTCGTGAATTCAGACGATAAGGCCGGCAAGTACGCCTGGCGCGTTCTCGTCGACAGCCTGATCTACGCCGCCAACCGCATCCCCGAAATCGCCGACGATATCGTCAACATCGACAACGGCATAAAGTGGGGCTTCAACTGGTCCCTTGGCCTGTTCGAGACATGGGACGCAATCGGGGTCAAGGAATCCGTCGAGCGGATGAAAAAGGAAGGCCGCAAGATTCCGGCCATCGTCGAGAAGGTATTGACGAAGGGCGAGGGCGTGTTCTACAAGCGCTCGAACGGAAAGGTCAGCTATTTCGACCTCAAGATGGAAGCCTATAAAGAACTCCCGCAGAAATCCACGATGATCCTCTTGCCGTCGCTCAAAGAGCGCAACAAGATCGTGAAACAGAACCCGGGCGCAACGCTTGTCGATATCGGCGACGGCGTCATCTGTCTCGAGTTCCACACGAAGATGAATTCAGTCGACGACGACATCATCTCGATGATGAACGAGGGCGTCAATGAAGTCGAGAAGAACTTCGCCGGAATGGTCGTAAGCAACCATGCCGACAGTTTCTCGGTCGGCGCCAACCTGTTCCTGCTCATGATGGAAAGCCAGCAGGAAAACTGGGAGCGCATCAACCAGATAGTGAAGGCGTTCCAGGATGCGAATATGCGCCTGCGCTACTCGGCCAAGCCCGTCGTGTGCGCGCCGTTCGGAATGTCGCTCGGCGGCGGATGCGAAATACCGATGGGCGCCGATATGATCCGGGCATACGGAGAACTCTATATCGGATTGGTCGAAGTCGGAGTCGGCATCATTCCCGGCGGCGGCGGCACCAAAGAGATGTTGTTGCGTGGACAAGCTATCGCCAAGGCCAAGGGGCCGTTTGCGCCTCTGCAAATCGCATTCGAGACAATCGCATTCGCAAAAGTGTCCACGAGCGCGAAGGAAGCTATGGATATGGGAATCCTCCGTGCGTCCGATAAGATCACGCTTGGCCGCGACCGGCTCATCTACGACGCCAAACAGGACGTCCTAGACCTCGCGAAGGGCTACGTGAGGCCGACTCCGCGTGAGGATATTCGCGTGGCCGGTTCGGGCGGACGGCTCGTCATCGAGCAGACGCTCGAGGGCTTCAAACTCTTGAAGCGCATAAGCGACCACGACGAAACCATCGGGAAGAAACTCGCATACGTGCTCAGCGGCGGCGAGGCGCAGCCGGTGCGTCCCGTCACCGAGCAGTACCTGCTCGATTTGGAGCGTGAGGCGTTCCTTAGCCTCTGCGGCATGAAGAAATCTCAAGAGAGAATGCAGCACATGCTGATGACCGGCAAACCGTTGCGGAACTAAGTCTGAAGCTCGGAGGCCACGGCGTTTCCGCGCCGTGGCCTCTTGCTTTTTGCGAAATCAGCTCTAATTCGGGGACACCATGCGACATGGTGTCCCCGAATTAGAGCCCATTACGGTCATTGCGAGCGGAGCTAGGCAATCTCTTTTTTGGTTTTTCCCTGTCGCCGTGCTCCTTTCGCTTTTCCCCTTTCTTGGGAGGAAGCATTTTATGAACGACATCGATTGGAAAGCCGCGACCGACGAAGCCGCCCGATATCTTGCTGACCTCGTGCGGTTCGACACCACGAACCCACCCGGCAATGAACTCGCATGCGCCAAATACATCGCTGCGCTGCTCTCAAAGGAAGGCATCGAGTCTCTTGTGCTCGAGTCTGCTCCGGGGAGAGCGAACGTCGTCGGCCGGCTGCGAGGCGACGGCTCGAAAAAACCGCTCCTCCTCATGTCGCACATCGACGTTGTTCCGGCAGAAAGCTCTCACTGGGAGGTCCCTCCCTTCTCCGGCGAGATTCGCGACGGATTCCTCTGGGGCCGCGGAACCCTCGACACCAAGAACCTGACCGTGATGCACCTCATGACCATTTTCCTCCTCGAGCGACATGGAATTCCCCTGAAGCGTGACATAATCTTCATGGCCAATGCCGACGAGGAGACCGGCGGCAAACACGGAGCCGTGTGGATGGTGGACAACCACTTCGATAAAATAAAGGCCGAATGCGCCCTGAACGAAGGTGGGTCCGCTATGAAGTTCGGCGCCAAGACGATTTTCATGTGCTCGAACGCGGAAAAGGGTATGACATGGGTGAAACTGACGGCGAAAGGGCGGGCCGGACACGGCTCGATGCCGCATTCGGATAATGCGACGCTCCATATGGCCCGGGCGATAAAGAATATCACGGACTATCGCACACCGATTGTTGTCACCGACACACTGCGACGTTTCGCGGAGGTTCTCTCGAAAGCGGACGCGCGCGCGCATCTGCTCAAGCTCCTCAGTATCCCCCTTCTGGGAGACCTCCTCCTGAAACTCGTCAAAGACGATATGGTCAAAGTCATGCTGCGGACCACAATCACCCCTACAGCCATAAAAGGCGGAGTCAAAGTGAACGTGATCCCCGACACTTGTGAGCTCATGATTGATTGCAGGCTCCTGCCCGGCGTCACCCGGCAAGAAATCGAAACCACAATCCTTCGGCTGGCAGGCTCAACAGAGAAAATGAAGCTGGAATTCGATATCTTTAATGAAGCGACGGAATCGCCGATCGACACCGAGATTTACTCCACGATCGAACAAGTGATCACCGCAGGTCATCCCGAGTATCTCGTCAGTCCCCTCATGATGCCCGGCGGAACAGACTCGCGTTTCCTTCGATTAAAGGGTGTGCCGGCTTACGGGTTCGCGCCCATCATTGTGACCAGAGACGACATCGCGACGATCCACGGCGCAAACGAAAGAATCTCGATTGAAAACCTCACATTCGGAACACGGATGATGCACCGCGTCGTCTCGAGCTTCTGCGCATAACAGAGGAAGGCGAAAGGCGAAAGGGAGAAAAAGAGATGAAACATGGTGAACCTATCATCCCCTTTAGCAAGGTAGCCTGTTCCTTCCCCCTTTCGCAAAGGGGGATTGAGGGGGATTTGGCGATAGGTCAAAGCGAAAGGGAGAAATCAAACCGCAAGAACGCAAGGATCGCTGAATGAAAATTGGGGACACGATGCCGCATCGTGTCCCCAATTTTCAGGCGCATCATTTCCCCGATCTTCAGGCTCTCTTCATCTCGCTTCAATGAGCGCCGCCTTCTTCCTCCCATCATTCTGAGCAAAGCGAAGAATCTCATTTCCTTTTCATTCGTTCCATTCGTGATCCAACTTTTCTCTTTTCCTTCTCCCTCTTTGCGCCTTTGCGGTTTGATTCGTCCCTT
>JACRIR010000028.1 GCA_016215705.1 Candidatus Poribacteria bacterium | reverse complement strand
CTCCGGTCTTGTCGAGCAACTCGAATGCCATGGTCTTTTATCCTCCGCAATGCGCAGGAGTTAGGGTGATGCCGCAGGGGGGCGGCACGGGCATTATTCTAGCAAAGGCGGGGCGGACAGTCAAAGGAAAAAAGATTGGGGGGAAAAGGGGAAAGGGCAAAAAGAGAAGAATAGAGGAAAGGAGCAAGACGAAAGGGAAGCGCCTCCATGTGGCGCACCCGACGTCATTCCTTATAGCTGATGCGGTAGATGACGCCGGCTTTGTCGTCGGAGACCAGGAGTGCGCCGTCGGGCATGACAAGGACGTCAACCGGCCGTCCCCAGGAAACACCACCTTGCAGCCAGCCCTCGGCAAAGACTTCGTAGCCGACCGGCTTGTTCCCCTCAAGTCTTGCAACCATCACGCGGTAGCCAATCGGAATGCTTCGATTCCAGGAGCCGTGCTGCGCTATGAAAATCTGGTTCTTGTATTCGCTCGGAAACATGGCGCCGGTGTAGAACCGCATGCCGAGAGCGGCCACGTGCGGGCCGAGTTCCAGCACGGGAGGGGCAGATTCGGAGCACGGTCGTTTACGACCGAGCCCGGGATCGGGGATGCCGTTTCCGTGGCAATATGGGAAGCCGAAGTCAATTCCCGAACGGGGAGCGCGATTCAATTCGTCGGGCGGCGCGTTGTCGCCCATCCAGTCGCGGCCGTTATCGGTGAACCAGAGTTCTTTCGTTTCGGGATGCCAATCGAAGCCAACGGTATTGCGGATGCCGGTCGCGAACAGTTCCAGTCCTGCGCCGTCGGGCTTCATGCGCATGATCGAGGCATATCGCTTGTCATCGCGCTCGCACACGTTGCAGGGCGCGCCCACGGGAACATAAAGCATGCCGTCGGGCCCAAAAGCGATGAACTTCCAGCCGTGATGTCTGTCTTCCGGAAAGCTGTCATTGACCGCCACGGGCCGTGGCGGTTTGTTCAGATGGGTTTCGATGGCGTCGAACCGGAGAATGCGATTCACCTCAGCCACATACAGCGCTCCTTCGCGGAATGCTACTCCATTCGGCATGTTGAGACCGCGCGCGAGGACGATTACTTTGTCGGCTTTGTTGTCCCTGCCACGGTCGATAATCGCGTACACGTTTCCCTCGGTCCTCGTGCCGACAAAGAGCGTGCCATTCGGGCTTAGAGTCATCGAGCGGGCATTGGGGACGTTGGAGGCATAGATGCTTATCTGAAATCCCGGCGGGAGCTTCACTTTCCCCAGCGGCAATTGTTCTTCGGCGATCGCGACAGATCTGAAGAGAACCGGCATAACTGCGAGCACGAGCGTGACCCCGAGGTGGAAATACCTGCCGGGATTTCTTTTCTGTTCCATATTCATGCCTCCTGCGGTTGATAGACCATCTCTATTCTTGCATGGCAAGCCGGACACCGCAAGGAAAAAAGACATTGAGCCGCAAAGGCGCAAAGAGCACAAAGGAAACGAATTCTTTGCGCTCTTTACGCCTTTGCGGCTCAATCCTCGCCATAATATCAGATCAGGACTAACCGCTGAAGAGATGCGGGAAATGGCGGGATGCGCTGCCGGTTCTCGTTTTTGCCGCGAAGTGGAAGACTCCCCACATGCCGCACAGGTCGCAATTGACGTCGTTCCCGGCGCAGCAGAACGGCGTTTCAAACTCTTTTCCGTTCAAGTAAAGCGGCAGAAGAAACTTCTTGGGAAGACAATTATCGGTGACTTCCTTCGAGTTGGCGGGGAGCATGAGTTCGAGGCTTTCCAGCGAGTTCCAGACGAAATCGGGAAACCGGTTTTTCAATTCCATCACTCGCCGGACGGCAGGCTCGCGTTCTTCGAGCGAGCGCCACCCAAGCGTCGAAGTGTCATTGCGGCGCGGAATGTAGAACGTGAACGTGATCCCGTCGACTTTGTCGATAATTGTCTCCAGGAGTTCGTTCAAATAATCTTCATTCTCCCTCGTGACCGCGCATTGGGCCTGGACCGTCGGCGCGAACCCGGCGGGCAGTCGGCTGAGTGTTCCAAGGACGCGCTTGAAGCTGCCTTCGCCCCGCACCCGGTCGTTGACCTTTTCCGGTCCGTCGAGCGATACGACATAAACGCAATCCCCAAGGTCGAGAAGGTCGATAGTGCCGTTTGTGACTATCGTGTTTGCCGGAAACAGCTTCACGCCTTCGGTCAAGACATCTTTCCTCAAGAGAGGCTCGCCGCCCATCCAGACCATCGAGTGGATTTGATGCTTGTCCCTCAATTGTTGCAGAGTCCGGAGCATGGTTGGAGTGTCCATTTCATCGGCAGACTGCTTCGGGCGTTGGCTGGGGTTTCCATCGCGATAAACAAAACAGTGCCGGCATTGGAGCGTGCACCGATTCGTTATGTTGACCATCGCCACCGGATAGAAGCGGTCGCCTAACTCATCAATTTTCATGGCCTTGCCTCATCTTCCGATTTGTCCTTCGTCATTGATGTCTATGTGACAGGGGCACAAATCCCTTGATTCAGTCGTTATTATATCATAATCCGCGCTTGCATTCGTTTCTGCATTGGTCGTTGTCGATTTCTTGAATTCCACCTGGTATTCGCTTGCATCATCTGCGCAGCGCGGCGAAGCCGCAACCAAAACAACGAAAAGAATTCACCACAAAGACACGAGGGCACGAAGAAAAAGAAAAAGCATGCAACCACGGATTCACACGGATTAGCACGGCGTAGCGTAGCCGCAACCAACCAAAAAGAAGAAGAGTGGATCACGAATGTAACGAATCGCGCAAAGCGCGAGACGAATTGCACGAATGAGAGGCATCGATGTTGAGCCTTGGCGCTTGATATATAAGGCGTTCCCGATCTTTCG
>JACRIR010000145.1 GCA_016215705.1 Candidatus Poribacteria bacterium | reverse complement strand
CTCATGCGCGTATACAAACACCGGCTTCAAGGAGTTGCGGTCTCTCGCGTCCGCGTGGATGCGGAGAAATGCAAGGGCGAAAAGTGCATGCTTTGCCTGAGGGAATTTTCGTGTCCCGGAATGATGTATTCGAACGAGACCGGCACAATTCAAATCAATGAGGCCGTGTGCACGCGTTGCGGCGACTGCAAACAGATTTGCCCGTTCGACGCAATCGAACAAGAGGAACCTTTGCGTGTATAGTCATCTCCCCATTAACGTCCTCATAGCGGGCGTGGGCGGTCAAGGCAACCTCATCGTCAGCCGTCTTCTCGCCGCCGTAGCGATGAAAAACCGGGTCGGGGTCGTGATTGGCGAGACTAAGGGCGCCTCGCAAAGGGGTGGCCCCGTGACTTCGCATATTCGTTTCTCACAACACCCGCTCGGTCCGCTCATTCCCCATAAAATGGCTCATATCATAATCGGATTCGAGCCTCTCGAAACATTGCGCGCTTCCAGAAGATATTCAAACGAGGAGACGACCGTGCTTTTCAATCCTGCCCCTGTCGTCCCGATGCTGGTAGCGCAAGGGCTCCAGCAGTATCCGAAGCTCGAAGACATTTCTCTGGAACTGGGTTCAATGAACCAATGTGTCCATCTCATAGAAGCTACTCAGTTGGCCAGTAAGGCGGGAGACCCGATTCTGCTCAACGTCGTCATGCTGGGCGCGCTGTGCGGCCTGAGTCTCCTCTCTTTTGAACGCGAACAATTTGTCGAAACGATAGTTAATGGCGTTCCCGAGAAGTACCGCGAACTTAACCGGCTGGCTTTTGAAGCAGGTTATGAACAGGGATGCGCGCGAATGCCGTGAACCTCCGTGAGGGCGAGCATGCTTGACTTCTCATTCACCGACGAGCAGGGGCTTCTGCGGAAGACATTGCGAGAATTCTCGCTGAAGGAATTGCTTCCCAAATATGGTTACTGGGATAAGCGCGAGGAATATCCGTACGAGCCTATCAAGCAGATACTGAGAATAGTCAACCCTTACGGCAGCGACTGGCGCCAGGCGGCAAACTCGACAGACCTTGTCATACCCGGAATCATAGCGGAGGAAATAGCGCGCGGCGATTTCAACTGCGTGCTGCCAAGTCTGTCGCCATTCATAATGGGGAGATTTTTGGCGGAAGCATGCGACGAACTCAAGGAGAGGTGGTTTCCCGGTTTGATGACCGGCGACAAGGTGATCGGGTTGTGCCTGACCGAGCCCAATGCCGGGTCCGATCTCGGCGCATTGCAAACGACGGCGTCGAGAGACGGCGACGTTTACATCCTGAACGGCGAGAAAAATTCAGTGAGCTTCCTGAATGCCGACGTTTTTTACGTGTTTGCGCGAACTACACCCGGCTCGTCGGGCTACCGAGGCATCAGCGCGTTCCTTATGCCGCGCGAAACCGAGGGCCTCGAGTTTTCTCCGTATCATGACCTCGGATGCCGGGCTGTTCCGCGGGGGCAGCTTTTTATGAGCGACGCCAAATTGTCTGCCTCCTGTATGGTCGGCTGCGAGGGGGAAGCATTCAGGATGATCATGAAGTACTTTGACATCAATCGCGCCTTTATCGGACTTATGTGTCTGGGGGCTGCCACTCAGACGCTCGATGAAACCATCAAATATGTGAAAGAGAAAAGCGCTTTCGGCCTATCGTTGAGCCGCTTTGAGGGAGTGGCATTCCCGATTTCCGAGGCCGCGACGCAACTCGAACTCGGTCGCCTGCTATGCTACAAGATTCTCTGGATGAAGCAGAATGACATGCAGTGCACGCTCGAGGCCGCCATGGCAAAATGGTGGGTCCCGAAGACGTGCGTCGAAGTCATCCACGAATGCCTTCTTCTGCATGGACACTACGGCTACACCAACGAGTTTCCCATCGAACAGCGTCTGCGCGATGTGATAGGATGGCAAATAGGCGACGGCACGCCGCAAATCCAGAAGCTCATAATCTCACGAATCCTTCTGGGGCGCGATTTCGCGCCCATGACATAGCCCGCCGGTTTCGCGAGGCATATTTATTTTGAATTACTGATTCAAGGGCAAGTTTGCCATGACAAAGACGATGCGCGAAGACGAGATTTTGGAAGAACGGTTGTTGTAGTGGCGGTTTTTGACTGTCTGTCTGAAAATATGATATAAGCTCTGACACGGGAACACGATTCAGGAAGAATCACGTGAAACAAAATGCTGGTCATAAGTGGAATGAGCGGGGACGGATGACGCGAACAGGAGCAGGAACAGACCACGTCATGCTCTTCGCGAGTCCATCCTAATCCGAATCCGGATTTGACGTGAGGGGGCGAATGGACACACAAACGTTTGGCCTAATGTGGCTGATAGGCGCTTTCTTCCTCGGGCTGCTCAACTGCTTCTTCGGGTATCGTTTGTTCATGATTACCGTTGCCGTCGTCGGTCTCGCCATCGGCGCTTCTTTCGGGTATATGATGGGGAACCCGCTCGGCGGTGGAATGATTGCGGTGGTTGCAGCGGTGATTCTCGGTTTGCTTGGGGCGTGGGCGAGCGTGGCGGCATATTATGCCTTCATCTTTATTATTGGGGCGCTCGGTTTCGCGCTGCTGGCGGCGTTCGTGTCGGGTCTTTACAGTAACACAGTCTCGCAACTGCTCCTTATCGTAGTCGGCCTCATAGGCGGAATTCTCGCGGTCAGCCTTCAGCGCGTAATCATCATTGTAGCGACTGCCGCGCAGGGGGCGCTTTCGGCGGTGCTGGCGGCGGTCGTGATAGTGAGCGGCGGCGGCATCTGGGCATACCGTAGTTTCTTCTACCGCATTCTCGATGGGCAACTGGCCCGTGGCGGTGGCATGTGGTTTTTCGCGGGTGCGCTCGTTTGGTTCATCCTTTTTGCGAGCGGAATGGTTGCGCAGTTCAAACGCGGCAAGGAAATGTATTGGCGGCGTCGAAAACCGGGCTGACGGGTTTAGGGTTTATGGTTCATGGTTTAGGGTTCATGGTTCATGGTTTATAGTTCATGGTTTATAGTTTATGGTTTATGGTTCATGGTTAAGGAGAAGCAGAAGAGGGGAGACGAGAGAAAAGGAATAAACGGAGGGGGGACTTATGGCTGACGTGAACTCGCTCATCGAGATGCTGAAATCGGGTGATTACTACTCGCGCAGCACCGCCGCGCGCAAGCTGGGCGAAGTCGGCGGCGAAAAGGCGGCGGCTGCCCTCATAGAAGCGCTTAAGGATGAAGATGAGTGGGTAAAGGAGTATGCCGCCGAGGCTCTTGGCAAGCTGGAGCATCCGCCGGCCGTTGCGGCCCTGGGCGAGCTTCTGAAATCAAGCAACTACAAAGTCCGCAGTTCCACTGTTGAGGCCCTCGGCAAGATCGGTGGCGAGGGGGCGCGAACATTGCTCGAGGGAATGAAGGGTGATTCCGATTCCTGGGTGCGCGACGCCGTAACAGAGGCGCTCAAGAAAGTCTCCGAGCCCAAGCCTGCAAGAACCGCAAAACCTGTGGTTGCGCCGGAGAGCGGCGCCGGTTCTGCTCGCGAGACAGAGCCCGGACTGACCGTGAACGAAGCCCCCGTCGAGCATAGGCCCCATGCGACCGTGCCCAGGCCTGGACTCGCTGATAAAACTCGTCAGACTCCCGAAGACATAGTGAGAATGGTGACGCGCAGGACCTCTATCAGCTACAAACCCACGCGATCAGGCTTCCTTTTGCGCGTGCCGGTGGGGGGTGGGAGGTATCAGAGGGTCCGCCTCAGTTTCGACTCGACCGATGAGGACGGTTCTCCGCTTATCCAGGTTTTTACCGTCATCGGGCCTGCGCAACCCGACCACTATCGCTGGGCGCTGAAGCTGAATCCGACTTTTTCATACGGGGCCATCGGCCTTGTGAAGATTGACGACAAAGAGTTTCTTGCTATTATTGATACGCTCCTGGAGGGAAACGTTGACACGAAAGAACTCGAAAAATCGGTCCGGACCATCGCCGCGAAAGGCGACGCGCTCGAAAAGAAACTCATCCAGAAAGACCTCTGGTGAGAAGACGCAAAATCCCCCCTCACCCCCCTTTACGAAAGGGGGGACTGCAGGCTCCGAGAAACAAAGAATCATCGACACTGTGATACGCAACGGTCACGGCCACGTCCTACGATGGTGGAACGAAATCGGCGAGAGGGGTCGCGCGCGTCTCTTGCAGCAGTTGTCCTCGATCGATTTCGATGAGTTGGACTCCCTGTCAAGGCGCTACAGAGAAGGGAAACCACCTGTTTCGCTTGAAGGAATCGAGCCTGCCGATGTGATTTCTCTTCCGAAGACGAAGGGTGAAATCTCGGCGCTCGAGAGAATCAGGAGAATCGGCGAGGAAGCTTTTAGAGCGGGCGAAGTTGCGGCGTTTCTTGTGGCCGGCGGCCAGGCGACCCGGCTTGGCATCGAGACGCCGAAAGGAACCTTCAAGATAACGCCGATAAAGAAGAAAACGATATTCGAGCATCACGCGGAGAAGATTCGGGCGATCTCGAAAAGATACGGGAAACCGTTTCCGTTTTACGTTATGACGAGCGAGACGAACGGCGAGCCCACGCGAGAGTTTTTTGAGCGACACAGACACTTCGGGCTTAATCCCGCCGACGTGTTCTTCTTCAAGCAGGACATGATGCCTGCGCTCGATCTTGAAGGCAGGCTTGTGCTCGATGCGAAAGACCACATTTTTGCGAGTCCCAACGGGCATGGAGGCTCGATCTCTTCGCTCGAGAAATCCGGCGCGCTTGCCGACATGAAAGCGCGCGGCATCAAATACCTCTCTTACTTTCAGGTCGATAACGTGTTGATCAAGATAGGCGACCCCATCTTCATCGGTTACCATATTGCGAAGGGGGCCGAGATGTCCGTAAAAGTTGCTCCCAAGCGCGACCCGGAAGAAAAGGTGGGCGTTGTGTGTCGTCTGGGCGACATTACGACGGTCATCGAGTACAGCGATCTGCCGAAGGAACACAAGTATGCGCTGAATAAGGACGGCTCTCTCAGGTTCTCCGCCGGCAATCTGGCGATCCACGTTCTCAGCGTCAGCTTCGTCGAACGACTGAACGCAGAGAAACATTCCCTGCCGTTTCATATCGCCGAGAAAGCGATACCGTTTCTAGATGACCGCGGCGAATTGGTGAAGCCAAAACAGAAGAACGGATTGAAGTTCGAAAGATTTGTTTTCGATGCCTTGAGCCACGCGCAAGCTTCGGCCATTGTGGAGGTCAATCGTGACGAAGAGTTTGCGCCGATAAAGAATGCCGACGGCGAAGACAGTCCGGAAACCGCCCGCGATTTGATGATTCGGCTGTACGCGAAATGGCTGGAGGGCGCAGGCATGCAGATTCCGCATAATGCAGGCGGCCGTGTCAAGGGACTGTTGGAAATCAGCCCCCTTTTCGCGTTGGACGCCGACGAACTGAAGCGAAAACTCTCCCCGTCTTTTGAAGTAAGGCTGCCGCTCTATCTCGGGCCATAGAACAGGCACCCTGAAGACATCCATCTGCCATCGCACCGCTCGAAGCTATTCTATGGAGATCGGCTTCTCGTCGGACACCATCTCGACGAGCATTTGCTGAACCTGCCCGGGTGAGGTCTCAGCAATGTAATTATAGTACAGCTTTGCCCGAATCCTGTACAGATTGGAGGGCAATCCGACAAAGGTAAACTGGCTTGTGCGCGTCTCGCGGGGCCAGATGCGGGTGTCACTCAGAATTCTGCCCGCACTCAGCATAATCTCGGCGTCGCCATCCAGAATACGGCCGTGTTTATCTGTCAGTGTTTTATCGAATACAAGTTCCTTCTTCTGGATGAGCTGATTCGCCGAAACGCTGAGCAAACTGATTTCGAGCAGGAGCTCGCGACTCGGAGTGCCGGTCGGGATGCGATGTCCGGAACCCGTGTTCGTCACTTCAACCGTTATCCGTGCGCCTTCATGAAATTTCTGGATATCGGAAATCCGAACCTTTGCCGCCATTTTCACTTTGTCGATGGAATGGCCGCCCTGCAAATTGTGGAGATTGATGCCCTTGGGCGATTGTCTTACGCCCGGGCGAACGACGTATCCCTCGCCGATCGGCATGTGGCAGCCCTGGCATTGGACGCCCTCAGCCGCATAGGGGCTTTGTTTCCATTCGCTGTACGTCTCGAGAAGCCTCACGCCGGCCGGGTTTGTGTATTCATGACAGCCGGCGCAGATTTCAGACTTCGTATGGAGTTCAGAGTATGCGGAGGCGTGGATCGGGGAATCGGCGTTTCTTAGCGGCCCGACTCGAGTGCGGTCGAGGTTGAATTTGTAAGCAAAGTTTTCGCTCGCGCGCGTGACTGCGATGACCACATGACAGAAGTCACAGGTCACTCCTTCGCGCGTGACTTCATATTGCATCTCGTAGTCACGGTTAAGTTGGGTCGCGGGAGCGTGGCACTGCAAGCACAATGCCTTCGCTTCCTGCGAAATCTTCATCGCTTTTTCGTATGCCGTTTTGAATATCGGATCGGAATAAGAAAAAGCGTGCATCGAATTCTTCCAGAAACTGTGAATGTCGGCATGGCACTCCTTGCATACACCGCTGCTGGCGAAGAGGTTTTTCGTGACACCGCTATCCTGGGTGAACGCAGGATCGGCGCAGGCGAAAGATGCACAAATCACCCCCAGCAAAGCAATACTTTTCATGGCTAATTCCCTCCTAGCTTGCTGTCGGGATGTTTTCGTCCTCCTCCAACTCTTTCTCCTCGGCGGAGTCGCAACCAGCCAATCTCTCGCGAGACTCACCGGCGTACGCGCCGCCGGCTGATTGCGGATTATTTCGCGGCTCTTCCAAATTCCACGGCGCGGCACCTGGGACAAAGCAGCAATCTTTGGCCGAGGCTTTGGGGCACTTCGGTCCCAAGTCGTTCAATGACTTTCCCTGTGACCGGGGCCAAAGCATTGGGCTTCCTGCAGCGCGGGCATAGACCTATTTCTCTGCTGATGAGGACGCTGTCCGCCATGCAGGCGGGATCGCAGGCGGAGGCGAGGCTGATCGCATTTTCCGGACACAGTTGTCCGCAGTCCCCGCAAAAATTGCATCGGTGTTTGAAATAGCGCAGACGCAACGTCTCTCCCGGTTCGATGACCAGCGCTTCGTTCTTGCAGACCTCGCAGCAGGCGCCACAGAGCGAGCACGCCGCTGTATCCACGGTGAGGGAGACCAGCCTTCCGTTTTCCCGGGAACTTGCTTCGCACCCGGGATCGGCTTTGGTCATTGTGAGCAGATATCCCGCATCAAGTCTGGTGAACGAATCGGCCGTTATCGAAAGCAGTCGATAGAAATCCGACGTGGGCGTCTCCGAAACCGCCTCGCAGAAAACGGGGAGCCATGTTCTCACGTGTTGCCATAGAAACGAAGCCTGGCGTCTGCGGCTCTCAGCGGCCGCATCGGGCTTCTCCTCCATGACACAGTCCGATTCCACCTCACTCAGGCAATGCAGGAAATCCAACTGCGTCACGATATTGTCGGGCGACTCATCCGGGCATGTCATGACGCTGAACTTTGATCGCGCATATACCTGCTGGATCAACGATATGTTGCGGTCCGCCGAATTCGAATCGCGATAACAGGATTCATATGGGGGGGCCAGCCCGTTTCGCGACAAAAGCTGATGGTATTGGGCCGAGAGCGACTCGATGGATTCTTCTTTTCGAATCCGGGAAATCTCGGAAGTGAACCGATCGAAGTCAGCGCGCGATGCCCGCCGGCTGAAGAAGCGCTCAGGCAACCCGTTGAATGAGCTTGCGAGTACGCTGAGCGCCAATTCGACGTGGGGGTGTTCCGTCGGGTGGCAGAAAAACGCAGAGAGAAGAAGGTAGATACGGCTCCGTGAGCGCGCAACCTTGAACTGTGGGTCGAAGAACATCACAAGACCACCTCACGAGCGGTTGACCCTTATCCCGTACACGGGCTCTGCCGGCTCCTCGGCGGGCTTCTCGCCGGTTCCCGGCGCGCGAGCCCCTTCCTTCAGTTCCCATACCGAAATTATCGGGAACAATTTTGAGAAGACGACATAGAAGAATACAAGCGCGGCGAAGCATCCGAGTGTGATGGAGAGTTCGACCCATGTGGGAAAGTATTTCCCGAACGGGTATGGCAATCTCGGCCGGCTGAGCGAGGGAACCACTATAGTATATCGCTCGAGCCACATTCCGATGTTTACGAAAATCGAAGCCACAACCGTCCCGGTGATTGTGCGGGTCCGCTTGAACACGAGGATGCCGAACGGCAGCGCGAAGCAGCACGTGAACATTGTCCAGAACAACGGCGCAAATTCGCCTCGCAGCTTTGAGTAAAAGACTTCGAGATGGGCAGGCTCGGCGCCGTAGAAAGTCGTCAAGAACTCCGCAAATGTGAAATAGAACCACAACAGCGACATGGTCAGCAACAGCAGCCCCAGGTTGTTGAAATGGACGGGCTGCAGGTACCTCTCCATATGGAACACCCTGCGCAGCACAGCCATCGCTATGATCAGGGATGCAATCCCGGAGAAAATTGCGCCGACGACAAAATAGGGTCCGAAGATGGTGCTATGCCACATGGGTTGAACGGTCATCGCGAAAACCCATGAGACCACGGTGTGTACCGAGATGGCGATGGGGATGATGATAATTGCCATCACCGAGATTAACCGTTCGAGGCGATGCTTCTGTCCGGGCGATCCTGTCCAGCCGAGCGCAAGCGTCCGGTACAGCCAGCCTCGCTTGCTCGAGCGGTCGCGCAAAAGGGCGATGTCAGGGATGAGCGGCAGGTAGAGATAGGTCAGGCTGCAGGCCAAATAAGTTCCGATACACACGAAGTCCCAGATGAGCGGGGATTGCAGCCGCCCGTTCAGAAACATGTTGAGAACGCGATCAGGCCGGCCAAGATCGAAGAAGACATTGATGGGTCCGACCATCAGTGCGAAAACGGTGATCGCTTCTGCAGCGCGCGTTATAGGCCTTCGCCACTCGGCGCCCGTCACACGCAGGATCGCCGATATGAGCGTGCCTGCGTGGCTGATGCCCACGAAGAAGACGAAATTAGTAATGTAGATTCCCCAGTACACGGGCCGGTTCATACCCGTTACGCCCAAACCGAAAGTGATCTGGTTGAGCCAGGCAAAGAAAGCCCAACCCATAATGGAAAGCAGGAGCAGCGTCGCCACGTAGAATCCCTTGCCCGTCCTGAGAACAGGACTCAAAATGGCGATTTCATCGTCGACCGTAAAATCAGACCTGCCTTTCATCCCATTCTCCTTCTCGCAGATAGATGACTTTTGGTTCAGTGCCCAGGTGCTCCTCGAGTCTGAAAGCCCGGCGGCTGCGTGCCAGGATAGAGACCAGGCTGCGAGGATCGTCAAGGTCGCCGAAGAAGATCGCATTGCTCGGGCAGGTTTCGGCGCACGCCGGCTTGACCTCACCGTCCCTGATCTGCCGGTTCTCGGCGCGCGCTTTTTCTTTTGCCTTGCGGATGCGGTGCACGCAGAATGAACATTTCTCCACTACGCCCTTTGTCCGCACATACACATCGGGGTTCATCTTGTCGGCCGCCTCGGCGGGCCAGTGTGGAGCGCGCCAATTGAAGTATCGCGCGGTGTAAGGGCAGGCGGCTGTGCAGTACCTGCAGCCAATGCAGCGCGCGTAAATCTGTCCGACGAGACCCTCAGGGTTCTTGTATGTAGCGCCGACGGGGCACACTCTTACGCACGGCGGATTATCGCAGTGGAAGCACGGCCGCGGGAGATAGCGTGCTTTTAGTTTCGGGTATTCGCCCTCGAGAATCGGGATGAGCTGCATCCAGAAAATGGCGCGGCCCATGGCCGCCTGTTCTTCGCCTGCGAACGGCACATTGTTTTCCTGCCGGCACGCCACAACGCATGCCTGACACGCAGTACATTTATCAAGGTCGATTACCATTCCCCAACGGGCCATGTGTGACTCCTCAACTTGGTCTGTAAATCCTCACCCTGACCGCTTGCCCGGCGACCGAGCCGCCCAATTGATCACATGCGGCTGGCACGATTTCGTTCGGATTGCTGCCCCGGTTTTCCGCCCACCGGCCATAGGAGGTATGCCCTTGTCCATAGGGCATGTTGAGCACCCCCGGCTTCGCTCCGGCATAGATTCTCGCTTTTGCCCGGATGCGCGCTATCGCGGATTCCACCCATACGTCATCGCCGTCGCTGATTCCGAATTCGTGGGCGTCCTCGCGCGAAAGCTCGACCCATGAATTCCACGATTCGAGCAGATGCAGTCCGAAGATTTCTTGCAAGTACGGCTCGTTGGCGCCGCGGCCCTCAGCCTGGGTCATCGTCTTGAATAAGTTCAGCCGGAGCGGGAAGTCGCGTTCGGCGCCGATGAATCGGGCTGGTTCGTAGTGAGGAAGATAGACTACGTCGCCTCGCGCTTGGATGCCGAAGTCCTGCAGATTCTTCTCGTGGGCCGCCCCCCGCGTAATGCCCTCCCGCTTGGCGCGCGCCGCTGACGACTCCTCAAATCTTCTCTGCAGTTCGTGAGAGAAGAACGCGAAGCGGTTGCCGGAAGTTTTGAATATGTTTTCCCAGTTGCCGTGAATATACTGCTGTTCCCACCAGCCGCCATTCGCGCAAACATGTTCCCAGAACTCCTCGAACGTCTTGTCACGAGGGATCGTGTTCCTGTAAATGGACCGGAAGCGTTCCTTGAGCAGTTCCTCGTAATCCGGCCACGGGAACGCAGCGCCGGTCGGTCCGCCGAGTTCCCTCGCGATCCGGATAATGCAATCGCCCGCGTTCATAGTGTTGTAGAGAGGCGGCGTCACCGGCTGCCGCAATCCTACTGCCGCGAATCCGACGCTCGGCTCAACCGGGGCGTCTTGCCATCGCTCAAGATAGGTGTGGTCGGGCAGAATCAAGTCGGCATACTTGCAGCTTTCGTCCATGAACGGAGAAAAGCTGACTACGAACGGGATCGTTCTTACAGCGGCAAGCATCCTGCGAGGTTCCGCAAAACTGTACAAGGGATTCGAGTAGTAGAGAAAGAGGGTATTGAGCGGATACGGCCTTCTGGCGGCGATATTATCGACAAGAATGTCGAACCGGTTTTCGATAAAGGGACGCGAATCCTGCTCCGATGAATCCAACCGCCTCTGCGCTCGGCCGGAACGGGCCAGCGCGTCCGGCGTGATCTTCGGCAGGGGGTCCCATGGCGGCTCTCGCTGGGCCAGAGCGCCGCCCGGAATCTCAAAACTCCCCAGAAGAGCGTTGAGGCAGTTGACGGCCATTTGCGTATAAGCTCCGCTGGAATGGCCACAGGCACCCCTACCCGCCATCGCGAGCGCCGGTTTGTTCGCCGCGAACTCCTCCGCGAGGCGGTAGATCGTGTCGGCTGAAACGCCAACCAATGGAGAAACGGTTTCAGGCGAGTACTGGTTCAAGACGAGGGTGCGGAAACCCATGTGCTTCGTGCCGTCCGGGTGCGTCCAGTCCTCGAAACCAAACCCGTGCCTTCCCACATAGTCGGAGTCGTATAGAGATTCCTTGACGAACACGTGAGCAACGGCGAGCGCGAGCGCTGAATCTGTGCCGGGATTGATGGGCACCCATTCGTCGGCTTTGGCCGCCGTAACGGAGAAACGCGGGTCGATGACCACGATTTTCGTCCGTTCGCCCGGCCGGCCTCGGCGCATTAATCCGTATGCCCTCTGCAAGTGGACACCTGTTCTCCATGCTTCAAGGAAGCTGGCGCCGAAGCATAAGAGGTAGTCCGTGCCCGCCCAGTCATAGGCAAAATAGTCTTTTACGCCATTGGTGAGAAAATTACCGATAAGGATGGGCTCAGTGCCTGCGGCGCCGTGCGCGAAATTGTTCGGCGACCCATACGCTTCGAGGAACCTGTCGATAAGAAGCCCCATCGTTCCTCTGCATCTGCCGGTAAGGATTCCCACGGTATGCGACTGGCCTGTCTCGCGCAGGCTGCTCAATCTGCCTGCGACTTCGGTTATCGCTTCCTGCCATGTAATTTCCTTGAAATTGCCGGAGCCGCGTTCACCGTTGCATTTGAGCGGCGACCTGATCCTGTCCGGGTCGTAGAGCACCTGCAGGCCTGCCTGCCCCTTGGGGCACAGACCGCCCCGGTTGATAGGATGCTCGGGATTGCCCTCAATCTTCACCGGGTGGCCATCCACCACCCGCACGTTGAGCCCGCAGGTTGCCGGACATTGAAGGCAGGCGCTTTTGACCCAGCGCTCCTGGCCCGGTTCCGACGGCGGCTGTGAGGAATCGGCCGCCGTGGTCACAGGCCTGCTTTTGAGGCGCCACGCGCCTGCCGCAGCCGCGCCGGCGCCAGCCATCTTCAGAAAATATCTTCGTGTCAATCTCATAATGTGACTCCCGACTCCCTGCGCGGACTTATTTGTGACACGCGAGACAGTCGAGCGACGCGCGTCGCTTTTCATGGCATTCCACACAGCTTTTCATGGTGATCCTGCGAGGCTCCGCCAGGGGAATCGTGCCAACACCAGTCGCGCCGTGACATTCGGAGCAGTCTACGTGCGCCTCGAGATGGCGCTCATGAGAGAAGATTACGTGCGACGGGGCCTGATACATGCGCACCCATGGAATCGCTTCGCGTCGCTCGAGGTAACCCTGCACGGCGGTTGTAACCTCGGCGAACCGAGGATTATCATTCGCGACGCCGACTTCGTGACACGTCCCACAAAGCTCGGCGCCCGGCAACCCCGCAGCGGCGTTGTTCGAAACATACGGATGGCAGAAGCCGCACTCCAGTTCGAGTTCGACGTGATGCTTTTGGTGATTAAACTGAATCGGTTGTTCGACCTTGACCGTTCGCATCCAAAAGAGGCTCCACCCGCTTGAAACAACAAGAATGATAATCACCGCCAGCGTAAGGCTAATCGTCCTCATGCTCATGAGCTGTATGCCGCCTCCGATCGACCTATATCTTCTCCAGATGATGTTTCTTCTTGATCGCCCTGAAAACGACCTCGCCCAACTCTTCCGGGTTCGCGGGCTTTATCACAAAGTAGAAGATATTCTCCTTTAATATCTCGGCCCCATTCAAAATAGACTTATTGCTTGTCACAAGCACCACCGGAATCCGCGGCCTGCATTTCTCGATTATTCTGACGGTTGTGATCAATGACTTCAGCTCCTTGCCGTCGGCGTCAAGCACGACTACGTCGATGTCATCCTCCAGGACGCTCAGGACGGCTTCGCCGCTTTCTCGTAACACCTTTGCTCTGCATTCCCGTCCGACAGGACCTCTGGTGGCCTGCCACCGAAAATCTTCATCGCTCGTCAGGATGAGAACATTCCCGAGTTCTACCATAAGAATCGCCCATCCCGTGTAACCTTCCGTGATAGACTTTATTCGCACCGGTCGGCAACTATACAAGGCAATCCATGTGCCAGCGCTTAAGAGGCGCTGCCGGGTGCTTTGTGGCTGATCACCGAAGATGTTGCAGCCAAATATGTTTTGCATTTTCACATACCGGGATAGAGAGTTGTCCGGCGGCAGCGCGTTGGTATGAATGTGTGGGATTCGTGTTGCAGGCAGGGCCCTGCCGTCAGCTCAGGAGAGCTGTCCGGGGGTGTCCGGAATGGAGGCGGCGGCCACTTGGGGCATTGATGTCACAGATGTAGGATAGATGTCACACTTTCGGCTCTGTTTTTGTCACTCAAAACTCTTGATGCCGTATTTCTTGAGAAGCCGATAGATCGTCTGTCGATCGATCTCGGCGGCGCGGGCAGCCTCGGAGACGTTGCCGCCGTGTCGCTCGAGAAGGTTCTTGAGATAGTCCTTTTCAAGCGGCTCGAGCCAGATGCGCCTTGCCTCGCGCAGCGATACGCGCATCGGATCAGTTGGCAGAGGCGCGCCGAAACTCCGGATGCGCTCGGGCAGGTCGGCGACCGAGATAGCGTCGCTTTCACAGAGCGAAACCGCGCGCTCGATTACATTTTGCAATTCCCTGACATTGCCCGGCCATGAATGACGCAAAAGATGTTCTATCACATCAGTGGAAATTCTGACCGGCGGCCGTATGACGCTTTTGCCAAACTTACGGAGGAAATGATTTGCCAAGAGTTCAATGTCCCCGGACCGGTCTCGAAGCGGCGGCAGCTTTATCGAAATTACGTTCAACCGGTAGAACAAATCCTCGCGAAACTGTTTCTGGGCGACTGCGGCCTCGAGGTCGCGGTTGCTAGCGGAGATGATGCGGATGTCTATGGCTATCTCGCGCCGGCCGCCGAGGCGTCGCACTCGATGCTCCTGCAGGACGCGAAGCAGTTTCGCCTGTATGCTCGGCGCGAGATCGCTGATTTCATCGAGAAAGACCGTGCCGTGGTTGGCAAACTCGAACAGGCCGGGCCGGTCGGTGTGCGCGCCCGTGAATGCGCCTTTCTCGTGTCCGAAAAGTTCGCTTTCGAGCAGCGTTTCCGGCAACGAGGCGCAATCGACGGGGACGAACCCTTGATTTGCGCGTGGTCCGTTTGCGTGGATGCTGCGGGCGATGAGTTCTTTTCCCGTGCCGCTTTCTCCGCAAATGAGCACGTTCGCGTCGCTCGGCGCGATCTTGCAAACGGTTTCGAACACCCGTTGCATCGGCTGGCTCTTTCCAATGATGTTCCCAAAGGCATAGGTGTCGCGCAATTGCACGCGCAACCTCTTGTTTTCGTCGAGCAGTCTGCGATGCTCCGAGGCCTTCTGCAACACGATTTCCAATTGGTCGGCGGAAAACGGCTTCGGGACGTAGTCGAAGGCCCCTTTGCGGACGGCCTCAACAGCGGACGGTATCGTTGCATATGCAGTGACGACAATCACGGCAAGATCAGGATCAATATTCTTTGCCGACTCAAGAAGCGCAATCCCGTCGATCCCCGGCATTTTCAGGTCAGTGAGCACAATATGCGGGGATTCGGATTTGACGATCTCAATCGCGCGATAACCGTCCGTCGTCGTGATGCAGTCATAGCCGAGCGAGCGCAGCAGGCGCGCATAGCCCTCGAGCATCGGGGCCTCGTCATCGACACAGAGAACTCGGATGTTCTGTGTTTTCGCCGCCTCGTCTAACGCAATCATCGGTGTTCCACTTCCTTCCGTATCGGGAGCGTTATCGTGAACGTGGTCCCCTCCCCCGGCACACTTTCGACGTCGAGCCGGCCTCCGTGGTCCTTAACAATGCCATAACTGATGGACAACCCCAGCCCTGTTCCTTTACCCACCCCCTTCGTCGTAAAAAAGGGGTCGAAAATCTTTTCCATGTGTTCAGGCGCGATGCCCACGCCGGTGTCGGATATTCGAACGCTGACCGCGCGCCCCTCATCACAGAGCGAACTCTCCACCGTCACTCGCCCGCGCGAGGGAATGGCGTCGACGGCGTTGTTGATGATGTTGACAAAACATTGTTCGAGTTTGTTAACATCGCCTCTGACAAAGGGCAAGCCGTCGCCAAGAAGGGCTTCAAACGTTATCTCATGGTTGACGGCCTGCATCTGTATGAGATCAAGCGAGGTCTTGATCGCCCGGTTCACATCGACCGATTCCACTATGAGCGGCGTCTCGCGCGAGAAGGTGAGCAGGTTCCGGATAATCTCAGATACGCGCCAGGCGCAGTTCACCATCACGTCAAGATCGGCCTGGAACGATTCGGGAAGTTGCGCTGTCTTGCTCTCGCGTTTGAGACAATCGATTCGGTTTACGATAATACCGATGGGGTTGTTCACCTGGTGCGCAACGCCGGCGGCAAGCTGTCCCAAGGAAATCAAGCGCTCCGATTGCACCAGTTGCTCTTCAAGCTTTCGGCGTCGGGTCACGTCGCGGGAAATCTTGACGACCTGGATGATTTCGCCCGTTTCGTTCCTCACCGGCGAGACATATTGCTCGAGATAGCGATTTTCTCCATTTACGGCGACGGCCCGGGACGTCGAGTACGAGACACCGCTCGAGAAGGTTGCCCGCACGGGGCAATCCCGCTCGGGGTCGCTGCATGGCTCAGGCAGGTTGTAGCAAACGTCATGGCAGAAGCGTCCGAGGATTTCCTCTTGCCGCTTGCCGAGCCGCGAGAGCGCCGCATGGTTGGCTGTTACGATTCGAAAATCCCGGTCAATCACGATGATTTCATCGGTGATGCTGTTGATGAGGTTCGCGAGCGAGTCGCGCGCGAACTTGACTTCCGCCATGCTTGCCTGCAGATTTGAAGCCATGGAATTGAACGCGCGCTCGAGATCGGATATTTCGTCGCGTCCCTCGACGGCGATCTGACCGCTGAGATCGCCCGTGGAAAGGAGGCGCACTCCCTCGAGGAATCTGTCGAGACGGCGTATGATCTGGCTGGCCATCAGCATCCAGATAAATCCGGTCAGCCCCGAGATCGTTACCGCAATGGCCGCGATCATGCTTAAAAGGCCGGCGCGCATTTCGCGATCAAACAGCTCCATCGAGAAATCTGCGATGAGCATGCCGTTGACCTTTTCGGCGGGCGAATGACAGGAATGACACGCGGGCTTGTTGGCGATTGGAAGCACGCTGCGGAAGACGCGACGGCCGTTGACGGCGACAATGGCGCTGCGGCGTCGGGATTCGGGCGGAACCTCGTGGCAAATCCTGCAGCCGTCGCTCCTGGTGTCAAGATATCGGCCGAGCATTGCCTTCTCGGAAGAAATCTTCACTTCTCCCTTCTTGTTCAGGATGTTGATGGCTTCAACACTGTCATGCTCGGAGAGGCCCACGGCCATTTTATTCACGAGATTCAGGTCTCGGTCAAGCATGTCGTTCTCCAGCCCGACCGCAATAAGTTCGCTCATGCGCGCGGTAAGTTCTTCGAAGCGGCTCAGCGTGTGCGCGCGATTCATGTGCAACAACACGAGAAAACATGTGGACATAAACACGACGACTATCGCGACAGTGAGTCCGATTACTCTTGCGCGCAGGCCACCCAAGAGGTTCAAGGCCGATTCTCCTTCGGGGTGGTCAATGTTGCCGATCGATGCGGGGTGAAACAACGCGCCGTGTGCGGCGGAGACCGAAGTTATGTGGATGGAAACGTAACGGAACTACAAAATAATTATATTCCCCGAAAAAGGGCATGTCAAACAGAGTCTAATCGGCGGGACACGGATAGTGAAGGACAGAATGGATCGCACTTTTAGATATTTTAGCTCACTTCAGACACTTTACACTTTTCCGATCCCCCTTTCGCCTTTCTCCTTTCGTCTTTCACCTGTGCTGCTCCAGTACCATTTGACCGTTTCCGCCATTGCTTCGACGTCGTCCTTCTTCGGCGAGTATCCCAGAAGTTGCTGCGCCTTCTTTATGTCAAACACATAGTCGGCGAATGCGACCTCATGATATTCCTCAAGAAGCAGCGGCCTGCCTATGGCCGAGGTCAGTTTTATCACGGCGCGCGCAAGTGACTTATTCACCCGGCTGACTTTCGACTTCGAGCCGACACGCGCTATGAGTTCCTGCACCATCTCGCGAACGGAAAGAACTCTCGAGGGGTCCGACGCGATATTGAACGCTTCGCCGGCCGCAGCCCGAGATTCGGCCCCGAGAATATAAGCATCAACCACGTCGGACGCAGCGACCATCTGGTAGCGATTGGCGCCGTCGCCGATAATGCGGACGGTCTTGTTTCGGCCGAGGTCCGCAAACATTTTTGTGAAGAATTTTTCGTGATAATAGCCCGGGCCGGCGATCATCGGCATGCGCATCATGGCCACCTCGATCCCGAAGTCGGCCGAGTACCGGGCGCACATCTCCTCGCAGTCGAGCTTCGTGCGGCTATACGTCCCCAGCAGTTTCTTGGGCGCATCCTCGGTGCACGGAACGCGGTCCGGCACGCCGTATATCTCGACGGACGAAGAGTAAACAAAGCGTTTGACCGATTCCGATACCGCCGCCGAGAGCATGGTCTCGGTGCCCTTGACATTGACGGAGTAAAACGCCTCCTCCGCCGCTCTCGATTGTGGCAGCAGCGCCGCGAGATGAAAAACCACATCGACGCGTCCGCAGGCGGAGCGCGCGGTGTCGGCATTCCGGACGTCGCCCCGGATCGATTCGGCGCCCTCCGGCGTATTGCTCGACGGCTTCACGTCAAGCGTGCGAACCCGGTGGCCTCTGCGAAGCAGTTCCTCCGTCAGATGCCGCCCGAGCAATCCGCTTGCGCCAGTCACCAGCGCGAACACTCGATTCACCTCCTAAACAGCCACTCACAGTTTCGACAAGCAGGCCATATTAAAGCATACTTTCGGCAATTATGCAAAGGAGAGAGACAGGAAACACGAATTACGCGAATTCGGACATTGGCAAGAAGCCGGAGGCCGAGGGGCCCCCTTGTTTCCTTTTTCCGTTTTCTATTTTCTCCCTCTCTGGGTGTGCGACATAAGAATTGGTCAAGGCCAAAGAATTCTTGTAGGGGCACGGCGCGCCGTGCCCCTACAAAAGCGAGGTAGACGCATTTCCAGTCGCATTATGAATCCCTTGGCGGTAGTATTCGCTACCCTCAGAAAATACGACGCCAGCGGAAGAAGTTATCAGCAACCACCTTTCATGTCCCACAGTCTCCCTTCCTGTTCCGTTTGACTATTGGCTTTCTGCGGGTCTATAATTTTGACAAAAGCACGCGAGGAAAAGGTTTCCCTTTTGTCTTGTTCCTTTCATCTTTCGTCTCAGATAGGGGGTCCGCCATGCTATTCTTCAAGAAGAAAGAAGACGTTGCCCGCATCTATGAAGGCCTGAGTTCACACGAGATGAAACAACTCAACAAGGCCGGTATCCAGGAGTGGTTCGCCAAGGGCGCTCCGGTTTTCAGGAAGGGGCAGACCGGCAAGGAGATGTTCATCATTGTGGACGGAAGCGTCCGCATTCTGGATGACACGGTGACCCCTCCGAAGCAGATAGCCGTTCTCCGCGAGGGCGAGCTTTTCGGCGAACTCTCGCTGACAACAAAGGAAACGAAACGTTCCGCTCAGGCGCCCTCGCTCCAGCGCTCCGCCTCGGCAATCGCCGAGACCGACACCACAATGTTCGTGGTTGAGGAGGAGGCTTTCGCGGATTTGCTCGACCGCCATCAGGACCTCGCCTCAAAGCTCCTCATGAATCTGTTCTACATAACGGGCCAGCGTCTGCGGGAATCAATCCGCAACCGCCTTATTGACGAGAACATCCCGCTTCCGAAAGCGCTTCGGGGGTTCAAGGACGAAGAGAAACGCAGGCTGCTCAAGTTCAGCGACGTGAAACGTTTTCCGAAGGGGCAGCCGATTTTTCTCGAGGGGCAAGTCGGCGCCGAGTTGTATTGCGTGCTCGCGGGCACGGTCGAAATCGTGAAGCGGCAGGCATCGGGAACGAAGCGACTGGCCATGATGGGTGAAGGTGACATCTTCGGCGAACTCGGCCTCGTGTCAAAGAAGGGGCGCATGGCCTCCGCCGTCGCGCACACGGATGCCGACCTGCTGGCGTTGAGCGAGGATGGTCTGCATAAACTTCAGAAGAAGAATCCTGATATTGCGACCAAGCTGTTTTTGAATCTCTTTCGTATCACAACGGCGCGGATGAGGTCGTTGATTGGACCGACGATCGTATAAGAGGGGGAGGAAGAGGCGAAAGGCGAAAGGGCAAAGGCGAAAAGGGGGGAATCTCACGGCTACGACGCCAGGCCTCCGAGCATTCCTTGAGTACACGTTTTCATGAAGATGGCGGCGTATCCGCCTAAAACTTGTTCGGGCGACCCACCGGGTCGCCCCTACGAAGGTTTGTTCTCTCTTCGGCGCCCCTTTTTGTTTCTTGCCTCTTTTGACTCTCGCCGCGAAACTCGTGACTCCTTCGCCCTGAACAAAGCCCGAATATTATAACCGAAACCATCCCGCAGGCCAACACCCAGATGTCTCCGCGCGACTTGTAGAACGTATTGTGGGCGGCAGTGGAGATTGATTCAACGGAGAAGCCGCGCACAAACACAGTCTCGTTGCCGTGTGCCTGCACGACCCCGCTCACCCGGCCCCACGGGTCGAGAAGCCCGATATGGCCGTATTGGTTCCTCTCACAAGTGTAGCGCCGTTTTCTATGGCGCGAAACACTGCGAGCGCCATATCCTGCTTTGGCTGGGCAGTGCGCCCGAACCAGCCGTCATTGGTCAGTTGAACGAGGAAATCTGCGCCGAGTCTTG
>JACRIR010000144.1 GCA_016215705.1 Candidatus Poribacteria bacterium | reverse complement strand
GCGTGTATCGCGAAGATCGACCCCTCCTACCAGTCGTTCTGCGGCCATTACATGGATAAGCTGATTCAAAAAATGAAACAAAAAGAGGTGTGGGAGGATTGGATCAAGGCGGGCTTCGGGCCCGACCCGATGGCGAAGCAGAATATCATGTACCGCGGCCATCTTAATCTGATGTATGGGCTGTATCAGTTGACTTCGGGTGACACGAAATATGAGAAGGAATACAAGGCGCTTGCAAAAGCGCTGCACGACGAGATGAAGCAAACCGAGCGCGAAGGCAAGTACTGCGGCATGTCGTGCGAGCCGGACGATTATTTTGTGCAGTGCAATACCATCGGCATGTACAGCATGGCAGTGTACGACACGATTTACAAAGACGCCAACTATTCGGATATCATCGGCCCGTGGCTCGCATGGACCAAGAAGCGGATGGTCGAACCGGAACAGGGAGTTTTCCGCAACTCATATCATATGGAGCACGACTACGCCGAGCAACTAGTGACCAGCTACGGTACGGGATGGAGCATAGCGTTCCTGATGGCGCTCGATCCTGAATTCGCTCGCTCTTTGTATCCGCAGTTCAAGAAGACATTCATACACAAGAAACTTGGCGGCCTCTATTGCTATGCGTCCGAGTCTCCGGGCGGTGGCAAGCCCGACGACCTCGGCACTATCTGCGCGCTTTACGCCGCAAAGGCAATGGAAGACAAAGAACTGTTCGGCGGCTTGATGAACTCGCTCGATAGAGCGGGCGGAAGAAAGATCGAAGGGGATGTGCTGACATTCGAGAAGCTTCCCTCGCCCGTCTGGGGCATGATGCTTTTCGGAAAGGTCAATCCCGGTCTGGAAAAACTTATCGACGTGAAAGATTGGACGAAAGCCACAAGCGCGGCTGCGCATTCACACTGAGAACCGGGGATTTCACCGCAAAGGGCCGCAGGCCCAAGGCGCAAAGACCGCAAAGGGGCGACATGAAACCACGGATGGACGCCGAGCCATTCCGGTGTCATTCCGAGCGAAACGAAGATTCTCTGTTTGCCTTCTCTCTTGATTGCCTGTGCAATTCTCCCTTGTCTTCACCACGATGGACTCTTCTGAGGAGGATTGGCTCAAATGTCGAATGATACGATGACTGCCGAACAGAGGCTTCGGACCGTGGTCGAACTGGGTGTGCCGGATAGGGCGCCCGTGGCGCCTATGATTTATTACTTTGCCGCCTTCTATGCGAATATCACCGTGCACGAGTTGTGGTCCGACCCGAAGAAATACGAGTTCGCGATCAGGAAATGTTTTCGCGAGCTTGGGCCGTGGGACATCTATTATCCGATCAATCCCATTAATCCGACCGCATATGTGTTCATCCTTCCCATGAAGGTCAAGTATCCGGGCATCGACCTGCCGCCAGACAACATCTGCCAGGTCATGGAAGAGGCGATCATGACCGCTGACGAATACCGCGAGTTCAGCGACAACGGCGTTCCGACAGCGTTCCTTAAATATCTCAATTTCATGCTCACGCTTGCATGCCGCGTTCAGCGAGAACCGGTCAAAGGTCTGGTGGCCAAGGTGGGCATCCTTCGTAGACTTTTGAAGCAGATACCGGCCTGGCGGGAGGAATTCAAGTGGTGGCAAGCGCAGGGAGTCGCGATCCAGCACGGACTGTGCGCCGAGGCGCCGTTTGACACGTTCTCGATGTCGCGCGGTGTCGTGGATTTTTCATACGACCTGATGGAAGAACCGGAGGTCCTCGCCAAAGCAGCTTCAATTCTTTCGGATGGTTACGTCGGAGTGGGTCGGTTCTTCAGCAGATGTACAGGCGTGCCGCGCGTGCTCGTCTTCTGTCACAGAACCTCAAACGATTTCATGTCGCCGAAACATTTCAGCGAATACGCGCTGCCGGCCTTGAAGAAGATCGTCAACGGGTTCGTGTCGGCGGGCATTACTCCGATTCTTCACTGCGACGGTGATTGGGGAAAGAACCTCGACTATCTGCATGAGTTCCCGAAAGCGAAAGTCGTCTTGCAGTTCGACGGCAGGACAGACATCTTCCGCGCAAAGGAGGTCATTGGCGATCACTGTTGCATATTCGGCGACGTCCCCGCGACGATGCTCGCATTCGGCGGGAAGGAAGAAGTTAGTGATTACTGCAAGAAGTTGATCGAGGCTGTCGGCAGGGACGGCGGCTTCATCCTCGGCGCCGGCTGCGAAATCCCGCCCAACGCCCGCCCCGAAAACGTCAAAGCCATGATCGACGCGGTGAAACGGTTCGGGTATTACGCCTGAAGAACCTTGCTTATTATAGACCATTGTTTGAAGTCATGAAGCAGTTGCTCCCTTGTCGAACATTCACTGCCCGGAAGGGTGAATGCGCAACTATTGTGATAGCGTCGGAGGGAAGATCATCCGCGCAAACAACGTGAGTAGAGTCCTCTTGCCGTTGTGCGTTTTGTCCGCGATTGGCGCGGTGGCTATTTTTCTTGAGACCAGTCGCGGTCCAGGCCTCTCCCCTGATTCCGCTGTTTATTTAGGCGTGGCCCGCAGTGTGCTTGAGGGACGGGGCTTGACCATACCGTTTGGAACTCTCGAGCCGACGCCATTGACTCATTACCCGCCCTTGTTTCCCTCGCTTCTCGCGTTGATCGCTGTTGTCTCAGGGGACCCGCTAATCGCAGCCGGATGGCTGAACATGGTCCTCTTCGGCGCCAATGTCTTGCTGGTCGGTGTGATTGTCAATAGATACACCTGTTCGGTCCGAATGTCTCTTCTTGGCGCAATCCTCGCGTTAAGCTCAATCGCCATGCTCTGGATTCACTCATGGGTCTGGACAGAGCCGCTATTCGTTTTTCTCGGTCTCCTGGGACTCTTACAACTGGCCGAGCATCTGAAGAACCCAAGGCCACCGCTTCTTGTCATCTCAGCTTCCATAGTTGCTTTGGCGTTTCTCGCAAGGTATGCAGGTGTCGCCTTGGTGGGCGCCGGAATTGCAGGCATACTCCTTTTGAGTGGAAGGGGGACGGTTTATGCCAGGATTCGCGATAGCGCGCTCTTTTTTGCGATCAGTTCTTTTCCAATGCTGATTTGGGCTATAAGGAATATGAGCCTCGCAGGCGCATCGACGGATAGGGCCTTCGCCTACCACCCCCTTACTCTTGGCCACGCAAGATATGGTCTTCTTATGATTTCGTCATGGGTTCTCCCCATTGGTTCATCGGTGTGGGTGGGAGTAAGTGTCCTTCTCCTGGGCACAGTGGGCCTGCTGGCAGTGGCAGGGAACAAATTCTTGCGAAAAGACTCAACAAATCCGTCGAACCCGGCGAATGATAACGGTGAGAAACGCGGAAGACTTCTTCCTTTGCTTGGCCTTTTCATCCTTATCTATGCAATCCTCTTGATTGTCACCATGTCCTTCCTTGACGCTGATACCACACCCGACAATCGCATTTTGTCGCCCATTTTCTTGCCCGCTCTGATCTGCTGTCTTTGCGCGGGACACAAGGTCTCGCGCGATTTGGAGGGGATACGAGGCACTAGACTCGTATGCGTCGCTGTCTGCACAATCCTTGCTGTCTGCTGTATATTTCGTTCGATGGTCTCTATTAACTACAACCGTACTTATGGCCTTGGTTATACGACCGGCCGTTGGCGGAGTTCCGAAACAATGGACCGGATCAGGGCCATCCCCCCTGAATTCACCATCTTCACAAATGTAGCGCCCGCCGTTTATTTGCTCACCGGAAGGTCTGCCGTGCAGGTCCCCATGAAAGTGAATATTTACACCCTTCGAGCCAACACTAACTATTCCATCGAGTTTGCAGCAATGGGAGAAAGGCTTCGTAAGGGGGATGCCATTCTCGCGTACTTCAGTCCGATTTCCCCCAACTTCCCCTCCGAGATGGAGATTAGAAGTCAGTTCGGGCTTCGGCTAGTTGCACAAATGGCCGACGGCGCCTTCTATGGAGTTGCGTGGCCTCCTCAAGGAATCCGCCCGATGCGAGGAGGTCCTTTCTAACGGGTTTGCAGATGGCTAAGAAATCGTGCCGGCGGTGACTCGCCGCCGGCACGAACGGAGAGAACAGCGCTCATCAGATGTGTGATCAGCGGTCGACCGTCGGCGAAATAACGGCGACGTCGTCGACAAGATTGCTGATGTGCGAGGTCGGTATTCCCGGAGGCGGAGTGAAGGCGGTGACCGTAATGAATGCCGGAACCGCAACCGCGCCGGGGACCACAAAATGAGTAAAGAACTTGCCGCTCCCATCCCCGATCATCGGAATAGGTGTTGGCGCGAGGGCTCCAAGGTCGACATCAAGAGCCGCATCGGGTGATGACGTCGCAAAAACGTCAATCTGGGTTGCCAGCGAAGTCCGAACGTAAACCTGGTCTTGTAACATGACGGCCCAATGATATATACTTCGATATCGAGCCTCGGAACCGGAAGGGGAAGATACGAAATGAAAGCCAATGGAACGCGTCGAGATATATTCCTTTTTTGTCTGATTCTGTCGCTGGCGTGCTCTGCATCGTGCGCGACGGCCAATCGGGACGCCGATAACGCACAGGACTACAAAATCATCCACAAGGTGATCTCGCAGCCGGCGGACCATGCCGATCCCAGTGGTCCGACGCTGGATCAACATGTCGACATTCTGATTCCTGACGGCGTGCCGCCGAACGCGCCCGTGTTCTTTCATTTCGGCAACGAAACAGACCTGACTGACGAACATCTTCTCAGGTTGTTTCGCCTTCATGGCAAAGGGTTCCGGATAATCTATGTTCAGGCCGAGCATCGCGGATACGGCCAAAGTCTGACGCAGGGTGAAGATCAATCGGTCCCCTCATATGTGCGTGTCGAGCAGGCCCTGGCCGACGCGCATGAGGTGGCGCAGGAGTTGAAGAAAGAATACCCGGGCCCTTGGATGGTTGCAGGATGGAGCTATGGGGGAGCTTTGGTCTTGGAGTTTGCCGCGAAATATCCCGACGACGTCGAAGTAATACTATGCTCGAGTGGCGTCGTGGACTGGCCTTTCCTGGATTACGGCTATGACCGTCAGGTCAGGAAGACCTTGGGAGATGCCTGTTACAAGCGTCTCGCGCGACACTCGAAGAATCTCGAACCAGTAGAGTTGTTCGATGCGAACTGGACGGAACGGGAGTTTCTGCATGCAACGATCATGGGGGTTACCCAATTCCCGCGACTGAAGAGATTGAAGCCGGCTTTCCAGATGTTATCATTCCTGCCGACACGCTCTTTCTTGAGAGTTATGCATCGAATGGACAATCAATTTGGTGACGGTGAGGCATGGAGATATGCGCAGGCATCGTCAGCGCGTAAAGTTGCTGCCAATGAGGTCGCGGAAGGTATCCACAACTGGCATGCATGGCGCTACCAGATGTGCGCCGAGATCGGTGGCTTTCTGGCGTCAGAAGACCCTGAAGGGCTATTTATCCGAAAACATGATGATTTCTGCGAAGAGTGCCGCGAATTGTTCGGCGAGGACCCGCCTTCCGCAGTCGGGGAATGGTCCCAGCGGAAACTGCTTGAGTCACTTGCCATTCCCATCATATACGTCACCGGCGGCATGGATCCGTGGCTCTCAGTCAGTGTTCAACCCGATTACAAAATAAAGAACGGAAAGTATTTCTTTGTGCCTGAAGGCCGCCACTGCCCCGACCGCGATGATCCCGAACTTGCCCGCAAGATATTGGCTGAGATGCTGAAACGCATTGACGGCAAGTAGGCGAAGAGACAGCCAATCACTCCTGAACGGCCGACGGCGGCAAAGACGGAGGCGCATACTGCAACCGGTTGTCAGGCCGTGTTGCCGCCGTCGACAACGATCACTGATCCTGTCGTGAAACTCGAGGCGTCCGACGCCAGGTACAAGGCGGCCCCTGCGATTTCATCGGGTTGGGCGTGCCTTCCTAACGGGATATTCTTGACCGCGTAATTGTAAATCTCCTCGGTCTCGATGAGCACTTTAGCGAAATGGGTCTCAGTCAAGCCCGGGCAGATGGCGTTGCATCGCACGCCATGAGCGCCTAGCTCTTTTGCATATGCCTTCGTCATAAGAACGACGGCGGCCTTGGTCATGCCATACACGGCCTGCATCGGCGAGGCATGGAGTCCCGCGACAGAGGCAATATTGACAATTGAACCGGACTTTTGCTCGGCCATGATCCTGCCGGCCTTCTGCGCCATGAAGAAATATCCCTTCGTGTTGACCTCGAAGGTCTTCTCGTATTCGGCTTCAGAAATATCGAGAATGCTGCCGAAAAAAGGATTGGTGGCCGCATTGTTTACGAGGATGTCGAGTCTCCCATATTTCTCGAGCGCTTTGTCGAAAAGCGCATTTATCATTTCAACCTTGCCCGTGTGACATGCGACGGGAAGCGCTTCGCCGCCCGATTTCTTGATGGAGTCAGCGACCGCGTTGAGCGAGTCCTGTTTGCGCGACGAGATTACCACTTTTGCGCCATTGCGGACAAACATTCTGGCAATTGCCTCTCCTATGCCGCGGCTGGCGCCCGTGACAATCGCCACCTTACCATCAAGACGAAACTCACTGCTCATTCTGAGATACCTCCTTCATTCTTGTCGAGAATAGTCATTGACAGGCGCGGATACTTCACACTTCTTCCCATGTGTTATTTTGTGAAAAACATGCTTAGTGTCTCGGCGACGCAAGCAGGCTTGTCTTCACCCTCTATCTCCACGGTGTGGGTCGTGGTAATGAGAAATCGCCCGCCACCTTTTTCCTCGACGTTGCTGAGCGTGATTCGGTCGCGGACTCTTGAGCCGACTTTCACCGGATTGACGAACCTGAGTTTGTTCATTCCGTAGTTGATCGCCATCATCGTGCCTTCAGGAATCACGCCTATGCCGGCGGAAAAGTGGGGAAGTAAGGAAACCGTCAGGTATCCGTGCGCGATGGTCTTGCCGAACGGTCCTTTTGCCGCAGCTTCTTCATCGACGTGAATCCATTGATGGTCATTCGTGCAGTCAGCGAACTGATTGATCCTCCGTTGGTCGATTGCGACCCAATCGCTTATTCCAAGCTCCTTGCCAATACGTTCCCTGATTTCACCAATGGGAAGGACTTCCGCCGCCATTTTTGTCTCTCCTTTCCTGCGTCACAGCCAGAAACACTCCATAGTGGAAAATCGCGGCCTCACCGCAAACATTTGTCAAGAAAGCATACCTTCGGGCGGACGAGAAGTCAATCCCTTATCCGAAAAAATCAAAAGTCGCAAGGAGCAATGCAAAAGCGAAACCACGCAAGGCGCAAGGGTTTCCATGCTTTCAGTCAGAAGATTCAAAAGAAATGAGATGCCGGGAGAGAGATCGTGAAGGGCCTCTTTGAAATCGCCGATCTTGTGGGCGGTACTGGACTCGAACCAGTGGCCTCCTGCTTGTAAGGCAGGCGCTCTCGCCAACTGAGCTAACCGCCCTGCTAATCAGACTGCAGGACCATTTGCAGCGCTTCTTTATTATACCAGTCAAAGTCTCAATGTCAAGCAAACGAAATGACCGCTCTGAGCGCAAACTCCGGAATCTGCGTCAAATCTCCTGCTTCACGCGCAGCTTGGTCTTATGCATGACAGTCTTGGAGTGTTTGTCTTCGGAATGGCTTTCTTTGCGGGTCACGGTGGCTTCGACTATCGAGTAGCCGTCAACAAGATATCTGAGCAACTCCTCGCGTAAGACTTCCTCGGGGGTCATGCCGGCGCGGGGGGAGAAAGTTATCGTCTTATTCAGAATAACCTGCTCATCCACCTCATGCGCGTATTCGCGCACTTGCTCCGAACTCAGTTGACTGCCGTGGCTTCGCAGGATATCTTCGAGTTGTCTCGAGGTGACGCGCATGAAATAGGGGCACGTCCGCCCTTCCTCGAGATCGATTCTCTCGCGGCGCGCAACCTTATATTCCTCATGCTGCGCCGAGTAGATGCGACATTGGAACGGCTGGCCTCCCCTGGCTGCAATCAGGTGAGCGCACGAGGCGCAGTTCTCTCGTCTGCGCGCGGGTGCTGTTGCGCCTCGCGGACTTGCCGGCTTGCTGTCGGAGGTCGGTGGAACATTTGAATCTTCCAGGTGGCCAGCCGTTCCTGTCACATTGTGTGAGCCATCCGCCTCGGCTGCGGATAAGAAATAGTGGGAGATATCCTCAAAACTCTTGGCGGCCTTCTTTTGATGCTGCGCGCCTCGCATGGATAGCTCCGTTCCTTCAAATCTCAAGCACCGAATTCTTTTCGCCGAAACCGCCAAGCTCCTGCAGCGGATTCGAGGGGTCTTCTCGCCACTCGCCGTCAACAATGAATTTATACCTGTATTTTCCCTGCTTCAGAGGGAGGAACAAACTCCATTTCCCATCCTGCTCTTTCCTCAGCTTGTAGCGCCCCGATGGGAACCAATTGTTGAAGTCGCCGGCCACTTTGACCTCATGCGCTTCGGGCGCAAAGTACGAGAACATGACACGAGCGGGGAAGGGGTCAGGGGTCTCGAAGAGATGCTGATTCATCACGATTTCCATTGCGAGGTCCGCGAAATCCTCATGGGCGCTCGAATACGGAGCAGATTTTCTTATGGGCAGACCGAGCATTGCCGCTTCTGCGACCTTCACGCACCTGTGTATTACCGTCTTGCAGAGGTTATCCCCCAGATCGTTTTGCAACGACGCGAGCATGTTTTTGGCGAACTTGGTGCGCGAGTCGAAAATGTTTGCCACGACTCGCGTGTGGACCATGTGCGAAGTCTGTGAACACAAGACGCTGATGGTCTCAGTGAGCTTTTGCAGGCCGTGCAGTGAGAAGCGGCTCATGTCGATGGGAATAAGGGCGAGCTGGGCCGCTCGAAGAGCGTTCATCGTCAAGAGACCTACGCTCGGAGGGCAGTCTATGATGCAGTAATCGTAACGTTCCACGACCTCGACAAGACAATCGCGCAATCTGTCCTCGCGGCCTCTCTTACCCGCCAGTTGCTGTTCGATTGCGCTCAGCCAGATGTTCGAGGGAACAAGCCACAGGTTCTCGCCGATCTCAATAACCGTGCTCGAAAGAGAACAGATGTTGTCTTCTTCGTCAGTCAGAGAATTGTAAATCGTCGGCTCACATTGGTCTCCGTTCGTGCCAAGCGCAATTGATGCGTGCCCTTGAGGGTCCATGTCTATCAGTAAGACCTTCTCCCCACCGGCCGCGATGCATGCAGCCATGTTCACGGCTATGGTGGTCTTGCCGCAACCGCCTTTCTGATTGACCACCGCAAGCGTCTTCATCGCTTCCTCCCCCCTATGCCCTCAAATCCCCTCTGTAACCGTCCCTCGGGCGAGATTATACGCCCTATTTTGACAATAATTATACCACCGGAACTGGAGGAAGTCAAAAAGAAAATGCAATATGTTGTAAATTTTTCCAGAAAGGACACTATATATTGAGATGGTTAAGCTATGAGTTAATAAGAGGATGTCAGCGGCCGGACATATTCAGCCCAAATGGATTGAAAGCGGTTCGCTCCGGGCACTCAGTAGTACTGTCGCCTGCGGAACCCTCTTCGACCACCGAGAAGAAAGAGGAAGAAGAATCCGGCGAAGAATCCCCCGATGTGAGCGAACCAGGCGATGCCTTGAGCTTCTGTGGGCCCCCCTGAGAGGCTGGGCAGCCCATAGAGAAACTGGAGGGCTATGTATAGTCCCAGGAAAAGGAAGGCCGGCACTTCAATGAAATAAAGAAAAATAAAGATGGGCACGAGCGTAACGATCTTTGCCCTGGGAAAAAGCAGGAAATATGCGCCGAGCACTCCTGATATCGCGCCGCTTGCGCCGATTGTCGGCACGGGGGAGACGGGATGCGTCAGGACGTGCGCCAGTGTGGCGGCGACACCACATGCCAGGTAGAAGACAGCGAATTTGAAATGTCCGAGGTAGTCTTCGACGTTGTTCCCGAAAATCCACAGGAAAAGCATGTTGCCTCCCAGATGCAGCAGGCTGCCATGCATAAACATACTTGTGAATATTGAGATGTACTGGTCCGAGGCAAACGGATGGGCCGTGAACTGCTTCGGGATGAGCGCGTAGCTCATGACAAAGCGCTCAAAATGGCTGATGCCCTCCGAAAGCTGAAACACGAATAGGGCTATGTTGGCCCCAATGATCAGAATCGTGACCGCCGGAAAAAGGTCAGTCGGATTTTTATCTCTAATTGGAATCATTGGCCATAGACAACCTGTAACGTCTTGATTTCGGCGGGACGGAACGCAAGCTCCAGGCGCCCGGCTTTTTGCCGAAGCGGTTCTTTTGAAAGCAGCTTCTCGAGCAAGTTCACTTCATATACTTTGGCATTCTTGCTCCAAAGAGCGAGTCGCGCCTGCTGTGTGCCATCAGTCGTGTTATAGAGTCTAAGAAGTAACACGCCTTCAAACCGGGATTTCTCGATCGCGCTCACAATAACGTTAGGATTGTCCGTGGAGACGAGCGAAGCTCCGTCATTGATCTTGCCCTTGTGTCGATTCGTGATGATGCCGATCGGCGGGAACGCAAATGAGTGGGCCTGTTCGACGAGGCCGGTGCTGGAATAATTCCCTTGGAAACTGACGAACGCATACTCGAACGAATGCGGGCCTTTTGACTGTGCGCCGGGCGTCTCGAGTGCGGGGCCGGCGCCGGCGGGACGCGCCTTCAAATCTTCGCGCGAGAGCCAGCCGACGGCGCGCACCAGGGTGAGTGCGAGCGCAGTCGCGTTGTTGCCTGCAATCGCCTCGATTTCCGGGATACCGCGATTCAACAGCGCCATGCCCAACGAGCCGTTCTCGACGCATGAGAAAGTCTTCTGGGGGCCTGTGCCAATGGGTTTTTCAAACCAGTCCCCTGCGACTTCAACCTTTGCGGAGCGTCTCACGAGGCCGAAGGCCGTTTCCGTAAGGACTGACGGGGCGGCAAACGGAGCATTGAAGTGTACCCTCATGCGATGATCCTCACATCGGTTGTCGAATGTAGTGTGGAAGTCTATTCTCTTGATGTCTCTGTACAGAGACACAAGGGTAGTGATGTTTATTTCGATCTTGTTCGAGGACCGCGCGTCGCGTTCGGGTACAATTTTCTCCGGTATGTGGAGGCATACATCCACTTTCAATGTAGCTCTCACGGGGCCGCTTTCTGCAATTGAGACGACCGCCAAGCCGGAGGGCGTATCCACTATCTCTCCGCCGGAGATTTCGTCGAAAGTGTACACATCGCCACGGTCGCCATCGTCGACGAAACGGAGGCATCCGTTGAAGGCCGCTCCCGAGTGCTTGTCAAGAATATCGAGGGTTCCATCGTCGTTGACCGAGACAGCATAGAAATCGTTCTCGAGAGTCTTCGGCCCAATCATGAGCGACTTAGAGGAGTCGGAAGGCGGGTCGCTCGAGACTGAATAGACTTTCAAACCAGCGGAGGGCAAAGCGTCGGAAAAGAACGTCAAGCGTGTCTTTGCGCCGGATATTCCCTTTATGTCCACGAGTTCGAGCGAGGGATCGTACAGCAAATCGAGGAGTTCTTTCTTCCGCTTCTCCACGTCGACCTCTCCCATTGGAGCGCGCCCCATGATGATGTTCAGTCTCAGCGCTTTCCCTTCGCGCCGCCACAGGATATTGTTCACGTATAATCCGATCAGTTCTCTGCCTTCCATGCCGGCGAGTTGTTCGCGCACCATGACGGGAGTCATCTGCATTCCGATGTAAAGCTCGCGGTCGCCTACGGTTTTCTGAACGGGCAACGACTTGCCTTCGCGGCCTTTGAGCGAGTTTGCGAAGTCGGGTTCTTCAATCTCCGCGACGACGTCTACAATCTGCGCACCGGCGGAGGTTGGGCTATAAACGCAAAGCGCCGGATTGTCGTCGGAAGCCCACGAACAGTCAACGCGGTTGGCCAGGAACGAGAGAGCATCGCTCTTGAGGTATTCACCAATTTGTTGAACCTTGTCGAATCTGGTTTCCATTTCCTCATGCACCGCGTCAACGCTGCAGCCGCATATGCTGTCATGCGGATGATTCTCGATCGTGAGCCGCCAGGCGTAATCTATGAAGTTCGCATGAGGTCGGTCATCGCCGCAGACATATGCCCATGCGCACAGAGGCTCGACATATTTCTCAAGCAGGCGGCAGTTGAAAAAGTCGCGCTGTTTCTGGCGGACCCGGACCGAGGTCACGCCGGGGATAAGGGGAACCCTCTTGGAACTGCGGAACTCTCCGGTGTGCGTCTGCAGCGAAGGCGCCTGTTTCCTGGCCTGGCTGATGAATATACTTAGATTCCCCATTTCGAATGTGGTCTCGGGCAGGACGCGAACCACTTTCTCGAGTTGTACCGGAAGTCCGGCCTGTGGTTCGAGGTGGTCGGACCCATTCATCACCAATATGCTATCGATATCGGAATACTCCTTTTGCTGTTTCATCAGGTTCGAGAGGCGTTCCTTGAGCAGAGCCGGTTTGAGCGGCAACAGGGCGCCATTGCTGTACGAGTCGGCCAGATAGATGCCGAAAATGCGGGTCCCATCGGGCGATTCCCAGAGGAACTGCGTGTGTCCCACCGTGTCGCCTACTCCCCGCCAGACGACGGCGGAGTTTATTCCGAAGCCTGAGAAGATCTGGGGCATCTGCGCCGTGTGTCCGAACTGGTCGGGCAGATAGCCGATCAACGACGGCTTCCCGAATTCCTTCGCGGTCCTGATTCCGATGCGCAGATTGCGGATGATGGACTCGCCGCTGACGAGGAACTCGTCGGGCTGAACGTACCACGGGCCTATGATTATTCGCCCCGATTCGACAAGCTTTCGTAGACGGCGCTCGTTCTCGGGCCGTATGGCGAGGTAGTCGAAGAGGACTATTGTCTGGCCGTCGAGCTCGAAGTATTTGAATTTGCGGTCGCTCTCCATGACTTCAAGCAGATGGTCGATCATGGAGACGAGTCTTTTTCGGAAACTCTCGAATGGGGCGTACCATTCTCGGTCCCAATGGGTGTGGGGCACTACCACGAGATGCTTGGCGGGCATGGGAATTCCTCCTGAGGAACTCGGTTCATGGTTCACCGTTGAACTCCAAAAAGACTAGACATCTTTCCGGTTTATTCGGGGACACCTTGCTGCAAGGTGTCCCCGAATAAACCCAATGCTGCAAGGTATCTCCGAACGAGATGCACTGCCGCAAGGTGTCCCCGAATAAACCGCAATGCTGCAAGATATTATCAATGAAGGGCAGAGCCTAATAGTTCTTTCACGAGCCGAAATGCGCTAAATCCCCCCTTCCCCCCTTTGCAAAGGGGGGTGAGGGGGGATTTTTCCACGAGTTCGAAACCGTATGGAGAGCGACCGCAAATTCAAATACTTCGAGCTCGACGGCCAGACAATAGTCCTCGACGTAAGGGCGATCCGCCTCGAGATTGTGACGCAGGGGCAACCCGCTTAGAATACATAGGGACGACCTGCTTTGAAACCGCGACGTAGGGACGACCCGGCGGGTCGCCCCTACAAGAAATTGCAGGACAGATTTCTGTCCCAATTTCTAATCCTGGTATTTCACTCCATTGAGATCGGAGTGCTTGAACCTCTCCGTTATCTTGCTTATCTTCGTATTCAATTCTTCGTACAATTCGTGTTTCAGTTGATAGTAGTATTCCTTATTGAACCGTTCCCACCGTTTGATGAGGCGGTTGCCGTAGCCCTTTACTATGGCGCCGTGCCAGTCCCCCCTGAAGAAGCCTTTCAGCATCTGCGCGCGCGAGAAGAACTTTTTCATTGCCCGGATAGCTTCCTTTTGAAGTTCAATCGGGACCATATTCTTGGGTTTGAATACGACGTGGTGCCCGTCATAGAATTTCCAGTTAAACGTGAATATCTTCTTTTCTTTCTTGAACTGCTCGAAAATCTTCGAGCCGGGAATCGGCGTAAGGATCATGAACTGGACCGAATCGATTCTGAGCCGCTTTGCGAATCGAGCCGTCTCGCGGATGACGCGCACGTCGTCTTCATCGGAACCCAGGACGAACATTCCGTGGATGCGGATGCCGTGCTCGTGAAACTTCTTGATGCTCTCTTTGATATCGTCGAGTGTTTGTCCTTTGGAGTAAAGCTCGAGGGTCTTCGGGTTTATCGATTCAATTCCGACGTAGACGCCGAAGCAGTTGGAGCGTTCCATGAGGTCGAGCAGCTCTTCGTCCTTGGCGGCGTCTGCGCGCACCTGCGCCGTCCATTCGGGTGTGACGCCTTCCTCTATCATGCGGCGAAGCAGGTCTTTTGTGCGCTCCTTGTTTGCCGTGAAGTTGTCGTCGTAGAAGAATACACTCTTATCTACGTAGGGCCTGACGTCCTCAAGGACTTTTTCTGTAGACCGGAAACGGTACTTGCGGCCGAACATTGTCGTGACCGAGCAGAACTTGCAGTTGAACGGGCAGCCTCGCGACGTGAGGACGGGGATAATCGGCTTGTACTTGAAGAAGCTGCGAGTGCCCGAACCGAAACCGACGATGAGGGAGAGGTCAGGCGATGGGTGCGCGTCGAGGTCGGGGCACAGGGGACGCATGGCATTATGGACGACCTTCCCGTTCTCGCGGTACGTCAGGCCGACGATCGAGTTCAGTGGCCGCTTGCCGTCGAGGGCCTCGAGCAGTTCGACGATGGCGTCTTCGCCTTCGCCCCGAACGACATAGTCCGCATGCTCCATAGCCTCGTCCGCCAGGAACGTCGGGTGCGGGCCTCCCATGGCGACCAGCACGCCGCTCTCGCGCAATTCGTCTGCCATCGCGTAAGCCCGGGGAGCCGTCGAAGTGATGGTGGATATGCCGACAAGGTCGGCTGAGCGCAGGTCCTCCTTATCCGCTTTGTGAACTTCTTCCACGTACACCTTCACATCGTGCCCCATGTCGCGAAGTATCGTGGCGAGAAGGGCGGTTCCAAGTCTCGGCAACGCCCACTTGCTGTATATGTGAAAGCCGGGCGCTTTGGGTTCGACGAATACGATTTTTTTCTTCAATTTGGCTAGACTCCTTTTTGGCAGATGAGCTTGAGCATCCAAAACGAAACTATTCTATCATACAATAAGAATAACAAGAAGGTCAACGATCTTCTGGCAATCTTCCAGCGGGAGAAACCCTTTTTGTCCGCAGATTGCGCGGCGCGGTATAGCCGCAGCCGGAACGCCGTTATTGTGCGGGTGCGGTCTTTGCGCCTTGCGGCAAAGAATTACATGCGTTCCGGCGCTTCGATGCCGAGGAGGCCGAGCGCGTTCCTGACAACGAGGCGGAGCGCCTCGACGAGCGCGAGGCGGGCGAGGGTGAGTGGCTCATCTTCAGAGACGACGCGGCTCTTGTTGTAATAGGCGTGGAAGAGTCCGACGGCTTCGAGGATGAAATTCGGGATTCTATGGACTTCGCGTTTTTCGGCGGCCGCCTCGACAACAGAGGGGAACCGGGAGAGGTATTTCATGAGGTCAATCTCTTCGGGTTCTGTAAGGAGTGACAGGTCTGCTCCGGCGAGATTGCCCAGGTCGATGCCCTTTTCGGAGGCGTGTTTCACGATGCTGCTGATGCGCGCATGCGCATACTGTATGTAATATACCGGGTTCTCGTTGGATTCCTTTTTAGCGAGGTCGAGGTCAAACACAAGATGGCTGTCGGCGCTGCGCATAAGGAAGAAGAAGCGTGTGACAGCGAGACCGACTTCTCTCACGAGCTCGTCGAGGGTGACGAACTGGCCCTGGCGGGTCGACATTTTGATCTCCTGTCCGTCTCGCATGAAGCTGACCATCTGGTGCACGATGCACTCGAGGAAATCATCGGGATAGCCGAGGGCCTTTATGACGGCCTTCATGCGCGGCACATAACCGTGGTGGTCGGCGCCCCAAATGTCAATTGCCCAGTCGAAACCGCGCTCGTGTTTATTCATGTGGTACGCGATATCGCCCGCGAAGTACGTCTTTTCGCCGTTGCTCCGGACGATGACACGATCCTTTTCGTCTCCGAGAGCAGAACTCCGGAACCAAACGGCGCCGTCTTTCTCGTAAATGTGCCCGTGCTTGCGCAACAGTTCGATCGCTTGCTCGACTTTGCCTTCCGAATACAGCGAAGATTCGAGGCTCCACACGTCGAACCGAACGCCGTAGTTCTTGAGGTCTCTATCGATCAAGGCGATCATCTCGCGCACTGCGAATCGCCTGAAGAAATCGAGCGTTTCCGGATCATTCTTGCCTGCGAATTTGTCGCCTTCCTGTTCGCGCACGTCCACTGCTGCGTCCCGGATGTAGTCGCCCTTGTAGCCCTCGTCAGGGAACGGATAGGCACTATCATAGAGCTGCTGATAGCGGGCGTGGACCGACTGTGCGAGCATGTTCATTTGCTTGCCGGCATCGTTATAATAATATTCGCGCGTGACTTCGTAGCCGCAGAAGCTGAGGGCATTCGAGAGCACGTCGCCGATTGTGGCCTGTCGTCCGTGTCCGATGGTCAGCGGGCCGGTCGGGTTGCTGCTGACAAACTCGACGTTCACCTTTTTGCCGCTTCCTTGCATCGAGCTGCCGTAGCGATCCCCTTCGGCCAACACTTGTTTGATGACCGCCGATACCGCCCGTTCTCTCAGGAAGAAATTGATGAAGCCGGGCGGCGCCATGACAATCTTGTCAAAGAGTGAGTTCGGCTCTTCGAGATGTTCGACAATGATACCGGCAATCTTCATTGGCGGCATCCGAAGAGTCTTTGCAAGCTTGAGCGAGAGGCTGGTGGCGTAGTCGCCGTTCTCCGGATTATTGGGAATCTCGAGGTAAATATCCGGAATGGATTCCAGCTTGAGGCTGCCGTCTTCTATGGCTTTTTCTATTGCGGCCACCAGTTTTTCTCTTATTTTCGATTCAATCAGGTTTTCCATGTGTGTAGCTTTCTATTGCGGTGGATTCAGTAATCTCTTGTGAGGGTGCAGCATGCTGCGCCCCCACGATGCACGGGCGTAATGGACTGCGCCCCTACGATGCACGGGCGCAATGAATCGCGCCCTTACAGCGACGAATTGCAGCGCAAGTTCTTGTTGACCTTTCTCAATGTTCTCTCTTTTTCGCCTTCTTCTCACCACTGTCTATCGCTTCCTCTGGTCTTCGACTCACGTCTCGTGACCCGGGACTCCTTCGCCCTGAACAAAACCCGAATATTATAACCGAAACCATTACGCAGGCCAACACCCAGATGTCTCCGTGCGACTTGTAGAACGTATTGTGGGCGGCCGTGGAGATTGATTCAACGGAGAAGCCGCGCACAAACACAGTCTCGTTGCCGTGTGCCTGCACGACCCCGCTCACCCGGCCCCACGGGTCGATGAAGCCCGATATGCCCGTATTGGTTCCTCTCACAAGTGTAGCGCCGTTTTCTATGGCGCGAAACACTGCGAGCGCCATATCCTGCTTTGGCTGGGCAGTGCGCCCGAACCAGCCGTCATTGGTCAGTTGAACGAGGAAATCTGCGCCGAGTCTTG
>JACRIR010000143.1 GCA_016215705.1 Candidatus Poribacteria bacterium | reverse complement strand
CCGGCCGGGCGCTCGAACTCGCGGCTGCGCCGCTCAGACAATCGCGCCCGGACTTCCCCGTCCGGCACTCCGTCGCCGCGGCGGTCGCAAAATCGGCGTCACCCCGACCCTTGGCCTGCTTTTACCGTTGTCGGGCTCCATTGCGAAAAGCCAGTACGGGTGGTTTGATACACCGGCACTCGAATCACAGCCGGCAATGTCCAGGCCACCTGCCGCTCAGCCGCAGCGCGCGGCTTCAATCGTCGCGATGTCGATCTTTCCCATCTCCATCATCGCGTCGAAGGCGCGCTTGGCTGCCGCACGATCCGGATCGGCAATCGCAGCGATCAGGGCGCGGGGCGTGATCTGCCACGACAAACCCCACTTGTCCTTGCACCAGCCGCAGGCGCTTTCCCGCCCGCCGTTCCCGACGATTGCATTCCACAAGCGATCCGTTTCGGCCTGATCGTCGGTCGCCACCTGGAAAGAGAAGGCTTCGTTGTGCTTGAACTCCGGGCCGCCGTTCAGCCCAAGGCAGGGAATTCCCATGACGGAGAACTCGACCGTCAGCACATCACCCTGTTTGCCGTCAGGGTAGTCTCCCGGCGCGCGAAGGATTGCGCCCACGGCGCTGTTCGGAAAAGTCTCGGCATAGAACCGCGCGGCCTCCAGGGCCGCACCGTCGTACCAAAGGCAAACCGTGTTCTTGCTCACCTGACGCACTCGCCAAAGCAGGGGATGTCACCGTGCCACCTCTTAGCATCCCAAGTGTCAGAGCGGAAGTTTGATTGTAACTATGGTTGTTCCAAGCATGCGTCCTGAATAGTCGGGTCCTGTTCCGCGAACCAGAAACTCAATCCGCCCTTGGTTCGCCTTGACAATTGCTTCGGCCAGCCACAACCCAATACCTTGTCCTTGAATGCCAGATCGATTTGAACCCCGAACTCCTCTCTTAAAGACGTCGGAAACTTCGCTTTCCCGTATTACTGGTCCTGTGTTCCTTACTTCGATAACGAAGCTACTGGGGGCTTCGGTGAGCAGTATCTGTATTTGTGACCCTCTCGTCGAATACTTGATGGCGTTATCCAGCAGAATTTTGGGGACGACACGAAAGGCTTTGGAGAGCTGAAGAGTTTTGTTAGAGGAGCCTAATGTGCATGTGACATTTGCTTCTTCCATGCGGGCCGAACTGATCTTGACTTGCCGATAAAACAGCTTATGGATTTGCTGTGATGAAACATCGCGCGTGGCCTGGCTAATGTCTCTCGAAATTTCGTGCATAAGTATTGCGAGAGACAAGTCGCGTGACGCTGCATAGATTGTGAGCGCGCGCCGCGAATGCTCGTCTTTCTGGATTTCCTGCATATCCCAGACAGCGTCAGCCTCCCATCCCAATCTTTTCAGTATCAGTTCGGCGTTCTGTGTGATTGCGTGATTCAGGTGCCTAGTGTCGTGTAGGGCGGCCTCGAAATGCTCCAGCTCCTCGGCCCGAATTCCTGCCGAGACTTCACCTAGAGCCCGCGTGAGGTTATTGACGGTGGTCTCTTCTGTAACAGATCTTTCGATAACGTCTGCAGGTGCTAGCGGATTTCCAATACCACGTACCCAAAAACTAGTCAGTGCTACGGGCATTGACGCAGATCCAACGGCACTCGTAGTTACGAGACCATATGGACACGCTCGTTTATCTATGGACCGTCCGGTGTCGTGTTCGTCCCATAACGCCTGATAATGTCTCATGCATTCGGAATGTAGCGCGCGTCTCTTGCTGGCGCAAAAGTCCCGAATGACTGGGTCGCACGATTCCTCGAAGACTGTGCCATTGGCGGTTTTTCTTGCCAAACCGAGCTTCATTGTCAAACGCCACCAAAGAGTTTGAACAGCGAAGCTGCGATTGAGGTTGTATTCGAGACAATCTTGGCGGCGTCCTGCGCAATTCCCGAAGACTTCGCGAGCTTCTCGATTGAGGCCGTAGATAGATGGTTTCCACGGCGAATCTGCCATTTTTGGAAGAAGCCGACCTTGACAGTTTTTTCAAGTTCCCGAATGACAGCTTCAGGGCTAAGGGACTTGGCGTGGTCCTCAAGCAGTTCAAGGACTTCGTAAAAGGTGCAATCCTTTTCCATACTCCGTTTCGCGTACCGACGTATCAGGTCGCTCTCCGCACCAGTGAATGGCTTGGCGGAAAACACGACCGTGAAGACAAGCGGGTTATGAGTTCCGACATACTTGACGATATCCAAACCGTTGCCACCATACTTGCTTCCGATGCCCCTAACGTCCAGGAACACGACGTGGTATCTGCCGTCTACGATGTTCTCGAGATTTTCTACGTCCACCCAATAATCGACGTCGTAACCTTCGTTTTTCAGTGTCGAGACCACCTCCAGTTTGTCATCATCGACAAACAATATTCTTAGCTGTTTTGCGCTTACCACGGCCGCTTCCCTTCCTATTAGTCCCCAGTATCGGCTACTGAATCGGTGTCTGTGGGGATCCCGTCCAAGTAATACGGGCTATGAATACAAACGTCCGGGAGCCTACTCCCGATTAATGTCAGTGGCAATAACGGGCGCACGGCCGCTTAGGGCAGGCAGTACGCGTTCGCCGGCTAGAGAAGCTGCCGTTCAGCGCCACTTGCGGCCCCCGGCAGGTAACCGATGCATTGCTGACCGCGGTTGCCGGTCACCTAATAGTCGATCAAGACCTTTCGCCATCACGCAACAGTCGCCACGCATCCCCGTCACGGGCCGCCACCGGTCGAGCAGGTCAAGGGTCGGGGTGTCGCCGATTTTGCGACCGCCGCGGCGACGGAGTGCCGGACGGGGTTTCCGGGCGCGATTGTCTGAGCGGCGGAGCCGCGAGTTCGAGCGCCCGGCCGGCCGGCGCTGCGGCGCCGCGGGAACCCCGTCAGGGGCGGGAGCGCATGAGGCGACGCACCGGCCCTTGACCTGCGGCGCCACGCGATCAAGCCGCCCGAATTTGTAGGCGTAGGCCTACCCCTCGCGAAGCAAATTCAACTGCCGCCGATCCCGCTTGGTGGGACGGCCCT
>JACRIR010000142.1 GCA_016215705.1 Candidatus Poribacteria bacterium | reverse complement strand
GTCGAATTCGGATCGCTGATCGTTATTATGGCCGAATGCGCACCCACCGGCAGCGATGCAGTGGCATAGCTGACAGTGATCACATCGTGCTCGTTCGTAAGTGACGTGCCGCTCGCAGGACTGCATGATAGCCAATCGGCATTGTCGCTTATCGCGTACGATAACGTCCCCGAACCCGAATTCCAGACGTCGAACGTCTGGCTCGCGGCGTTCGTCGCCAGGAGACACGTGTTCGTGAGCGTCGTCGGACTGCGCGCAATCGTCGGCTGAATTACCGTCAACGTCACCGGAATTGTCTGCGGCGTGTTCGTCGCGCTCGCAGAACTGATCGTGATCGTCGCGCGGTACGTTCCCCTTAACAGCGCCGCCGTGCCGTAACTGACCGCAAGCGTGTCATGCTCGCCTGTGGATGTCCCGCTTACAGGATTGCACGTTAGCCACGCAACGTCACTGGTAATCGTGTACGCGAGAGTCCCCATCCCCGAGTTCCATACCTCGAAACTCTGGGCAGCGGCGTCTTGCCCGGTTTGCGAGTTGTTCGTAAGCGTAGTCGGATTGCGCGATATCGTCGGGCCTACGGTCAACGTCACCACTATTGTCTGCGGCGTATTAGTCGCATTCGGATCACTGATAGTGATTGTCCCTGTGTACTTGCCGACGGCAACCGCAGAAGTGTCATAGATTATGGTAATAGTGTCATGCTCGCCCAGGGAAGCGCCGCTAGTGGGACTGCACGACATCCATGTGGAATTGTCGGTTATCGTGTACGACAACGTGCCAACCCCTGTGTTCCACACCTCGAAGCTCTGGCTCACTGCATTCTCACCCGGCGCGCATGCGGCAGCAATCGTGGTCGGATTCCGACTTATTGTCGGCTGCACGACCTCCAGGCTCACAGATATCGTCTGCGGGTTGTTCGACGCATTCGCGTCAGCGACCGTGATGGTTGCCGAATAGTTGCCTACCGCCAGCGCATAGGTAGTGTAGACGACGGAAATCGTGTCGTTCTCGGTGGTCGACGTCCCGCTCGCAGGGGTACACGCCAGCCAGTCGGCATTGTCGCTTATCGTGTACGAGAGCGTGCCCGTGCCGCTGTTACGAACCTGGAAGGTCTGATTCGAAGCGTTCAAACCCATCCGAACGGTCTTCGAGAGAGCATTTGTGCTCAAGGTGATGGTCGGCTTCCACACCGTCAGATTTACCGATATCGTCAGTGGGTTATTGGTCGCATTCGGATCACTGATCGTTATGGTAGCTGAATGCGTCCCCACCGGCAGCGATGCAGTGGCATAATTGACAGCTATCGTGTCGTGCTCGTTCGTAAGTGACGTGCCGCTCGCAGGACTGCATGATAGCCAATCGGCATTATCGCTTATGGAATACGACAATATCCCTGCGCCGGAATTCCAGACATCGAACGTCTGGCTCGAAGCGTTCGTCGCCAGAAGACACGTGTTCGTGAGCGTCGTCGGACTGCGCGCAATCGTCGGCGAAACCACCGTTAAAGTCACCGGAATGGTCTGCGGCGAATTGCTCGCGGCTGAATCGCTCATTATTGTGATTGTGCCCGTATAGGTTCCCCTTGCAAGCGCGGAGGTGCTATAGGTCACGGTGATAGTGTCGTGTTCGCCGGTGGATGTCCCCGTTGTCGGCGCGCATGCCAGCCACGTTACGTTGTCGCTAATCGTGTACGACAACGTGGCGCCTCCGGAATTCCATACCTCGAAGCTTTGGTTCGGCGCGTTGTATCCAACCGAGCACGTGTTGGTCAGAGAGGTCGGACTACGCGCGATCGTCGATTGAAGGATAGTGAGAGTAACAAGAATCGTTTGAGGATTATTTAATGCGTTTGAATCAGTGATGGTGATTGTGCCGGAATAAGTTCCAGCCGAAAGGTTGGCGGAGTTGTAATTGACCGTGATTGTGTCATGTTCACCGGTAGAAGTTCCGGTTATGGGAACGCAGGAGAAAAAGCCGACATTCCAGCTTACCGTGTACGACAGCGTTCCCGCTCCGGAATTCCAGACCTCGAACGTCTGGCTGGGCGCGTTTTGCAGCAATGGGGTACTGCTTGAAAGCGCGAACGTACTAAGCGCAATTGTCGGCGATACGGGAGAAGTATTGTAAAGTACCGTCAAACCGCTGAGATCACTGACAATCGCAACATCGTTTCCGCCATCGCTGTTTAAGTCTCCAATCGCCATGCCATGTGGACTGGTGCCATTCGCGGCTGGAATGGGATAATACTCTTCCGGCAACAGCTCCCCGGCGACGTCGTGGCGGTACACTCCCAGATATACCCAAGCGCTATGAGCGACGACGATGTCGTTTAAGAGGTCGTTGTCAAGGTCCTCCGTCTCCACTGCATCGGAAACATTCATAGTGGGGTAAGAGATGGCCGGATCGAGCGTGCCTGTGATGTTTTGGTAAAAGACTCCTACGTACTCGGTCGGAACTCCGTAAGTTACGGCAACATCATCGAGCGTGTCGCCGTCGATGTCACCCACTGCCACTCCACGTGCATTCGCGGCGACCGGAAGATCGTAGTAAACCGCTGGGTCCAATGTTCCCGAAGCGTTCTGGAGCAGTATGCCAAGTGTGCTATAGCCCCCATATCCGCTCATGACGATAATGTCCTGAAGCCCATCGCCATTCACGTCGCCAACGTCCAAATCGTCGTAGCCACCGTGCTCGACTACATAAGTGACGGGCTCGTCCAACGTACCGCCCGCGTTCTGGAGAAATACATCGGCATCGTTCGACTCAAACCCTTCATCGATGGATACAACATCGAGCAAACCATCGTTGTTAAAGTCGCCGATTCGCACCTGGTATGCATTACGGATGCTTGAATGCCCGCAGGGGTAGCTAACCATTGGTTCTAGCGTACCCGCGCCGTTTTGATGGAAGACGCCTACGCTGTCTTGTGCGCTCACTACAACATCGCTTCTGCCGTCGTTGTTGAGATCGCCTATGTCGACAGATTGCGAATGATAAGTAAAGAAGGCCGGGTCTATCAAATACTTGACCGCAGGTGTTTGAAGACTGCCAGATGCATCCTGCAGGAAGACATGGATGCGGTGGTCATTCGCCGGATCGTTTTCGTATGTCGTTGTCACGACAACGTCGTTTCTTGCATCGTTGTTGACATCGCCTATTGCCACAGCCACAGGCTTCGACGCCACCGGAAACTCGAGATATGGGAAGAAAAGGCCGTTCGGCGCCGTACACGTATGCACGTCGACTGTCATCGTAGAAGCAGAGTTGCTGATGTTGCTGATTTCGATATTCGAATCGCAACTTGCATAGGATCCAGGATTGGGAGTAGTGCTGAGGTCAAACGCCCGCTTGTTCGTCGAACCCGGGAACGGGTCGCCGCTATCGCCGCGGTCAAGGCCATATTCCAAATCTAGTGCGCCGTCTGCTTGCTCCAAAGCTACTTTATAATGCGAAACGCAGTTGCAGTTCTGATGGTCGAGACATTCGTTCCTATTTGTGGTCATGCCCTCGTCAATATGCCAGATCAAAAGGCCCGAGCCCGGCAGAGCGGCGTCAAATCCGACAGGCTGGCGGTTTTCAAGAAGAAAGTACTCGTCACTTGTGGGGTCGCAGTCCCAAAGATAATAAATCTGCGGTGTGGTCTCCACTGCGGTGATGCTAAGGCCTATCGAATCAGCGCTGACAAGCGTCGTGGAGGCAAAATCCAGATAGATTCGACTCCATGCATCCAAATGGGCGGGAGAATTGCCCCTGACACCGTTCCAACTCCCCCCAGCCATAAGGCTCCAGTTTCCTATGCCTTCCGAGCTGTCATCTGTGTCGTACAGGTCAGGCAGACCGAACACGTGGCCGAGCTCGTGACAGAAGACTCCGCTCGTCATGTCATTTGGGCTCAGCCAATACTCGGGTTCCATCGAATAGGTGGATATGTATACCCCGTCTCTGAGCCGGGGAGAAATGCTCCATTGGTGCGACCAGATATCATTGAAACTGCCGGTGTACTCTGCGCCGGGACCGGCATGCACCACGAAGAGGGCGTCCACGTAACCGTTTGCGTCATTGTCGTATAGGGAGTAATTCACGACCGAGTTAGCCGCATCGACTGCGTCCTCAACAAGCTTTTGTGCATTTTGAGGGTACGTCCCAAGACCATTCTGTCCATTCACGTAATAGCTGTATGTCTGCGGCGCCCTCAACCAGCCGGTTGTGCTCGGCAGGTTGACTGTGACTATGGTGAGGGTCCCGTAGGATACCTCGTTGTAATAACTCCTCACAGTACTGCCGGTGCTGGCAAAAATCAGGGTGTCAAAGTAGCTCGCTGAGACCTGCGAGGTTCTATCGGAAAAGTCGACGAGCAGGGCAAGGGCTCTGAAACTCCCCGACGGTCCTTGTGCGGGCTCATCTTGCAAAATCCTCTGGCGCAGCCCGGGCCTCGGCGCAGGATTGTCGATTCCTCTTTGCCTGAGAATCTCGGGATTACGAATGAAAGCCGGAATAGGCTTCTTCTTTTCCTTGAATTGCTTCTTGAGATCCGGATGAGGCGGCATGCCGAAAGCTGATTGTGAACCACAAAAGATGAAAGCAAGAAGCACCAACAACAACATCAACCGCAATCTCTTGGATGTCGAATCCTTGAACATTGTGACGGCTCCCTTCACTCTCGTTGTGGTTCGGCTTTGCCCCACGCCACTGGATTCTTTTCGCTATGCCCTCGTCATCTGAATTAATCATAAATATGCGTCATAATACGCGAAACAAGAAATCCCCTTCCCAAATCTATTCCTCAAATGTGCGGGTGCAAATCTACTTGCATATACGAGGCCATCTTATCTGTGAAAACGCAGCACGGACAAACAAAAAAGCCGTCGCCCTCCCCCGCTCGGGGAGAGAGACAGCTTCTAACTGCTTTTCTTCGTTTCCCTCCGCGTCATCTGCAGCGCTCCGACGATAAGAAAAGCTCATGAATCTAATTCTTTTATAGCCGAATCAGTTTATACTGCATACACCCATTTGTCAAATCGCCTGCAATTTGCATCTCTAATCTGCGCCGAGGCCTTCTTATCACGTACCGGGAAGCCGTGAGTCAAGATTGCTTTTCACCCATAGGTTAATGGGGGAGGTCGATGCTTCATTCCTCTTCCGAATATAGTCGTCACCGAATCAGGAAATCGAATGCGTTTTGGAAATGAATCAAAATAAAGTTGGGAATGGTTCTTACGTGTGCCTCGCGTCAGCTATGTCGGCAAAGGTTATAACCAGGGTCTGGCAGACAACTTACGACCGCCGCAACGAAACTTATGCGACAGGAGTTCACGATTTTGGAAGTCAGCAGTGTAGAGGCGCTATTCGTGCTCCAATCTCTTCTTGACGTATTTTTGTGTCCACGGGCAAGCGGCAATGCAGATGCCGCAGATGGTCTCTCGGATATCAGCCCGCTCACGGGCAAGTTTTCGGGCGGTTTTCCGGCAATCATACGGATTAAAGAAGGAATCACGATATAGGCCGAGTTCCCAGTTGCGGCCGGACGGCGCGTGACCGGGACAGGCATCGACACAGACTGTGCAATCCCCGCAGCGGGATTTGTCTATCGGCTTGCCGGCAGGCAATTCCGCATCGGTCAATACAGTCGTGAGTCGAACTGCGGGACCGAATGGCTCGGTCACGAGAAGCGCGCATTTCCCGATCCAGCCGAAGCCGGCGCGGGTGGCGATTGTCTTATGAGGGAGCCGCGTGGTATGCGTTTTGAAATCGATGCCGACGCTTGTGGCAGCGTATGCTTTTGCGCTGAAACCTTGCTTCTCAAGAAATCGGGCGGCGCGCCGGCCAAGCGAGCCGAGGAGGCGGTTGATCCGCCGGTACTCCTCGTAGTATTCACGTGTCGGTCCTTCCTTGATTCCAAGGACGATGCCGGGGTCGAGCGCGACCCCGATTGATATGCCTCGGGGGAAGACGTCGCGAATGTTTTCGGGAAGCTTGCGCAGATCGGCGAAGCCAACCATGTTTGCGCCATTTGACTTTAGGATTTCACTTAAATCCGTTGATAGGGCCATCGTGCGTAACCGCCTTCTCCGGGAGCCGCGCTGTGGTTCCCGTGGTATCTTGCGTTATCGAACGATTGTACCGGGCCGTGCCAAAGTCTGTTCGAGTGCGGCTTCTTCGATTTGCACAATCATTTCCATCGATCAAAAGCACCGTTTCTTCAGAAAAATGTAGGGGCGGTTCGCGAACCGCCCCTACAAAACGATCTGCATCTGTTTGCGTTCAACGTCTCTTTGAGTTTTCGGCCTCATTCGTGGCATTCGAATTTCATTCGTGCCATTCGTGTTCCAGACTCTTCTTTTACAATTTCGCGGCAATGTCGGAGAGGCCAACTGCGGCAAGCTTATCTTTCTTCACGACGCCCTTCATATCGAGGCCGCGGATTTCGTAGTATTCCTTCATCATCATTTCGATGTTGGGAATGGAGCCTGCAGCGCCGCCCTCTTTGGTGGCGGTCAGAATCTTTTTCGGCAAACGGTCGTCCTCGACCCTCACACCCATCATGTTGTTCAAGGCTCGCTTCAGAAGCCATATTCGCTCGCCGATGGCGAGAAGGTCCTGCACGGTGTAGTTGCGGCCCGCGGTGGCGTTGAGCATGTTGGCCATGTCGTTGAAATCCACCGAAGCCGCTCCGAAATAGCACATGCCAGTCGTCTGAAGGAGCGAGGCAAGGTTTTCGGTTACCCACACGAGCTTCGCCTTTCCCTCACTTGTCTGCCCCATATAGCCGCCGTCGATGCCGACTTCCGGCATCACAACGCCTCCCTGTTCCGCAAAGAGATCGAGATGCGAGAGGTGGCATGCGCCCCGGACAGACATCGCGTATGCAAGCCCGAGCCCGTGAAATGCGCGCGGGTCATGCATGGGGGCCTCGAGGCCCTTCACCTCGACTGCGAGGTCGGATGCGCCTTTGCCGATCTTCTTGGCAGCGGCGCGGCTGCCTTCAGCGAGAATAGCGCCGAGCCCTTCGCGCTTTGCGATCTTCTTGATGAGTTCGATGACGGCGTCTGCGTTGCCCCAGGTGAGCTTGAGGCCGCCGGTATCGGCATCGGTCAGGAGCCCATTCTCGTAGCAATCAATCGCAAACGCGATGGTCGTGCCGCACGAGATCGTATCCAGACCGAACCGGTTGCACAGTTCATTGATCTTATTGACGGCAGCCTGATTGCAAATCTTGCACATGGTTCCGAATGAGCCCATCGTCTCGTACTCGGGACCCGCGCCCGGCTCCATCTTATATGGGCCTTCATCCACTTTGACGTTTCGCTTGCAGCCAATGGGACAGCCATAGCATGCGGAGGCCTTCGTAAGATATTTTTCGTTCATCACGTCGGAACTGAGTTCGGCCGCGCATGCCTGGTCTTCGCCGACAGACCAGTTCTGAACGGGCACGTCGCCCATGTCCATGCCCATGACCATGCCGCCGTTTGTGCCCATTGATTTGAGGATTATCGTGAACATGCCTTCATTCACTTTGTCCACGACCGTCTTGCGCACTTCGGCAAATGCCTCCGGATTAGCGGCAGTGAGCCTGCCGGAACCTCTGACAACAATCGCCTTCAGTTTCTTCGACCCCATGACCGCGCCAAGACCGGTACGACCGGCGTAGTCGTGTTTGCCGTCGCAAACAGCGGCGTACTTTACAAGGTTCTCACCAGCGGGCCCGATCGAGATATTCCTGACGGCCGGCTTGCCCTCGAACCTTTGGGCCAAAATGTCGGCGGTCTCATACGTGTCCTTCCCCCAAAGGTCGGATGCGTCTTTCAACTCGGTCTTCTGGTCTTCAATAACAAGTATCACCGGCTTGCTCGATTTGCCCCGGACGACGATGCCGTCCCATCCGGCAAATTTCAGCGCGGGTCCGAAATAGCCGCCGGAGTTGGCCTCGCCCCATATGCCGGTCAGCGGCGACTTCGCGGCAACGCTGAAACGGGGAGTCGCAGGGAGGCCGCTGCCGCAGAGCGGCCCTGTGAGAATATAGAGATTGTTCTGCGGGCCGAGTGGGTCGCAATCTACCGGCACCTTGTCTTCGACAAAAAGCCTTGCCGCCAGTCCGCTGCCGCCGACGTAATCGCGAAGGATTTTGTCGTCGAGTGTGCGGGTGGAAACTTTTCCGGATGAGAGATCAACGTCCAAGAGTTTGCCGCTCTGCATTGCCATGATCGTTTCTCCTGTTTGCGATAAATGCGTGGGAATGAGGCAGTTCGTACACAATTCTATCTCATGTTCAGGAAAAAGGCAATTGCAAGC
>JACRIR010000141.1 GCA_016215705.1 Candidatus Poribacteria bacterium | reverse complement strand
CTCAGAGCAACTCACAGGCCGGCAGATAATGGACCGGGAAGAAAAGCAGAACAAAGGAAACGACGAATACAACAAGATGTCGATGAAACTGATCAACGACCGCGGCCAGGAGCGCAACAGGAAAGTGGAATACTTCAGGAAGACGGATAAGAGCGACAACGACAAGATTCTCATGCGTTTCCTCGAGCCGGCCGATGTCAAGGGTGTCGGACTGCTCACGGTTGAATACTCTGAGCGCGATGACGACCAATGGCTGTATCTGCCCGCTCTTCGAAAGGTCCGCCGCATAACCTCGAGCGACCAGGGTGACAACTTCATGGGCACCGATTTCACCTACGAGGACATCCGCTCCGAGAAACTGGACCAGCACCAGTACAGCGTAGCCAGAAGCGAAGTGATTGAAGGGCACGATTGTTACGTGATCGAGGCCGTTCCCTCGACTGAAAAGCAAAAAAAAGAGAGCAGCTACAGCCGCCGGGAAATATGGGTGCGGAAGGACATATTCTTGACCGTGCAGACGAAGTATTACGATAAGAAGGGCGAGTATTTCAAGGTGGAGATTCGAAAGGACATCGCGGAGGTGACCCCCAATATTTACCGTCCAAACCTCATGGAAATGAAAAACTTGAAGAGCGGCCACACAACGCGGCTCGGGTTCGACGAACGAAAAATAAACAAAGGGCTGAATGACAACATTTTCTCCGAGCGCGAGCTGCAAAAAGGATAAGAGAATTCGCGCCTGCAGAATCCCGCACTAGTTCAACCATTGCGGGAGGCGCCCAGGAAGACGAGATATTCCGCATTCACAATTCCTTGAAACGGTGTGGCGGGGCTAGCTTTCGGTTGGGCAATGAGTTATCTTTGTAGTGTAGAAGAAGAAAAGGTGGAAGCGCCAGAATGCTGAAAGAAGAGAAGCTGGGAAAACCCAAGCGGACCTCGCTCGGGTACGAGGTTCCTATCGAGGTAGTGCGGTTGATACTGCTCTCGCTTGAAGAGATACTCGAGGAGAACGCTCCGCCCACTTTCCAGATGCTCGGTCGCGCCGTCGGGCGCGCGCTCGGCGCAAAAGACCTCGGTGAGATTCCGGAAGTCCTCAGAGTGCACAAACTTGGGCTGGTGGAAATCAGTAAGCACTCTGAGGACAGAGTGACAGTGCGATTCAAAGAATGCATCGGTTGCTCCGGCATGAAGGATTACAATGAAGCTATCTCTCAACTCGAGAGAGGCATCATTGCGGGCGTGCTGGAAGGCGCCACTGGGGCGACCGTCAGCATCAAAGAGTCGAAATGCTGCACGCAGGGAAACGATTTTTGCGAGTTCGATGCTGTCTTGATGCGCTGAAGATATTTCCACAAGGTTAGCGAAGGTTCAAGTTTTGGATTCTGGAGTGAGAGAAAAAAGGAAATCCGCTTCATCCTTTGCTCTCCCCGCGTTCCCCCTGGTTTAGGGTTCTTTCTTTGCGACCTCTTTTCAATCCAAAATCCAAGGCGTGTCTTCGACTTTGATCGCGTATCCGGAATCCGGAATAAGAATGATGGATGCCTCAGAAAGAAAAATCGCCGCGCTCAGCGAAGAGATCGAGAAACTTCGCCTGAAGACGAACGTGAAGGAAAAACTCCTCGGCAAGACATTGCGCGAGTTTGACATGATAGGCCAGAAACTGGCCCAGAAGCAGGAAGAGCTGCGCAGGCTGAACACGCAACTGGAGATAGCAAAGGACTTGCTCAAGCAGTCGTTTCAACGGTATGTCAGCGCCCAAATCGTCGAGGAAATACTCCAGCGTTCCGAGCCGGTCAACTTGCAGGGCGAGCGAAAGACCGTCAGCATTCTCCTCTCCGATATCAGGGGTTTTACAACGCTCTCGGAACAGATGGAACCGGAAGACCTTGTGCAATTCCTGAACTCGTATTTTTCGGCGATGATTGACATCATCTTCGAGCACGAGGGCACACTTGACAAGTTCATGGGTGACGCCGTACTCGCGCTCTTCGGCGCGCCCGTGAGCCACGAAGACGACCCTTTGAGGTCCGTCAAAGCCGCGATGGCCATGCAGGCGAAGCTGCGCGATCTGAATGACATCTGGAGAACCAACGGCAAGCCGAGCATCAGGATAGGCATCGGCATCTCTACAGGCGAGGTCGTCGTCGGAAACATCGGCTCGGAAAGGCGGATGGAATACACGGTCATCGGTCAGGACGTGAACTATGCTCAGCGCATCGAAGCTCTCACGAAGGACCTTCCGGCCAACGTCTTGATAAGTGAATCGACGTATGAGAGGATAAAGGAGCATGTGGTGGTCGAGAAATTCGGGCCTCTTGCCATCAAGGGGAAGAAGGACCCGATAACCGTTTACGGGGTAATGGGGTTTGTCCGGACCTAAGCGCGTGAATCGACGTTTGCCAACGGGGGAACACTCGCCGTTTTGGCGTGGCTTTCCGGCCGGAACGCATAGAGGCAATACAAAAGATGTTAAACTGCGCAGATGGTTTGACTTTGCAGTGGGATTGTGATAGCATTGAAAGGTTTTGAAGCAAAACTCTATCCTAGGAGGTTTCCACAACAATCATGATTTTAGAAGACAAGAAACAAGTAGGCAACGAACAAGAAGCGCGAAAGCGCTCAACCGACCATGCCGCCTCCCCAAAAACGGAGTCCGCGGCAGCGACCGGCGAGAAGCGTGGCGAGATAGATTTTGACAAGATCGAAGACATGTCCAAAATCTACGAACAGACCCTCAAAAACTTCCAGGAAGGCGAAGTCGTAAAGGGTACGATTGTCTCCGTCGGTCCCGATTCGGTTCTGGTGGATATCGGATTCAAGTCGGAGGGGACAATCTCGCTTTCGGAGTTTCTCGATCCCTCTGAGATTCACGTTGGCGACGAGGTGGACGTCCTGATTGAGATAGCTGAGGATCAGGACGGTATGATTGTGCTTTCCAAGATGAAGGCCGATAAGATTAAGAACTGGGCCAAGATACAGCGGCTATTCGAAGAAAACCAGCTTGTCGAGGGAAGGATCATCAGAAAGGTCAAGGGCGGTTTCAAGGTCGACATCGGTCTTGATGCGTTCTTGCCCGCCTCGCAGATAGCGCGCCGTCCAGTGGGCGATCTTGACCAATACCTGGGCCAGACGTATAAGTTCCGCATCATCAAGTTGACGAAGCGGCGAAGGAACGTCGTATTATCGCGGAAGCAGGTGCTGGATGAGGCCCGCACCGAGGAGAAAGCCAAGCTGCTCACGAACCTCGAAATCGGAAGAGAACTCGAGGGCATGGTGAAGAACATCACCGACTTTGGCGCTTTCATCGACGTTGGCGGCATCGACGGCCTTCTGCACATTACCGACATGTCGTGGGGCCGAATCAAACATCCTTCTGACGTTGTATCGGTAGGCGAGAGACTCAAGGTGAGAGTCCTCAACTTCAACAAGGACGAAGAGAAAATATCGCTCGGCCTCAAGCAGATGACGCCGAACCCATGGAGCACTGTCGGCGAGAAATATCCGGCCGGCGCGGTCGTCCGCGGAAAAGTGGTCAGCATGACCGATTACGGCGCTTTCGTCCAACTGGAAGAGGGCGTCGAAGGAATGGTTCACATCTCGGAGATGTCGTGGACCAAGAGGGTGCGGCATCCCTCCGAAATAGTTCATATCGGTCAGGAAATCGATGTGAAGCTGCTGAACGTTGACTCGAAGAATGAGAAAATATCGCTCGGCCTCAAGCAAATAGGCGAGAATCCGTGGCTGAAGATGAAGGAGAAGTACCCGCCCAGTTCGATTGTTAAGGGGCTCGTCCGCAATCTCACCGATTACGGCGCATTCATCCAGATCGAAGAGGGGATTGACGGCCTGCTTCATATCTCGGATATGTCGTGGACGAAGAAAGTCAATCACCCGTCGGAATTGCTCAAGAAGGGCGACGAAGTCGAGGTCCAGATACTCAGCATCGATTCGGAGCATGAGAAGATATCACTCGGGTTGAAGCAACTCGAGGCCGACCCGTGGCGCGAAGTTACCAAAAGGTATCACGTCGGCGATTACGTCGAGACGAGCATCTCGAAGCTCGTATCATTTGGGGCGTTCGCGCGTCTCGACAACGGGATCGAAGGGCTGATCCACATCTCCGAGTTGTCGAAGAACCGGGTCGCGAAGCCGGAAGAGGTTGTCCACCCGGGCGACACGGTAGTTGTCAAGATCATCAGCATTGATCCAATGACCCGCAAGATAGGCCTGAGCCTCAAACAATATAAGCAGGAACTCGAGGAGCGAGACGTCGCCGACTACAGCACGCAGAAAGCTGCAAGCACGGTGAGCATCGGCGAAGCCGCCGGCGAGGAACTCGCCTCCAAGGTGAGCGAAGTCGCCGCGGGGTCCGAGCATGAGCCGCAGGAACAGGCGGAAGAGGGCCAGGCATCCAAAGAAGGAGAACAAACTCCGGACGCCTAAAGCGCGCGCTTGGGTCAGGCCGGTGCATTGGGGTTGAATTCGTTCGACCGTATTCATGTGCACGCCGGGCAATGCGAGATCAAATTCATTTGACCGCAGTTATGCGCCGGTCCAGGTTCGAGCAAGCAGTTGGAGCGTTCCTGAGAGGCGAGACAGGCGGCAGAAAAAACCAGAAGCAATCCTGAAGAGCGAGGCGCCCTTTCTGCCCTCGCTCTTTTCGTTATGTCGGCGGTTATCGAGAACCGGTTGTTTATATCATTCCCGCGACGGCGGGAATCCGTACAATCATGAGATGAGCATGAAATTCGCATTATTGGTTGGTGACGGCATGGCTGATTACCCGCTCGAGGAGTTGGGGGGACGCACGCCTCTCGAGGCGGCCGGCACCCCCAATATGGACAGACTTGCGCGTGAGGGAATAGTGGGCCTCGTCCGGACCATTCCGCCCGGAACCGCGCCGGGAAGCGATATTGCGAATCTTAATTTGCTCGGGTACGACGTTGCACAATATTACAGCGGACGCGCGCCTCTTGAGGCGGCCAGCCGCAACCTCGAGCTTGCCCCCGGCGACGTGGCGTTTCGGTGCAATCTCGTCACGGTCGAAGACGGCGTCATGCTCGACTACAGTGCGGGCCACATAACGAGTGAGGAGGCCTCCGAGCTCATAGCCGCGATTGACGACAGGATCGGAACGCCGTCGCTCAAATTCCATCCGGGTGTCAGCTACCGGCACTTGTTGATAGTCCATGGCGAGATAGCCGCTGAGAGTGACCGCAATCTCATGTGCACTCCACCACACGACATCGTAGGCCGGCCGATTGCCGGATACCTGCCGGTCGGACAAAATGAGACCGCCATCAGAAAGCTCATGAGTGACTCCGTCGGCGTCCTCTCGGAACACTCCGTTAATCGGAAGAGGTTGCAGTCGGGAAAGAAACCGGCTAATATGATTTGGCTATGGGGACAGGGAAAACGACCATCGATGCCGTCATTCAGTGATCTATACGGACTGAACGGCGCGGTCATCTCGGCGGTCGATCTGATCCGCGGACTGGGGAAATACGCAGGGCTCGAAGTGGTGGAAGTGCCCGGCGTAACCGGCTATTTTGATACTAACTATGCCGGTAAGGCCGGGTACGGCCTCGAAGCGCTCAAGCGCCGCGATTTCCTGTTTGTGCACGTGGAGGCGCCGGACGAGGCAGGCCACGTCGGCGACGTGGCGGAAAAAATACGGGCGATAGAGAACTTTGACAAAATGGTGGTTGGCCCCATCGCCGATGGAATCTCTCATTCCGTGCCGCATCGCGTGATGGTGCTGCCGGACCATTTGACCCCGATAAGGGTCCGCACGCATGTGGGCGATCCGGTTCCATTCCTCGTGTGGGGAACCGGAATTCTCCCGGGTGGCGCAGCCACGAGTGGCGCGGCCACGAGCGGCGCGACTTGCTTCAGCGAGGCATCGGCCCGAAAATCAGGGCTGCTGGTAGAAAATGGTTACGAGCTTCTGCCTAGATATTTGATGGGGTGAAGCAGCAAAACCCTCCCCCTTTCACAAAGGAAAGAGAGGGGATTTAACATGCAGACAGTCAGTCATTGACTTATGTCCAAGCGCTAAGAGGAACTATTGAAAGGTGGCGAAATGATGTGGCTCTGATAGTTCAGAAGTTTGGCGGGACTTCGGTCGCAAACGCCGAGAGAATCAAGAACGTCGCCGGACGCGTGGCGCGCACTAGATCGGAGGGCAACAATCTTATTGTGGTCGTCTCGGCCATGGGCGAAATGACGGACGAGCTCGTTGACCTGGCGCACCAGATTACCGATGCGCCCGACGAACGTGAATATGACATGTTGCTATCGACCGGCGAACAAATATCCGTGGCGCTGTTGGCGATGGCGCTCCATACGCTCGGGCAGGAGGCCATTTCTTTCACGGGCGCGCAAGTGGGCATCCGAACCGATGGCTGGCACACCAAAGCGAGAATCGTCTCGATAGAAACGGAGCGCATCCAGAAGGAGCTCAACGCCGGCAGGATCGCCATCGTCTGCGGGTTTCAGGGAGTGGACAGCGAATTCAATATCACCACCCTCGGGCGCGGCGGCTCGGACACCAGCGCGGTCGCGCTGGCCGCAGCGTTCAGCGCCGATCTCTGCGAGATATATACGGACGTGGACGGAGTATACACCGCCGACCCGCGGATCGTGCCCGAAGCCAGAAAATTGCCCATGATTTCTTACGACGAACTGCTCGAGATGGCGAGCCTGGGGGCGCAGGTCATGCAGCCGCGCGCAGTCGAGTTCGGGAAAAAATACGGGGTGCCGATGCGGATTCGCTCGAGCTTCAATGACGATCCGGGCACCCTGGTGACGAAGGAGGTCGCTTCCATGGAAAAAGTGGTCGTAAGCGGAGTCAGCTTGAACGAAAAAGAGGCAAAGATTACGCTCGTGGGCGTGCCGGACAAACCCGGCGTGGCCGCCCAGATTTTTGAAAAGATCGGCTCGGCGAACGTCGTCGTCGATATGATAATTCAGAACGTCAGCGAGAACGGGTTGAGCGACATCTCGTTCACCGTGCCGAGGGATGACGTGAAAAGGGCCATCGGCGTTTGCGAAAAAATCAGGGCCGATCTGGGCGCAAAACAGATTCGGGCCGACGAGAAGGTTGCGAAGGTGTCGGCCGTCGGCGTCGGCATGCGAGGTCACTCCGGCGTCGCCGCAAAAATGTTCAAAGCGCTTGCCGACGAAGGAGTCAACATCGAGATGATCAGCACGTCGGAAATCAAAATCTCGTGCGTCGTCGGCGCGGACCGCGGCCGCGATGCTTTGCGGGCGATCCACAAGGCTTTCGACCTCGATAAGGCAGCGGCGATGATCGAGGGATGACCGGATGAAAGTCGAATTGTATGACACCACTCTTCGGGACGGCGCGCAAGGCGAAGGCATCACGTTCTCGCTCGAGGACCAGATTTCCGTCGTCCACTGGCTCGACGGGTTGGGAATCGACTACATTGAGGGCGGGCAGCCTGCCTCGAACCCGAAGGCGGCCCGTTTCTTCGAGCGCGCCGGGCAAGTGAGTCTGAAGCATGCAAAAATCGTTGCTTTCGGAGGCACTTGCCACCCGCATCATAAACCGGAGGAAGATGAGTCCGTAAAGAAGCTTCTCGAAGCGGGCACGCGCCATGTCGCAGTCGTGGGGAAATCGTGGGATTTCCACGTCGAGAAGGTGTTGCGGACTTCTCTCAAACGGAATCTCGAGCTTATCGGCGGCACGATCCGTTTTCTCAAGTCGCGAGGGCGAGAGGTGTTCTACGACGCCGAACATTTTTTCGACGGCTACCGCGAGAACAAGAACTATGCGCTCTCCACTATTCGCGCGGCGCAGGAGGCGGGCGCAACCAGAATCATACTTTGCGACACGAACGGCGGCAGCCTGATGACCCATGTGGCCGATGCCATCGACGCCGCTAAGCGAACGGTGGACGTCCCGCTCGGCATCCACGTGCATAACGACTCCGGCCTTGCGACCGCCAACACTCTCCTCGCGGTGGAAAAGGGCATAGTTCAGGTTCAGGGGACAATCAACGGCTACGGCGAAAGATGCGGCAATGCCGACCTGTGCGCCATCATTCCGAACCTTTGCCTGAAAATGGGCCTTCATGTCGTGACTGATGCGCAGCTTCGCAAACTGCGCGACGTGTCACACTACGTAAGCGAGCTCGGAAACATCGCTCCGCGCAGCAACCAGCCGTTTGTCGGGCATAGCGCATTCGCCCACAAGGGTGGATGGCATGCGGACGCCGTCAGCAAGGACCCGCGCACGTGCGAGCACGTGCCACCCGAGTCGGTCGGCAATTACAGGCGCGTTCTCGTGTCCGAGCTTTCGGGAAAGGGAAGCGTCGCCGCGAAGGCGAAATCGATCGGGATCGATATCGACCGTGATGATCGCCGCACTCAGGAGCTTTTGCAGCGACTGAAAGACCTTGAGGAGGCCGGCTACCAGTTTGAGGGCGCCGACGCTTCTCTCGAGCTTCTCATGCACAAAGCGCGCGGCACGCACAAGAGATATTTTAAGCACGCGGGTTTCCGCGTCATCGTCGAAAAGCGGGAAGATAACCAGCTTATCTCGGAGGCGACGATAAAAGTCGTGGTCGACGGCAAGGCCGAGCACACGGCGGCGGAGGGCAACGGTCCCGTCAATGCGCTCGATAATGCTCTTAGGAAAGCGCTCGAGCCTTTCTACAAACAGGTCACTGAGATGCACTTGTCCGATTTCAAAGTTCGCATCATTGACGGCAAGGCCGGCACCGGCGCCAAAACGCGCGTTCTCATCGAATCGAGCGACAAAGAAGATTCCTGGAACACAGTGGGCGTGGACGAGAACATCATCGAGGCAAGTTGGCAGGCCCTCGTCGACAGCCTCGAGTACAAACTGATGAAGGACGAGCGCACAAAGAAGAACCGTGCCGCAAGGCGGAAAAAGAAGTGAAACCGCGCAAACAGGAAGAAGTAAGGGTCCACTGTTTTTCGTCATTCGCGATCCTTCGATCATTCTCTTTCTTTTTGTCATTCGTGCTCCCTCGACCATTCGTGTGCTCTTTGTCATTCCCGCGAAAGCGGGAATCCATATTCTTCGACCTTCAACAACCCTTCGTAAGGGCGAGCCGGTGGGTCACCCTTGCTTACCTATTGAGGCAAGCGCTGGTTGCCCTACTCCTTACTCTAACCTTCGCCACCTGCGCCACCACGCAGCCGGTCAGGCTCGACGCGCGAGACGTGGCGGCCAATCCCCAAACATATGCGAACCAACGAGTGGAACTGACCGGCTACATCCTGGACTACCAGCCACCCGCGGGCGACACTTACCGCACATGGAATTTTACCTTTGGCCTCAGCCCAACTGAAAAGTTTGCCGTTTCCGTCGCCGGATACACCGCCGCGTCCATAGCAAAAGCATCGAGACTCGCAGAACGGGCGTATAGGAATCAGGAACCGGTTACGGTGGTGGGCAAACTGAAAGTAGATTCAAAGGCCGGAGTCGTGACGGGAGACGGGGCCGCAGTAGCCCAGGCTGTCAGAGCCGAATTAAAGCTGGAATCGATCGAATGTAAAGGCGAGAAGATAAACGTGACCGCCGGCCCAAGGAGCCAGCCCGGCCTCTCCGTCGGCGGCTGGTACTTCACCCCCTCAATCGGCATCGGCGCCACTATCACACCCTAACAGAAATAACTAATGTGAGCTAAAGCGAAGCGACGGAGTCGCTCTGTTTATTTGGTTGTTTCTTTCCCTTTCGCCTTGCTCCTTTCGCCTTTCTCCCAAAACGGCGGAGCCTCTCTGTTTCTTTGGCTTCTTTTTCCCTTTCGCCTTTCGTCTTGCTCCTTTCGCCTCTCTCAGAAGCGCGCTTCCTGCCCCTTGTACTGCAACAAATAGAGCTTGTAGTAAATGCCCTTCTTCGCTATAAGTTCGGCGTGCGTGCCCTTTTCAACTATCTGGCCCTTGTGCATAACAAGGATGCGATCGACGCCCTTTATTGTGGAGAGCCTGTGTGCGATGACTATGGATGTCCTGCCTTCCATGAGCTTACGGACTGCCTCTTGTATCAGACGCTCCGTGTTCGTATCAACGCTCGAGGTCGCCTCGTCGAGCACAAGAATGCGGGGCTCGTAGGCAAGAGCGCGGGCAAAGGAAATGAGTTGCTTTTCGCCACCCGAGAGATTCTTGCCCCTTTCCTTGACCGGCTCATTATAGCGGGCGGGGAACCTGTCAATGAAGGCGTCCACATTCGCCCTGCGGGCGGCTTCGCGAACCATCTCCGGCGAGATTTCGTCGTTGCCTATCCGGATGTTGTAGTCGATGTCACCCGAGAAGAGAAACACGTCCTGGAGCACCATGCCGATGTTGCGCCTGAGCTCATGCTGATCGACGTTACGGATGTCAATGCCGTCGACAAGGATGTCGCCGCGGTCCACTTCGTAGAGCCTCGTGAGCAGCTTGATGAGGCTGGTCTTTCCCCCGCCGGTAGCGCCGACGATGGCGACCTTCTCGCCGGGCGATATCTTGAAAGAAACACCTCGAATGACGGGCTCATCCGGTTTGTATCCAAACCACACGTCGCGAAATTCGATCTCGCCTCTCACGTTCCTGAGCGGGACCGGCTCGGGCGGATTCTCGATTGTCTCGCGAGTATCGAGCAGTTTGAAAATCCGCTCCGACGCCGCCATGGCCGATTGCATGATCGTGTATTGCTGGCTCAGGCTGAATATGGGCTCGAAGAAACGGCCGACCAGGTCGATGAACAGAACGAGCGAACCGAAAGTCAGAGCGCCTCTCACGATTTGACCGCCGCCGTACCAGAGGATGAGCGCGAGACCGGCGGAACCAATGAGCTCTACCAGCGCCGAGAGACCCGACTCAAAAAAAACGGAGCGGATGTGCGCCTTCTGCAATTCGGCGTTGACCGACTGAAACTGCCGCCGATTTGCGTCCTCGCGCGCAAACAGTTGAACGATTCCCATGCCGCTGATGTTTTCATGAAGAAGCGAATTCAGTTTCGCCACGAGCACTCGTATTGTGCGGAAGGCGTCACGCGCCTTGAGCCGGAAAAACATGGTGGACGCAAGCAGAAACGGCACGATGATGAATGTGACGAGTGACAGTTTGTAGTTTACGAAAAAGAGGATGAAAACGATTGCGACAAGTTTGCACACGTCTCCCAGCACCGTCACCACGCCGTAAGCAAACATGTCATCGAGCGCCTCGACGTCGGTGGTCACCCGCGTTATGAGTCTGCCGACCGGCGTCTTGTCAAAGAACCGCGAGGGCATCTTCAGGACGTGCTCGAAGAGCTCCATGCGCAGGTCGAAAATAACCAACTGCCCCGTCTTGCCGGTGGTGAATGCCTCGAAGTAACGCGAGACGAACTCGCCGGCGGTCGCCGCCAGGAAGAAGGCCGCGAGCACGCCCAGTCCCTCCGACCTACGGGGGACTATATGCGAGTCGATGGCGATTTTGAGAAGATATGGCCGCAGGAGTTGGAATCCGGAGACAAGGAGCAGCAGCGCAAGCGAGATCAGGAGCCTCCTCCTAT
>JACRIR010000140.1 GCA_016215705.1 Candidatus Poribacteria bacterium | reverse complement strand
GCGGTCGAGCGCGCCCCTTCGGGGCACCGCGCTCGCCCACACTGGCTCTACGGCGCGATGGCCTGGCTGCTTCGCCCGCCAGGCCGCGCCTACCTCGTACTACTCGCCTCGGTGCTTCGCACCTTCCCTGGCTCGCAGCGTTTGAAGAAAAATATGAGTCGATAAGTCGGTTTCGATTCTTGGCGCCGAACGCTGCCTTGACGAAGGCGACGGACTCTTCGTTTTTTGCCGTGGCCACTCTAGTTAGCCCGACTTTGCACGACTCGCTTCGAGTTCCCGCGCCGCAAGCAATTCGACAAGCAAGCTTTGCGCAATGGCCCGAGCAAGAAGCGGTGGCACTGCGTTTCCAGCTTGGCGATACCTAGAATGTGCTGGACCGCCGTCGTGCCGTCCTTCGATCATGCCGCGTCTCGGATCAGTTGTGAAAATAAAGCGGTCGGGAAACGACTGAAGCCGGGCAAACTCGCGCACGGACAGGGCGCGTGGCTGATTGTAGTGATAGACCGAATCTGCTTTCGTGTTTAGTGTCCACGCCCAAATCTTGGGATGAAGTCGACGATAAGCGTAGAAGTGTCGTCGCGACAAACGACCTGTTCCATTGTCTTGCCCCCATTTATGGCCAGTGATGTACCGTTCGAGAAGATCTTTACGAAGATCTCTGTGGTTACCTCCCTGTGGGATACCGCCAAGTCTAAGTTTCGTGTCAGGATTGATTCGTGGCACCTGAACATTGGTTAGAATTTTACCAGTTCCAATGCGCATAGCTCGCTGGTAAGCGCTCTCAGGCTTGGGTAATTCGCTATAGGGTATTTCGTCGTTTCGGTTCCCGACGGTCAGCCCCGCAAGGTCGGAAATTGCATCGGTGGCAGTAACAACCTTCATGTTCTCTGGGTCGAAAAGCGCTTCGCCCATCCGCATGCTAAAAATGTGCTCTTGAATAGCAACTTGATATCGGGGGCGTCGCGAGCCCTTGAAGCGAATCAGCGCCGCCGACTCGGTCGCTCCCGTCCCTTCAAGCTTTGGCGGTGTCATTCCGAATGCGGTGCGGACTCCTAAAAAGATGAGCCGCTTACGAGTCTGAGGAACACCGAAATCGGCGGCATCAACAACTTGAGAGAGAACGCTGTATTCACCATCCAGCTCAAGGTCACTGGCTATCTGCTCGCGCACGCCCATTTGATCCATGCCTGTAACGTTTTCCATCACAAAAGCCATAGGCAGCGTGCGCTGAAGGACATCGACGAACTCACGGTAAAGAGCGTTGCGTGGATCCTTGATCATTCGGGTATGGTTGCGGACTTGCGAAAACGCCTGGCATGGTGGTCCGCCGACGAGGACGCTAGTCAATTTAGCTGCGTCTAAGATTTGCTCTTTAATCCTTTTGACGCGGATGTCCCCAGTGATGACACGCGCCTCGGGAAAGTTAAGCGCATATGTCGCGGCAGCATCTGGATCGTTGTCAGACCCGGCGATCACTGAGAAACCTGCCTGCCGAAAACCCTCAGATATTCCGCCAGCGCCAGCGAACAGGTCCACAACGGTAAACTGTGAAAACAATTTGGTATCACACTGCGTAGTACCGCGCGGCACTTTCTGCCTCATGAGGAATTCCCCTGTCCTCTGAATTGTTTTAGCTGTCATATGGACGCGAGTGTACCGCAGATAGAAGCGCAAGAAACAGGGGGCAAGTCATGGATACTACATTGAATTGGGCGCTCCTTTACGGGACTTGGCCGACCTTCTCCACCTTAATCGCCGCACCCGACTTCACCGATTTGAGCTGCTTCACATCGCCCTTGGCCTTACCCCAGATATTGGTGCGGGCGGCGAGGCGGATTTCATTGCCCTGCGAGATCGGCGTGCGGCCAAAACCAATCGCGATAGAGTCGCCTTCGATCCAGAAGGCGAGCTCGCCGGGCTGCACCACGTCGCGGGCGTCGGCTTCGCGTTTCACATGCACCGGCGTCGAGAAATAAACCTCCTCGCCCCAGGTATTCGCCTTGGAGGTGAAAGGCAAGGCATTCCAGATGGCTTCCGCCGTGGGCGTGTCCAGCAGCTCGGCTTCGAGCACCACGGAACCGATGGTCATTTTGATTTGACGCAATGTCATAAGGGCGCCTCGCTTGCCTTTCGAAAAATCGTATTCAGTTCTCATAATTATTGTTTCTGCTGTGGCATGGACTGAT
>JACRIR010000139.1 GCA_016215705.1 Candidatus Poribacteria bacterium | reverse complement strand
CCGCAATTGCAGGAAAGGCTAAGCGCCAAAGAGATTCTCTTTACGATGCCGGTCGTAGTCTGGGACTATCTTCGGATTCTTATAGCGCCTATCCATCTCTGCGCAGACTATGTCGTCGGCCTGCGCCATGACCTTACAGCAATGGTTCTTGTCGCTATCGAGTCGCTGCTCATCTTGTGCGGCGGCATCGGAGTTCTCATCATCAAAAGGCGACCCGGTGGATTCTTTGCCGCGTGGGTGTTTCTCAGCCTCCTGCCGGTGCTTCAGATAATTCCGATTTCGGTAATGAAAGCGGAACGGTTCTTGTACTTGCCGTCGGTGGGTTTCTGTGCGCTCGCGGGTCTTCTAGGCGCATGTATATATGCGAGGACTGCCGGGAGTGCATCCGGCGGGGAGACACATACCCGCCCGCGCTTGTGCATACTGGCGTTTGTCATGATTGTTCTTGCGCTTTCGTTCAGGACGATCAAGCGCAACACCGCATGGAAAGACGAATTCACGCTCTATCGCGTTACGGCATCCTGCGCGCCGGGTAATTTTCGCGTCCAATACAATCTGGGCAATGCTTATTTTCGCAGGGGCGACATTGCGAATGCGCTCGCCCATACCGAGACGGCTTTTCGTTTGCGGCCCGATTTTCCGCAGGTGAGTTACAACCTGGGGCTGATGTATGCGACCGTCGGCCGCCTGGGGGAAGCCGAGGCCATGTATCGAAAAGCGATAGAATCCGATCCTGCCTACGCGCGCGCGCATAACAATCTGGCGGCCATTCTCTTCTCGCGCGGCCGACTGGAGGAGGCTGGATCAGAATGGTCCCGCGCCCTCGCGCTCGATCCGGGCATGGAGCAGGCCAAAGAAGGGCTTCGTCTCCTTGATCAATCCGGTCGATGATGCCCCCTCGAAATAATCGTGAATGAACGATAGATTCGCAATCTCTTCCTGAATCGCAACTTGCCGAAAGTTTCTCGTTGGAATATAATAATGAAAACCCGGTTCCCAATAAACCATTCGGAGAGAGATATGACAACAGTCGGTCGGAACGAGCCGTGCCCCTGTGGCAGTGGAAAAAAGTACAAGAAGTGCTGCATGCTGAAAGAAAGCTCAGTCGACCTGGGAGAGTTTCGCCACAAGCGGTCGGAGGAAAACCTCAGGTCTGAAATTCTGAAATTCGCGACGGGCGCGCGCTTCAAGGACGAAATGGTTGAGGCGTTCCGCAAGTACCATCGGGGTGGAATAGACACCGGCTTGCTGTTGAAGCAGGACCCCCTGGAGAACATCCGTTTCCTCGACTGGTTCATCAACGAACACGTAGACTCGAAGTCCGGTAAGCGTATTATAGAGATGTTCGCAGAATTGCGGGCGAAGCATCTGGAGGAGGATCAGAAGAAGCTGCTCGATGAATGGAATGCTTCGCGCTTGAGCGCATTCGAGGTCCAATCGACGGAGGGTGGGGTCCTCAAGCTTACGGATGTTTTTGACACGACCAACTTTTCGATTGAGGATAAATCGGCGTGTGAAGAGGTCAAGGCCGGAGAGATAGTGGTTGTCCGCGTTACGAGTTCATGGGGAAAGAAAGAACTCGCGGGCGCGCCGATGATTCTGCCGGCAGCCAAGAAACAGAATCTCATGGATTCGATAAACGCCGAATTCGAGAAGAACCGCCAGGACCATCCTGATGATGACCTTGCAAAGTTCCTGGCCGGCAACAAGCATTTATTGAACGCGCTCGCCCTCGAATTGCTCGCCGCTGGAGCATAACGAGTGGAACCACAGCGCGGCCCGGCTGTAGCCGAAAAGCAGACCGGGCGCGATGAATCGAAAAAACCGGGAAAATCGGGGACACGATGCCTCATCGTGTCCCCGGCATGACGTTTCCTGAATAACATAGCATCGATTCGGTGACGTTCCCCCTTTGCAAAGGGAGGATTTAGGAAGCACTCTACCAGTTTTCGTTATACTCGTCTTCGCCGAAACATCATAAAAGAAAGGAATCTTGCGTCAGCGAATGAGTTCTTAAGATGTGGCCGCTCAATCGCCGTCGCCGAAGATCGCGCCCACTGAGCGAGCAGTTCCCACAAGTTCGCAATCGGGCGGCACGAGCTTCAACTTCCCGACAGCCTCGGAAACAGGAACAGAGGTTATCTGGCCGTTCTGCCAGCTCACCATCTCGCTGAATCTGCCTTGTTCGATAAGATCAATCGCGCCCACTCCGTATTTGGTCGCGAGTATACGGTCAAACGCCGTGGGTGAACCCCCTCGCTGCACGTGGCCAAGAACGGTCACGCGTGTCTCGATTCCGGTCTTTTTCTCTATCTCATTCCCAACCACTTTTCCGATACCGCCGAGCCTCACGGGATCGGGGCTGTCCGGAACCATTTGCTGAATGACTTTCTTCCCGCCCACTGGCTCTGCGCCCTCGGCTACAACTATGATGCTGAACAGCTTTCCTCTGCTGGCGCGGTGACGCACCGTCTGACAGACTTTCTCTACGTGATATGGAATCTCGGGAATCAGGATGATATCGCCGCCTCCCGCCAATCCTGAACTGAGCGCTAACCACCCTGCATAGCGCCCCATCACTTCAATGACCATTGCCCTGTGATGCGATTGCGCCGTCGTGTGCAGCTTGTCGATGGCGTCCGTCGCGGTGGCTACCGCCGAATCGTGCCCAAACGTGACATCCGTACCCGAGAGGTCATTATCTATCGTCTTGGGAATGCCCACGATCGGGAGCCCCAGATCCGAAAGCCTCTTGGCTATGCTCAACGTGCCGTCGCCGCCGACGCACACGAGCGCGCTCAATTCGAGGTCCTCACAGTAGGCCAAAGCTTCCTTGGATCTGTCGAAAAAAGTAAGCTTCCCGTCAATGCTCTCGGCCCACCTGAAAGGGTCGGCTTTGTTCGACGTGCCCAGGATGGTTCCCCCGAGGCTCAGAATATTCGAGACCTTTTCATTCGTGAGGTCGACTGATTGGCGCAGCACCAGTCCCGCGTAGCCATCCCGGAACCCGATAACTTGCCAGCCGTGGTCGTGGATAGCCGTCTTCGCCACGGCCCTTATCACCGCGTTGATGCCCGGGCAATCGCCGCCTCCTGTCAGAATCCCGATTACTTTGTTGCGCGCCATCGCCTTCTCCTTAGTTGAAGTTTTCCCCAGACGGACGCTCAGAACATTCTCACGTTGCCGTCGATTGTATCATTTCCTGCGCGGAAAAAAAAGAGATGAACTTGCCGCGCGAAGACTTTGACATTTTTCCCCGAAAGTGATAGTATTTTTTGGAAACTAGGGGCGCTTAGCTCAGATGGTTAGAGTGCTTGCTTGACATGCAAGAGGTCGGTGGTTCGATTCCACTAGCGCCCACCGGAATCTTCACAGGTTCAGCAAAGGGAGCCGGTTACCCGGGGAAAACAAGACCTTGAGTCTTGTTTTTTTCATAAGGGAAGCGGATGTGGAAGGATTAGAATCAGTCCGACTATGAGTGAAATAAAAGTAAGATTGCCCGATGGTTCGGAAAAAGCATTCGAGAGCGGCGTAACGCTTGCCGAAGTGGCAAAGTCATTAGGCAATCGGCTGGGCAAGGATGCGCTCGCAGCGCGAGTCGACGGACGAAAACTCGATCTGTCCGCAAAGCTGGAAAACGACGCAAGTGTTGAGATTCTCACGTTTGATTCGGAAGACGGCCGCGACGTTTTCCGGCACAGCAGTTCCCACCTCATGGCATACGCCGTCCAGCAACTGTTCCCCGACACGAAGTTCGCCATTGGGCCTGCAATCGAGAACGGATTCTACTATGACTTTGACAAGCCCAGCGGTTTCACCGAAGACGATCTCGCCGGCATCGAGAAGAAAATGAAAGAGCTTGCGGGGCAAGCCGTCCCCTTCAAACGCTATGAGATTCCCCGCCAGGAGGCGCTCGAACGGTTCCGCTCGCGCGGCGAGATATACAAGGCGGAACTGATTGAAGCGATACCGGACGACAAAGTCAGTATCTACGAACTCGGCGAGTTTGAGGACCTATGCACCGGCCCGCACGTTCCCGATAGCTCTTACATTAAAGCATTCAAACTCACTTCGCTTGCGGGCGCATACTGGCGCGGCGACGAGCATAACAAAATGCTTCAACGCATTTACGGCGCCTCTTTCCGCAAAGAGAAAGACCTGAAGGAGCACCTCGATCTGCTCGAAGAAGCCAAGAGACGGGATCACCGCAAGCTTGGCCGCGAGCTCGACCTGTTCAGCTTTCACGATGAGGGCCCCGGCTTCGCTTTCTTTCATCCGAAGGGCATGGTGCTTTGGAACAACCTGTTGGATTTCTGGCGGAAGGAGCACACGAAGAGGGGCTATGTCGAGGTGCGGACCCCGATAATCCTCCGGCGCACGCTGTGGGAACAATCGGGCCATTGGGACCACTATCGGGAAAACATGTATTTCACTACTATCGACGAGCAGGATTTCGCGGTTAAGCCGATGAATTGTCCGGGCGGCCTGCTCATTTACAAGACTCGACTCCACAGTTACCGTGAATTCCCGATCCGGTGCGCGGAGGTCGGACTCGTGCATCGCCATGAAAAATCGGGCGTCCTGCTCGGCCTGTTTCGAGTGCGCCAGTTCACGCAGGATGACGCCCATATATTTCTGCTGCCGGAACAGATAGTGGATGAAGTTGTCGGCGTCATAAATTTCGTCGATCACATGTACAGGGTCTTCGGACTGGAGTATCTTGTCGAGTTATCGACAAAGCCCGAAAAACACATCGGCACCGATGAGATGTGGGAACACGCAACGGACGGGCTCCGGGCCGCGCTCCAAAAAGTCGGCCTGAAATACAAAGTGAATGAGGGCGACGGCGCATTCTATGGCCCAAAGATAGATTTCCACGTACGTGATTGTCTCAAGCGGACTTGGCAATGCGCGACAATCCAACTCGATTTCGCAATGCCCGAGAAATTCGACCTCTCCTATGTCGGCGCTGACAACCAGCGACACAGGCCCGTCATGATTCACAGGACTCTCTATGGCGCAATCGAGAGATTCCTTGGAATCCTTACCGAACATTACGGCGGCGCTTTTCCTTTGTGGCTGGCGCCCGTTCAGGCCATTCTGCTGCCCGTCGGCGAGGGGCATCGCACATACTGCGCAGGTTTGCTCGAGCGGCTTCGGAGCGCCGACATCCGCGCCGAAGCTGACATGCGCGACGACAAAATCGGCTTCAAGATACGAGAAGCACAACTTCAGAAAATCCCATATATGCTGATTGTAGGCGATAAGGAAGTCTCTTCCGGCACGGTCTCGGTCCGCCATAGACGACAGGGTGACATCGGGCCGCGCAAATTCGAGGATTTTCTGGAAGGGCTGCTCCTTCCCGAGATACGGAACAAAACGTTGTGAGTGGGCCTTTGTTTGCCGTTGACGCGCCGAATGACGGTGGCCCGGAAAGGAGGCGTGCATGGCTCAAGCTCCCGCCAGATGTCTGAATCACCCCGACCGCACCGCAATAGCCAGATGCAAGCAATGCCACAAACCCCTTTGCGAGAGGTGCGCGAAGAAAATGACCGGCGGCATTTACTGCAGTGACGAATGCTACCAGAAAATGAACGCCTTTCAGGACCGCGTCCAGAAACTGGATGAAGCGCGCAAACCGGGCCTCTCGATTGGCAAGCTTGTGGGAAGATTCCTTGTTCCCGCGATCATAATCGTCGTCCTCTACTATGTGCTCGTGGTCGAGAAAGTGCGCAGTGTCGGCGACATCATCGACCTGATACGGAAGCTGATTCCTTAAAAAACAAGGGAGAAGACCATGTTCAGCCAATGGAAAAAGATTCTGTTCATTCTCTTAGTCGCGTTTGTCGTCTATATGGGATGCAACACGCAGGGCATCTTACGGGCAGAAGATTTTTTCCGCGTCAAGAACCCCAAGCTTACCGCCACCCCGAAGGTCTGCTACTTGCTCGGGACTTCCGCGTATCTCACGTTTCGCTATAATCTCGCCATAGATATTATTGAACGAAACCTCAAGGACTTCCCGTATGAACCCGCTGCGATCGACGCCGAGTTCAGGCGCGCCGTCTGCTACGAGAAACTCGGCAAGTACGACAAGGCGATTGAGTTGTACGAGACTTTCCTGTTGGACCATCCTAAAGACAAGCGGTACGAACGAATCCAAAACAAAGTGGCAAAGCTGAAAGCGCTTCATCAGCAGGCATAAGAATAAGCTTGTAATCTGCAGCCGTCCGTAGGGGCGAACCTTGTACTACTCACGTTTGAAATTGTGAATTCATGTCGTGATTACGTGCACGAACCTAACGCACACTAATCACACGGGCGCAATGAATTGCGCCCCTACACGCATGAATCAAGAAACGCGACCAGACCCGGAGAAAATGAGACTTTGTCAATCCCCGAAAATGACCCCCTTTTCTCTGAGACCGTCTATCCGGCTCGCTTCATTCAGGGCGACCTGAAAGTCCCGCCCGACAAGTCTATCTCACACAGAGCGGTTCTTATCGGTTCGATAGCTGAAGGTCGCGTGGAGGTCAAGAACTTCCTCGACGCTGGAGACTGCGTCTCGACGCTGAATGCGATGCGGCTCCTCGGTGTCGGTATCGAAGAAAAAGGGCCGGGTGAATTGGAGATTGAAGGGGTTGGTCTCCACGGACTGAAGCCGCCGTCGGAGACAATCGATTGCGGCAACTCGGGCACGACCATGCGGCTGATGATGGGACTGCTCGCGGCACAGAAGTTTCCGTCTCGCCTCACCGGAGATCAATACCTCCGAAGGCGGCCGATGGGCCGGGTTATCCAACCGCTCAGACAAATGGGAGCGCAACTTCGGGGACAAGAGGGGGACAGATACGCGCCGATTGAGATCAACGGTGTTTCACCGGAGGGTGTCTCGTCAGGCCAAGCCTCTCTGAAGCCGATTGTTTACGACTCACCGATCGCAAGCGCGCAGGTCAAGTCAGCCATTTTGCTCGCAGGCCTCTACTGCAACGGAAAGACGGTTGTGCGCGAGCCATATAAGTCGAGGGATCACACCGAACGCATGCTCCATCGTCTCGGCGCTACGCTTGACGTGAAGGAATTGACCGTGGCAGTGACGGGGCCTGTGCCGCTTCACGGCGCAGAAATCATTGTCCCCGGCGACATCTCATCCGCTGCTTTCTTTATGGCAGCGGCGGCGCTGCTTCCCGGCTCGGAGTTGCTCCTGCGCGACGTAGGTTTGAATCGGACGCGGTCAGGATTCCTGGACGTGCTCGAGCAAATGGGAACGCCGATGTCCGGCGTGGATATTCCCGACTACGGTTTGAATGAGCCTTCGAATGACGTGCTTATACAGGGAGCGAAAACGCTGAAGGCCGCGCATATCGGCGCGCGCGATATTCCGAGGCTTATCGACGAGGTTCCCATAATCGCCGTGCTCGCGCTGCGGGCGGAGGGCACGACCGTTATCGAGGGCGCCGGCGAACTGCGGGTCAAGGAGACCGACCGCCTGAGCGCGCTTGCGAAAAACCTTGCGGTCCTGGGAGCACGCATCGAAGAAAGGCCCGACGGATTGATAATCACCGGACCCCAGCGCCTCAAGGGAGGAACCGTCGAGAGTTTCGGGGACCATCGTACCGCCATGGCAATGGCGATCTCTGCGCTTGTCGCCAACGGACCGGTGACGATCAATGACACGGCATGTGTGTCAACCTCGTTTCCCGATTTCTTTGAGCTGCTGCGGAAAGTCGCAATCTCTTAGGGAAGCCATGTTTATTCGGGGACACGATGCGGCATCGTGTCCCCGAATAAACGAGATGGCGCATCGTGTCCCCGAATAAACGAGATGCGGCATCGTGTCCCCGAATAAACGAGATGGCGCATCGTGTCCCCGAATAAACGAGATGCGGCATCGTGTCCCCGAATAAACATCATGTGGCATCGTGGCCCGCAACAAGCGCGCTTCAAACCTCACACATCACGAGGGCGCGCGCTCATCATGACGAGAGGAACTTACGATGAACAAACAGATTGTTCTTACCGAAAAAGCCCCGAAGCCAGTGGGGCCGTACTCGCAAGCAATCAAAGCGGGAGGCTGGATATACCTCTCTGGCCAAATACCCATTGATCCGGCGACAAATCAACTGGTCCTCGGAACGATCGAAGAGCAAACTGAATTGGTTCTCACGAATTCGAAGCGAGTGCTCGAGGCCGCAGGAGCAACACTCCGCCACGTGGTCAAAGTGTCTCTCTTCATCGCGAACATGGACGATTTTCCGAAGATAAACGGCGTCTATTCCAGGTTCTTCCCATCCGAACCTCCGGCGCGCAGCACCGTCCAGGTTGCTCGCCTGCCGAAGGAAGTCGGCATAGAAGTCGAAATGGTCGCGTTCAACCCTGAACCCTAAACCATAAACCCAACCGGAGATTCATTAATGAAGCTGGCCGGATACTCGCGAACTGCCCTGACCGCTTGTCTCTTGATTTCGCTGGCGTGCAGTCTGTCGTGCCAAACGGCCAAATTGCGCGTCGCCGCGTTCTATCTCGATGTCCCGCAGCCTGAGTATTCGGTGACCGCAGATAAAGACGTGATGATTCCCATGAGCGACGGTGTCAGGCTCGCGGCTGACATCTATCATCCGAGAACCCCCGGAAGATACCCCGCGATTGTCGTGAGAACCCCTTACGGCAAGGGCAATCCCCAACATAAATACGAGTTTGCCGGAAGACTCTTTGCAAGCCAGGGATTCGTTTGCCTCATTCAGGACGTGCGCGGCAAGTACGCCTCAGAAGGAGAATACTACCCGTACGTGAATGAAGGCCGCGACGGCCACGACACGTTCGAGTGGGCCGGCCGCCAGAGTTGGTCCTCCGGAAAAATCGGAACCTATGGCTTCTCGTATTTTGGTTCGACGCAATGGCTCGCTGCGCCATACCAAAGTGAGTATTTGAAAACCATGGTCCCGATTGTGACGAGCCAGAATCCATACCCGAGGTGGGCGTACAACGGAATCTATCGCTACAACGATGTCCTGTTCTGGCATTACGGCAACACATGCAAGACAAACCGCAGCCTCGAAGGTATCGATATCGACAAGGCCGTTCGCCATCTGCCGATGATCGAGGCCGACGACGCCATGGGCGTCGACATTTCTCCCTACAATGACTGGATACGGCATCCAACGCCGGACGCATTCTGGGATCAAATACGGGTCGATGACAAGGTAGAAACAATCAAGGCGCCCGCGCTACTTATCGACGGCTGGTACGACTACTATCTTGAATTGATGCTCGATGATTACAATCGGATGCGGACCCTCGGGGGAAGCGACGAAGCCCGCAAGAGTCAAATAATCATAGGCCCGTGGACGCATCAGGCGCATTCAGAATTCGACGGCGTCGATTTCGGCAAGGGAGCCGATTTCATGCAGCAGATTAAGACACTGCTGCGTTGGTACAATTACTGGCTGAAAGGCGAGAACAACGGAATCCTGGACGAGGGCCCAATCAGAATCTTCGTCATGGGCAAGAACGAGTGGAGGACGGAAAACGAGTGGCCGCTCAAGAGGACTCGCTTCATTGATTTCTATCTGCACGGCGGCGGCAAAGCAAACACGGCGCAGGGTGACGGCATGTTGAGCGCGAACTCGCCGGAAACCGAGCCACCGGACCGTTTCACCTACGATCCCGAAAACCCCGTCCCATCCGTCGGCGGAACATCGATCTACGGGAACGCTGTCGCCGGACCCGCCGACCAGCGTGCGGTCGAGGCGCGCGACGACGTGCTGGTCTACTCAACCCCCGCCCTCGAAAAAGATATGGAAGTTACAGGCCCGATCACACTCACCCTCTACGCCTCCTCATCCGCTCCCGATACTGATTTCTCCGGAAAACTGGTGGACGTGTATCCCGATGGAAAAGCCATAATCTTGCGCGCCGCGATGATTCGCGCTCGTTACCGACAGTCATTTGCGGAGCCTTCCTTTCTTGAAGCGGGAACAGTCTACAAATTCGACATAAATGTCGGCTCGACAAGCAACGTCTTCAAGAAGGGTCACCGCATTCGCCTCGAAGTGAGCAGCTCAAACTTCCCCGAATTCGGCCGAAACCTGAATACGGCCGATCCCATAGGCATGAACGCGAACATCGTTAAAGCCGACCAGACCATCTACCACGACGCGGCGCATCCGTCGCACCTGGTTTTGCCCGTCATCCCAGACGAAAACTGACATCTGACCACAGCGCAGCCATAAGCAAAAAGAAGAAGAAACCTTGGGAACACGAGTATCATCCCGCGAAACGCGGGACGCAAGGCGCGAGACGAATCGCGCGAATTAAGAGAAGAAGATTTGAAACACGAATTCCACGACAAGAATTCACTGCTGTCCAAAACAAGAAGCCTGAACCGCAGAGGACGCGGAGGAAAACGGTAGAAAGCCAATGTCCTCAGCGTCTTCTGCGGTTAATGATTTGTGCAAGCCTTTTCTCCTTTTGCTGTTTATGAAAAAGAGGTTTCCGTAAACCCGAAACCCGGAACCCCGCGCGCTTCGCGCGGTTCCTTTCGTCTTCATCTATCCGAGTGCGCCGGCGTTCATCGGCGGTCAAGAATATGCTTCTTTTGTTTCTTCCTCGCATTTTCCACTTGACAAGGCGCGGGGCCGACGGTATAATATAAATAACTAACCCAGTTGGTAAGTTAAATATGCGATATTGAGGAGGAGAGGCTGGTATGTCACCGAGAGTGATGCCGGAAAACCGGATACCCGACATTGTGCGCGCGGCGATCAGAGTATTCAGCCACAAAGGGTACAGACTCACGCAAATGGATGAGATCGCCGAAGAGGCGGAGGTCTCGAAAGCGACGCTTTATTACTACTTCAAGAGCAAGGCACACTTGTTTCAATATGTGCTCGAAACCGGGATGCCGGATGGGGGCGGTCTGCTGCCGCCGCCCGAGACGGTCGCCTCATTGAGCGAAAAAACACTTCTTGCGCTCCTGAAAAAAAGGCTGAAGGCTAACAGCCGGCTGGAGAGCGTGCAGGATTGTTTGGAAGCTCAGCCGGGGCGGATCGACGTGGGAAAGGAACTTGCCGCAATTGTGGAGGAATTGTGGGACATCACCGAAAGGAACCGGGTCCAGATTGTCATTCTTGAGAAATCGCTTCTCGAATTTCCGGAATTGGGCGAGCTTTACGACAAGTACGCGCGCAGGCGGGTATTGAATCAATTGGAGGAATACGCAACCCTTCGGATCAAGCAGGGCGCCATTCGCCCTTTGCATTCGGTGGCGGCGACCGCCCGCTTCATGATGGAAGCGCTCGCATGGTTCGGTTACAAACAACTGATGGGCAAGCGCCGGCTCTTCAGTAAGTCCGAGGCATTGCCCGATCTCGTCTCGATTCTCGTGCAAGGGCTCAAGGCCTAAAGACATCCGATTCACCACCAAGGCGCCAAGGCGCCAAGAAAAGAGCAAGCAAGGGGAACCACGGATTCACACGGGATTCCGGGAAAAAGAAGAAGCACGCAACCACGGATTTGCACTGATTTTGGGGAGAGAAGAAAAAGAGTTGGATCACGAATGAAACGAATTCGGCGAATTACACGAATAAGGAAGTTCACTGATTTAGATTGATTTACGCGGATTGTTGAAGGCGATTTGGAATGCAAAGTAATGGGGGAGGGGATCGTGGACAAAATGGCAAGAATGACTGAACGACGTAACGACATTGATTGGCTCCGGGCTTTGGCAATGCTGGTGGTGTTCTTCTTTCACTGCGCCAGATTTTTTGATGACGGGGGCTGGCACGCCAAGAGCGGCGAAGTCAGCTACGGCATGTCTGTCTTTGTGGGCGTCGTCGCCCAGTGGCTCATGCCGCTATTTTTTGTGCTTTCCGGAATCAGCTCATATTATGCGCTCAACTATCTCCGTAGCCGCCCGTATCTCGGCGCGAGGGTGAAACGATTGCTGGTTCCGCTCATCGTAGGCTCGCTCACCCATATATCCTTTCAGGTCTACATCGAGCGCGCGACCCACGGAGGCTTCTCCGGCTCGTTCTTCGCGTTCTATCCGCACTACTTCGACGGCTTCTATGCGTTCGGCGGCAATTTCGCGTGGATGGGGCTGCACCTCTGGTACCTGGAAATGCTTTTTCTTTTCTCGTTGATTACGTTGCCGTTTTTCATCTGGACAAGAAGCGAGAAGATGAAAAAGACGATGGCGGGAATCGCGGGTTTTCTGGCAAAGCCGTGCGCTGTCTTTCTGCTTGCCGTTCCGCTCGGCATCGTCGAGTCGCTTGTGAACCTGGACCCGAGGGGCGTCGGCACCAGAGATTTCGGCGGCTGGGCGCTCTTCCCGCATCTTGTGTTCTTTGTTTCCGGTTATCTGCTGGCGACGGACGGGGGTCTCAGACCTGCATTGGAGAAGCAGAGGGCGGCCGCGCTCGGCATGGGCATAATTGCGACGGCGGTCGGCTTCTATCTGCTCGAGTACGCAGATTTATCGCCTTATGGTTACCCCTTTTCGTTCCTGCGCGCCTTCAACTCCTGGTTCTGGCTGGTCGCGATACTCGGATTCGGAAGCAAGCATCTGAATTTCAACAACCGCGCGCTGGAATACGCGGGCGAGGCTGTGCTGCCGTTCTATATCCTTCATCAGAGCGTGATCATCGTGATCGGCTATTTCATGATCGATTGGACCGCAAGCGTGATGCTTCAGTACGTGTTCCTGTGCGTGACTTCGTTTGCGGCAATCATGACGATATATGAATTGGGTGTGAGACGCTTCAACGCAATGCGTTTCTTGTTCGGTATGAAGCTGAAAAGGCGCGAAGCTCCCCACCCTGAACCCTTAGCCGAAATGACCACGTGAGACAATCAGGAGTCGGTTATGAAAGAGCTAGTGGCAGGAATTCTTGCAGTGGTCCTCTCCGTGGTGTTACTCTCAATCATCGGCATGTGCATAATGCTATCGCGAAATTCGGGGACCTCGATAGTTGGGAAGAGTTGTTGCATGAAATGGCTAACAGGTTGTGAGGCAGAAAGGATTACATCATGAGCGACCTCAAGAAACGCAGTCATATTTATTTGGGCGGAGACCCGACGGCCCGGGGCCACAGGGCGCTACTTTACTCCCTCGGATTCACGAGTGAGCAGGTAGAGCGTCCGCTGGTAGCCGTCGTCAACACATGGAACGAGCTTCATCCGGGCCACGCGCACCTCAATCGCATAGCCGTGAAGGTGAAAGAAGGCGTGCTGATGGCGGGAGGCATGCCGGCGGAGTTCAACACCATCAGCATCTGCGACGGCCTTACCGTCGGCCAGGAGGGCATGCGCTACGTGTTGCCTAGCCGCGAGATCATCGCCGACTCCGTCGAACTCACGGTACAAGCGCACTGCTATGACGCGATGGTCCTCATCGGCTCTTGTGATAAGATACTGCCGGGTTTGCTCATAGCGGCCGCGAGGCTCGACATCCCGGCAATCGTCGTGGCCGGCGGGCCGATGTACCCCGGCTACTGGCCGCGTTTCCAAATGAAGTGGGGAGAGCAGGCGATGGAAGAGTTGAGGCCGAAATGGGAAGGGGGCGAATTGACCGATGAGCAGTTGGAAGAACTCACTGCCTGCATCTACCCTTGCGCCGGCGCGTGCTACGGCATGGGAACCGCAAACACGATGGGTTGTCTGACGGAAGCCGTCGGAATGTCGCTCCCCGGCGACGGCACGGCTCCTGCGACTTCCGCCAAAAAAGAGCGGATCGCAGTCGAGGCGGGCGCGCGGGTCATGGGCCTGCTGAAAGAGAATCTGACTCCCTCGAAGATAATGACCTCGGCCGCGTTTGACAACATGTTGCGGGTCAATATGGCCATCGGCGGCTCCCTCAATACGGTGCTGCACATTCCAGCCATTGCGCACGAACTCGGAATCAAAGTCAACATGGATATGTTCGACGCGATGTCGCGTGTCACCCCGCATCTGTGCAGCATAGAGCCTTCCGGCCCTTATCCCGTGACCGATCTCGATGGGGCCGGCGGAATCCCCGGAGTAATGAAGCGACTCGAAGGCAAGTTGAATCGCGACGCTTTGACCGTGACCGGCCGCAGCGTCGGCGAGAATGTCGCGAAGGCTGAGGTGTTCAACGACGATGTCATTCGCACGCTCAACACGCCCGTTCACGAATACGGAGGCATCGCTGTCCTGAGGGGAAGCCTCGCCCCCGGCGGCGCAGTGATCAAGCAGGTTGCGGTCCCGAAGGAACTCTGGAAATTCGAGGGGCCGGCCTGCGTGTTCGATTGCGAGGAAGACGCCACCCGGGCGCTCATGGCGCAGCAGATAAAGGCCGGAAGCGTGATCGTGATCCGTTACGAAGGCCCCAAAGGCGGCCCCGGCATGCGCGAGATGCAGATGTTCCGGGCGCTTTTGAAGTTTGCAGGTATCAGCAAGAAGGTGTATCTTGTGACCGACGGCAGGTTCTCAGGTTACAGCGAGGGCACATGTGTCGGCTATCTGTCACCTGAAGCGGCCGACGGCGGCCCGATTGCAATCGTCCAAAACGGCGATATCATTTCAATCGACATCGAGGCGCGAAGAGTTGACCTCAAACTTGGCGAGACCGAAGTGGACAAGAGAATGAGGCAATGGAAACGGCCGGCGCCGCGAATAACAAAAGGCTATCTGGCGCGTTACGCCGCCAACGCAAAGTCCGCCGCCGAAGGCGCGATAATATCCTAGAAAATCGGTTCCCGGTTCCTGGTTGAACGAAACAAGAAGAGCAGCGAGATTCTTCGCTCAGAATGACGATGAGGTACACGCTGTTTCTTTCACAATTAACCGCGACATCTTCTCCCTCTGCAAAAAGGGGAAGGGGAGACAGACCCAAACCGTCGGACACATTCAACATCCCCCCTTTGCAAAGGGGGGTAGGGGGGATTTTCTTTTTATGACTCAGCAAAGACCCAAGGTGTTCTATGGTTTCTACATCCTTGCCGCATGCTTCATTATTTTATACATGCTTTGGGGAATGGTGCTCAACACATTTCCCATCTTCCTTAAGCCTATCACTACAAACATGGGCTGGGGGCGGGGCGCCTTGACGATTGCGCTTTTGATGGGGGCAATTGGAACCGCTGTTTCGGCGCCGATCGCCGGCATGTTGATTGACAGGTTCGGAGCGAAGCCGGTCATGATAACCGGGACGTTGATAATCGGTCTCGGGCTGATGGCGGGGAGCCAGATATGGCATCTCTGGCAACTCTATATCATTTTCGCTTTCATTGGTTGCGGGCTTATGTGCGCCAGCATCATTCCGTGCTCGCTGATCATCTCAAACTGGTTCGTGTCTCGTCGCGGAGTAGCCATGAGCGGCGCTTTTGTGGGAACCAGTATTGGCGGTATGGTGATGTCACCGGTGGCAAATTGGATCATAGAGAAATACGGATGGAGAGTCGCGTTCGCGCTTAGCGGGCTGACCATTCTCGTTACGGTCATTCCGACGATCTTTTTTCTTATACGCACACGCCCATCTGAAATGGGGCTGGAACCATACCGGAGCGCCTCGGAGAACTCCAAGACTTCCGTAGAGAACTGGGGAGTGACTGTGAAAGAAGCGTTCTCTCTTCCGGTCTTCTGGCAGATCGCCGCAATCATGCTGCTCGTCGGGATCGTAACGGGCGGATTGGGCAATCATTGCCCGGCCTATCTCAACGATCTTGGGCATTCCACAAAGAGAGCCGCCTTCGCATGGAGCTTCGTAATGGGCATCATGACTTTCGGGAAAGTTGTGTTTGGCCCCCTTGCAGATTCCTGGGGCGCACGGAAAGCAACGGCGGTTGCTTTCCTCATGTTTGCGGGCGCAATCGTCATTATCCTGTTTGCGCGGCCCTACAGTATTGTCCTGACTTTTGCGGCCGTCTATGGTTTTGCCAGCGGCGCGCCCCTTGTCCTCAACCCATTGCTTGTCTCAGGGAATCTGGGAATGCGCAACTTTGGAGCGCTTTACGGAATCCTCAACATAATGGGGACTGTCGGAGGCGCCATCGGGCCGGTAAGCGCGGGGATCTTCTTTGACCGCAGGGGAACCTATTTGCCGGTGTTTTATCTTTTTATCGGGCTTATGCTGGTGGGCGCCATGGTGGCATTGTCCATCAAGCCTGTCCGCCAGGAAAAATAGCGGTGAGTTTCCTAAGCAGTATTGCAGGGAAGGATAAGAGGCGTTCCACCGGGTTGGAAAGCAAGGATACGATTCTGAATATCCACATATCCACGAAAATGGAAAGGAGAAGTTTCTTTTGAAAAGCAACGCTCTCAGGATTAACGCTAAAGACAACGTCGTGATAGCGACGACGCCTATAACCAAAGGCGAACAGGTCATCGTGAAGGGCGCAGCGGATCAATCGCTTGTGGCCGCCGAGAATGTCGAGGCCGGCCATAAAATCGCGCTTGCGCAGATACCCACAGGCGGTAAAGTGTTCCGCTATGGAGAACCGATACTCGAGGCCACTCGCGTCATCGCCCGCGGCGAGTGGGTGCACGTCCACAACGCACAGCCGATTCCGGGCGATTTGAAGGAATAGTTCTAAAATATTACCGCGGAGGACGCAGAGAAGCGCGGAGGAAAGCAGGCATTCATATTTTGGATTGGATTGAAAACAAAGGCTGAAAGATTGAGGACCCTCAATGAACGTATGCACTCGTTGAGGGAAACGGAGGGAAACATGGATTTTCTTGGATACAAACGCGAAAACGGAAAATTCGGCGTGCGCAACTACGTGCTCGTCATGTCGTCAGTCGCATGCGCCAACGGTGTCGTCGATGCGATAGGCCGGGCCCTGCCCGATGTCGTGCCCATCACCCACGGTTACGGTTGCGGCTATGGACCTGCGGACATGGGCGTGAGCCACCGCGCGCTTGCAGGCATTATCAATAATCCGAATGTCGGCGCAGTGCTGGTTGTCGGCCTGGGATGCGAGGTGCTCAAGGCCGACTATCTGACGCAGGTAGCCGAGGGCAAGCCGGCGGAAGCCCTTGTGATACAAGAATCGGGCGGAAGCGCCGCCGCGACCGCAAAGGGGATCGAGATTGCCTCCCGGTTCCAGAAACAGTTGAGAACGCAGAAGCGGGTTCCCGTTCCCGTGAGTGAGCTGACTATCGGACTCGAATGCGGCGGTTCGGACGCTCTATCAGGCGTGACGGCGAATCCCGCTGTCGGCGCGGCTGCCGACCGCTTTGTGCGCGAGGGCGGAACCGTCATCCTTTCGGAAACGACGGAAATGATAGGCACAGCCCATATACTCAAGCGCCGTTGCGCAACGCCCGAACTGGGCGAGCAAATCGAGAACCTCGTGAACAACCACGAACGACACGTGCGCGCGTCGCTCGGAGACCTTGCCGGTATGGTCATCGCGCCCGGCAATATCGAGGGAGGCCTTTCGTCCATTACGGAGAAATCGCTCGGATGCATCATGAAGGGCGGAACCACTCCGATAACCGAAATTCTGGAGTATGCCGGCCGCCCCTCGAAACGCGGCTTCGTGATCATGGATACGCCCGGCTACGACATTGACTCGATGGCCGGCGAGGCTGCTGCCGGCTGTCAAATAATCCTTTTCACGACCGGACGCGGCTCGACGGCCGGGTTCCCCGGAGTTCCCGTAATAAAGATTTCGAGCAACTCGAGGACTTTCAAGAACATGCCCGGCGATATGGATGTGAACGCAGGCGCCATCGCGGATGGCGACAAGACGCTTGAGGAGGTCGGCCACGAGATTTTCGAGCTTTCAATCACCGTCGCCAATGGCGCACGCACCTGCGCCGAACTGAACAGGTCGGTCCCCTTTAACTATCTGAAACAAGGCCCGACGTTCTAGGAAGAGGCGAAAGGCGAAAGGACAAAGGCGAAATGGAGACCGAAGACAAAAAGAGCAAGGCGAAAGAGACTTCGTCCCTATTGTGCGCCTCGCACTTTTGCATAATTTGACATTCGCGTCGCGAATGAAATATCCTTCGGAAATATGGAAGGACGCGTGAATGACAAGGGAGCGGTGACTGAAAGCTCAGATGGGTCCGGACGTGGGCCTTTAGGGGACCGTGGGGGAGAGTCCCCGATAAGTGCGGGAACTGCGCATCGCGGACTTCTGCGCTTGTTCTTCTTTGTTTTGATCCCCCTCATCATATACGCTGCTTTCTACGACTCAAACATTGACGGCGCACTCGACCTCTTTCATGAGGGAGAAGCGCTCGCGCCGGCCGCCGAGACGCTTCGCGACAAACTCCCGTTCCGCGACATATACTTGCAGCACGGCTGGGGCGTCAACCTCCTGCGCACCAGGCTCGCCTTTTCGCTCTTCGGCGTGTCAGTCGCGGCTAACCGCCGGCTTTCAAATGGAGATGTCAGCGGATATCTTGTTCCCGTTGTCTGGATAGTCGTTTATCTTCTCCTCTATTCTCTGTTCCGAAACAAGCTTTGGATAATTCCCACCTTCGTGCTGTTGGTTTTTGCAGACGTGATGATAAACGAAAGACATCTTCTGCCTTTTCTGAGCATGACGCTGTTGGTTGCGGGCCGAAGAGCAACCACGGCGAGTCCATCCGGCAAATCCTATTTCGATGCAGTGTTGCCACTAGGGGCACGGCGCGCCGTGCCCTCACACCAGATGTTGAAGAGTTTCAATGCCTCCATCTTCTTCGCAGGAGTGCTTGCGGCGGCGATGGTTTTCTACAGCCTCGACACCGGTGTATATGCCTGCGCTATCGGAGTGGCATTCATACTCCTTTCTGCGGTTGGCGACAATGCCTGCGGAAGACGGTTTCTGCGTGACGAAATGGTCTCATATTGCCTCGGCGCTTTGGTGGGTGCTTTGCCGTTTCTCGCCTATCTTATTTGGCGTGGTATCCTCGATGATTTCATTCTCAACTGCTATCTTCAATTGAGATTTCAAAAAGAGACATGGGGAATTCCGCTGCCGCCGCTCAGCAGTCTCAAGGGTCCGTTCGAGAACTCCACTGCCCGCAACCGCGTGATCTATGTAATCATCAAGTGGTACTATCCGATGTTCGTCTATGCATGCGCCGTTTTGGCGTTGTTGCCAGAACTGATCGCAAGAAAACTGAATGACGACGACACCGCGCTCCTCCTCTGCACGCTGGCAGGAATCATTTTCTATCGGTCCGCAGCCGGCCGGGCGGATGAGGGCCACATTATGTATGCCCTCGGGCCTTTCTGGATTCTGAACATCTGTTTCCTCGAGAGGGTCGTGCTTTTCCGCAAGGCGATAAAGCGGCAGCGCGGCGGACCCGATGAAACGCCCCCGTTGCTCCTCCGATTCCAGAGTCTGTGTTTCAGTTATCTTGCTTTCGGCTTCGTTGTTCTCGGGCTTGTGCTCTACTATTATGCGACTTGCCGGAACGGTGGCATCGTGACCCGGAGATTCAGGCTGCGGGAATGGAAGGAAAGCGGCCTCGTTGGTTATTCATCTTTGAACATTGAGCGGGCCGGCGGGGTGCATGTTCCATCGGAGCAGGCTCAAGAAGTCGAGAAAGTTGTCGCCTTCATAACCAGCCATGCGAAACCGGATGAACCGATCTTCGACTTCTCGAATCAAGGCGCTTACTATTTTCTTGCAGACCGCACGAATCCTACGCCCTATTGCCAGATCGCGTATGCGGCTCCCGCTTCGATGCAGGCCGAGGCGCTGAGGAAACTTGAGGATTCACCCCCTGCCCTCGTGCTCATGCGCGAAGGCGAAGTTCATAAGCCCGAAGAAAAGACGCCACTCATCTACGAATGGATTATGGAGAACTACCGTGAGGCCGCGCGCGTAGGGCCGAACATAATGCTGCTGAGAAACTGAAGGTTGCAACATGCCATTTCTTAATTGTGCGGAGAAATCCCCCTCTTTCCCCCTTTGTTCAAAGGGGGATGAAGGGTGTGTCTCGTAAGGTCTTTTTCTTATAATGACCTGCATTCTGGGCGTAGGGGCGACCCGGCGGGTCGCCCCTACAAAGAATTGCGGTACAGTCCCAGTGGAGTATTTTCCTTATCCTATCCATCTGCCAATCATGGGACAATCTTTGAAGGGAGATTTTTTTCTGCTGAGCGCTACTCGTTCATCGCATAGACATCCTTCAATGCGTAGACATGATCCTTCCACACCCGCTGATATCGCGCCTTATCAACGACCGGTTTCCGTATCATCTTCATGAAGTATTCCATTTGCTGAGGAGTGCTGCTCTGTTTTCCATACAGTTGCAGCGCGAATTTTGAGAAATCTCTGACCATGAAGTCGAATATCTGGTCGACGAGGTCGTTCTCGATGTTGTATGTTTTCGCGTTTTCGAGAATGAGTTGCCCGTAGACCACCAGCGTGAATATCTCTCCGAGACCCATCAGGAAATCGATGTCTTTCTTTTGCTCGTCGTCCGGCGTTGCCGCGGCCAGAAACTCTTTGAAGACTTCTATCTGTTCCTTGAACACGTTTACGTTGGGCAGATCGTAGCTGTTGTACGCTGCACTGTAATCGTGGAACCGGATTTTGCCCAGTCCACGGGTGGGGCCTTGCTCGAACAAAAAGTCGTCATTGCGCGGTTCGATCTGTTTGCCGACTTCGGGGAACTCGGCCGGATTGAAGAAGTAGTTGGCCATGAATTTCACGATGAGGGCGATGTTGACGTGAACGGTGCCCTCGAGTCTCGGCAGGGCGTGAATGTCGCGCGCTGCCATCTCGAAATACATGTCTTTCTCAAAACCCCTTGCCGCGATGACGTCCCACAGCAGAATGATCACTTCTTCGCCTTGCGTCGTCACCTTCATTTTTACGACTGGGTTGTACAGCAGGTAACGCCTGTCCTCCGGCGAGGCGACTCGCATGTAATCCGCCGCTCGGAGTGCGAACAGTTTCATCGCCACCAGGCGCGTGTAGGCGTCGGTGAACATCTGCTTCACGTGTGGGAAGTCCGTCACATACATGTTGTAGAGTTTGCGGTGTGAGGCGTGATTGATCGCTTCGTAGAGCGCATGCGTGCAGATGCCGATTGACGCCCAGCCGAGGTTGTACTTTCCGATGTTGACCGTATTGAGCGCGGCGTCCCACGCGCCCTGGCCTCTTTCGAGGATATCCGCTTCAGTTATGGGGTAGTCATGCAACGCGTAATTGGAGACGTAGCTCTGCGAATCGCAGACATTCTTCTTGAGCTCGTAGTGGGAGTGCTTGGAATCGGCCGCAAAAAAGACGTAGTCCTTTGTGCCGGCAACCTTGCCGAAAGTCGAGACCATTTCGGCCTCATTCCCGTTGCCGATGTAATACTTTTCGCCATTGGCCTTGTAAGTGCCGTCGGGCTGAGGCGTGAGCGTCATCTCGGTCGAATAGACGTCTGCGCCGTGCTCCTTTTCGGACAGGCCAAAGGCGAATATTGCGCCCTTCCGGAGCAGATGCGCCGCCTTCAGTTTCTGCTCCTCGTTCGGGCTCATCCAGATTGGGCCTAGACCGAGAATCGAGACCTGCCACGTGTACCAATAGGCCAATCCGTAGAAGCCGAGAATCTCGTTAAACTCGCATATCCGCCACGTGTCCCAGCGGCAGTCCTTATCACCGTACTTTGCAGGGGTAAGGAGCGTCGCGAAAACCTTCTCCTTCTTCTGGAATTCAAGGAAATCGGCGTACCAGACCTTCTTGTGGTCGTCTTCCTTGATTTTATTCTTGCCCTTCTTCTCGAAGAACTCGATTGTCTTCAGCATTATTTCCCGGGATTTGGCGTCAAGGTATTCACGTGTGTGCTTCTTGGGGTTTAGCAGAATCATAAGAAACCTCCTCATTTGGGTTGCGCACATTATACCAGTCTCTTTTTGCTCTTGTCCAAAATGGCAGCGAAGATATATTAACTTTCGATGCCTGCCACTGAACTGTAAAGCGAGAACACAAATGATTTGCCACCGAGAGTATGGCGCAGCATAGCCGCAACCAAGTCGCCGCATCGGGCGCGATGAATCGCGCCCCTACAGAAATTTCTGGTATATGCCTGTAGGGGCTCAATTCAGTGTGCCCGCGTGAGTTTCATAAAATGTGCTGTGAGAATCGACAAGAATTCGTGATTTTGATAAAGAGTAGTATGAAGGTATAGGAGAAGCCAGCTAGTCCCAATAATCTGCTATAATGATAGTTAATTCTGAACGAGAAGATATCTGCGGCTATGGTGCGATGTGTTTATCGATGTTCATCTACGGTTAATATAATCGTTCAACTTGAAGGGTCAAGCGCATGTTCTCTCATGATTGTTTTGAATGTATTCATTGTAAGAAGGCTGACATGTTCAAGGACGGGAACATCAGCATACAATGCGAGTTGGAGGGGAAGGGATATAGCGTAGAGAGCGCAGTTGGCGCGTGTCCGCATCACAGGTTCAAGATGTTTGATACTCGAGGAGAGATTCTCGATTTGCAGGCGGTGCGTCGTGAATTTCCTGTATCCCTACAACAGAGATACAGGACTTATCGGATTCCGGACGCCGAGCCGCGTGATACCCTACGGCCTGAAGCTGCCATTCGTCAAGAAGTTCTGCCGGAAACATGAATGGCTGTATCACAGCTTCTATTAGGGGCACGGCGCACCGCGTCCCTGCTATACACAACGTCATAATTAATTGCGCACGTTTCGTGCCGCAATTAATTATGGTTCCCGCTTTCGCGGGAATGACGGACGGGGATGGTTCTGCGTATGCGCAAAAACTTAAGGCGCCCCCACTAGTTAAAGACCGAACAGCCTCGCAGCATTGTCATGCAGGATCGCCTTAGCTATGTCGAGGGCGAGGGCTTCATCAAGTTGGCCGTCCCGGATTTTTTCGGCGAGAACCTCCGACAGGGCCTGCCGGATCATGTACACCGCTCCGTAAATACCCTCGGCGCAGCCGCAATCGCCGCCCCACAGAATCTTTCCATAGGGCACGTAGCTGAGCCATTCACTGAACGCTTTCTTGAAGCTCTCATAAGAGATCAAGGGTAGCCAGCACGTGTCGAGATGCACATTCGGGAACATAAGCGCCAGTGAACCTATCTCTCCTGTGAATGGGAATCCTCCGTGGAAGATGTCGAAGTTCACGTGCGGGAACTCGAGAAAAAGATTTGTAAGATGAAGCGGGTTCGAGTTCCAAAGCGTGTTCTTGCCCTGTGCGAACATGCCGGTATGAATCTGAACTGGGAGACCTTGCTTGCCGGCGTTTTCAATTACTCTGAATATTATGAAATCTTGAAACGTCTTGATGTCGCTCCATGTTGTCTTTTCGTCCGGCAGCTTGAATGCGCGATTGGCGTCGTCAATCGAGACATTATCAAACTGGAGTGTCCGGCTATATGCGATGCCTATCTTGACTGCAACCGTCCCGAATTCGAGCGCTCTGCGGAAGTCGGCCTCTATGATAGCGAGGTAATCGTCGAGGTTCTTCACACGCTCCGGATATTCGGCCTCCGGGACGCGCAACGCATACATCGGATACCCTTTTTCAATCCATGACTGCAGGATGTTTCTGTGGCGGAGCATGAGGTAGCTGTCCATGCGGATGACCGGCTTGATGAAATCGTCGTCTGTCGTCAGATAATCCATGTCCCTGAGCATGCACTTGATTTTGCAGATGTCACGAATGACATACTGATACCAGTCGGCTCGCTCGTATGCGCGGCTGATGCGTTCTGAGACGGCCTTAAGATTCGCAGGATCGAGTTCATCCCCGTTTAGTTCATGCAGATCGCGGAGGGCCTGAAAGAATACTCGATAGTAACTCGTGTTTCGTGTGCGCTTGAGGAGCGGGAGCAGTTCTGCAAACAGGATTTCCGGCTCCGAGGCTTTTTCGAGGAGGAGGTTTGGGTCCATCCCCTGCGTGAGGAGGTCGTCCTTCACGTATTCCATTTCCAAAGCGGAAAAGAGATTGAAGCCCAAGTCCTTGAACATCTCGCGATTCATCAGATGCTCATGCGTGTCGATGATTTTGATGTTGCTGATTTTGTCGTGCAGCCGGCCGGCCAACTGTTTGTCCATTGCAGTTTCTCCTGAAGTTATGCCTCTCTGCGGGAGGGATTCGTTTAGGCGCAATATTATCACGGTTGCCGGGAAAGAAACAAGAGGTATGGTTGTCTAGGAAGAAACGGGATGAGCATGAACAGACGCGTGATACTTGGCGGAGAAATCGATTCCAGCGCCGAGGGCAGCGTTTATTCGGGGACACGATGCCGCATCGTGTCCCCGAATAAACGCAGTATTTGCAGAAAGTTCTCCTAATGATGCGAAAGAAGCAGGGGCACGGCGCGCCGTGCCCCTATAATTTACAACATGGCTGCTATTCGCTTACTGTCGTGAAGTGTTTCACGTCGAGGAGCGAGCCCTTTCGCTTTTCCTCGAAGACTGCCTGCACGCGCATACCGATTTTTATCTTATTGATATCGGTCTCGTCGAGGAAATGGCCGATGGATGTATCGGCGCCGTCCAGCTTGACGAATATGCAGGTGTAGGGTACCGGCCGCTCCGTGCCGGTATCGGGATCGACAAACCCGAAATTGAGGATGGTGAAGGTCTCGATTGTTCCTTCGTTGCCGAGCGGAACCCATTCCTTCATTTCGACGAAACAGGTGCGGCAGACCTGGCGCGGAGTCGCATAGACTGTCCCGCACTTTGGGCATTTGATGCCGAGGAAGCGCTTATTGTCCCTTAGTTCTGCGAGGAACTTGCTTCCGTGCCTGCCGACCGACCACTCGAATGGCTGCGCCATGTCGCCTGACGTTATCTTTATGAACTCTTTTCTTGGTTTTTCATCTGCCATGATAGATTCCCTCTTCTTATTTCGGCTTGTTCTTGCCCAAGAGTATGACATCCGACCAGAAGCATCCGCCGAATCCCGTGGTAAGAGCAATCTTCACGTCGGGAACCTGCTTCTTTTCGGCTTTCCCCATTATCTGGTGAGCGGCTTCGCCCACGCGGATGAGGCCGGTGGCGCCGATGGGATTGCACGAGAGCACTCCGCCCGATGGGTTGATGGGAAGCTCACCGCCCATGTTTGTGACTCCGTCGGCCACGAGCTTTGGGCCTTGTCCTCTCTTGCAGAAGCCGAGCGACTCGATCCACATGAGCCCCGCCCATGAACTGGGCATGTAGAGTTCGGCCACGTCGATCTCCTTCAGAGGCTCCTTTATGCCGCCTTTCTTGTAGACTTCTTTTGAGGCGCTTTCAAGGCTTGTGAGGCGTCCGAAGGGGATGTCGCCGGCCATAGTGTAATCGTGCCGGTTCGAGGTTGCAAGGAACCACGCGGGCTTATCGGTAATCTTCTTCACCTTGTCCTCGGAGGCGTAGATGACGGCGGCGGCGCCATCGGTGCGCGGGCACATATCGAGGAATCGGATCGGGTAGGAGATCATGGGTGAGTTCATCACGTCATCGATTGTGATGTTCAGTTTCAGGTGCGAATACGGATTATTCAGGGCATGTTGGCGGTCACGGACGGCGACGCGCGCCGAGTCCTCGAGGGTGGCGCCGGTGTCGTGCATGTACCTCATGGCATCCTGCGCAAGGCCGCCGACAGCGCCCGCGAAAGTGGGACGGTCCCACACCGGCTCGAAAGCGGTGATGATTGCGCCGGTCGTATCGGACTCCGAGTTCTTTTCCCATCCGATTGCGAGGACGGTGTCGAACATACCGGAGGCGACGTGGTAGAATCCGGCCATTGCGACGGTGCTGCCGGTTGTTCCGCCGGTGCATACCTTGAAGAGGGGCTTCATGTATGCGCCTGAGCCGTCGACGCTCCAGTTGTCCACGTAGTTGATTCCCTCGAAGTGGTCCATGTTGCCTATGACGACGGCATCTATATCGTTGATTGTCAGATGGGCGTCATCGAGCGCCCTCACGACGGCCTCGTTAATCAACTCGACCCCGTTCACGTCTCTCCGCGTGGTCGCGTGATGTGTCTGGCCGAATCCGACTATAGCTACTCGTTTTGCCATTTTCGATTTCACCTCCTCGCATTCATTTCCCGAGAATCCAAACACAGTGTGATTGGCCGCAGGGGCCGTTTATGCCGTGGG
>JACRIR010000138.1 GCA_016215705.1 Candidatus Poribacteria bacterium | reverse complement strand
ATTTTTCTGCTCGGCTCCGCGCTCAATCGCGCGGGGCGGCGGGGCTTCGCTTCGGCTCGCGGGCAAAAAGTTTCCTTTCCCCTTCAACCCCCTTCCACTTTTTGCCCGCTCGCCAAAATTGCACGGTCGGACTGGATAAAACTAACCAGAAATGGTAAGGTATTAAATCCTTGAGATGGTCTCAAGGTATAGCTCTTTTACAATCAACTTCAGCAAAAGAAAGGAACACAGCACGATGAACGCGCTTGAGAGCTGCATTATCGAAGAGCTCCTGCCGACCTCCTACTTGGGGAAGGTTGTGCAGGTGATCCCCGGCAGCGCGTGCGTTTTCGTGCTGTCGGATCCTAACCCCTACACCATGGAAGGTCTCTGGGTTTCTCTTGTTCTCAGTCTCACAAAAAAGGGACTGGTTCGAGGGATACTCGACGTTCCCATGATGCATCACGGTGAGGGCGGCGTGATTTGGGTGAAGGACTTCCGAGTCCTATGCATAAGCGCAGTGACCCATGATCACACCCCCTGGCTTGAGGAGAGCCGACCGATTCTCCCACCCGCGATCACACTCGCGATCGGCGGTCCTACAGGTGTCGGTAAAACGACTCTCAACCGCCGCCTGCTTGCCTCCAAAATCGGCGAGCGGGTTATGCAGTATGTTGCATACACCACTCGTCCGCGTCGCTCCCACGAGATCGACGGCACGGACTACCACTTCGTTGACCCGGCGGATTTCGAATCCTACCGCACCGACCCCCGCTTCACCGGTTTCGTTGGGGCGCGTGGAAACTGGTATTGGATCGATCCATCGAGTTTCTTCGAGGCGCGTTGGACACAGTCACGGGCTGTCCATGTCTTTGTCATCACGCAGGTGCACGAGTTTCTCGCACGCCGAGCGCTCGCGCCTGACCTGCGATGGATCTGGCTGGATGCAAGCCCGGACATCCTCAAACAGCGCCTCACGGACCGTGGCGACAACAGCGTTGCCCAGTCTCTCGCACAGAACCAGCGACTGGCGACCCAGAACCGTACTGGGTTGATCAGTCTGCATCTCAACACCGAGGTTGAATCGGTCGACGATTCGCTTCGGCGGCTTCTAACCTACATCCAGGAAGCTTGGGAGGAACAAGCATGAGACCGATGATCGTGACGATTTGCAACGCCTCCTATGCAGGACTCCTGGAGCTCTGGTTGGCGGCAATCCGTAGCCTGACCGACCTGCCAGTGTCGGTGCTCTGTCTCAACAGCTTCAGGCCTAAGGTGGCGCTGCCGTGCAATGTGATCCAAGTTCCTGAGGAAGGCAACCCTTTCCCGCGGGATCTCCCGGATCATGCATGCGCGGAGAAGCTTCGCCTTTTCGAGCACCTTCCCGAGGCCAGTCACATCCTGTTCATCGACGTGGACATACTCGTCCTTCAGGCGTTCTGGGAACTTGAGCCCTACTTCGCCATCTCCGACAGCAGCCTGGTTCTCACACCAGACCTGTTCGTCGGGTACAAGGAGAAGATGGAGGAGGAGTTCCAGCCTTTCGACCCGGACTTCCGCATGCGCTACACAGAGGACGACGGATTCTTCTACTTCAACACGGGCGTGTTCTTCGCTTCCCGCGAGACTCACGCTGCGTGGTTCCGCCGCTTTCTGGAGACATGGAAGGATTACCTCATCACTACGGGGAAGCGTCCGTCGATCTTCGATCAGAACATGATCAACTACTGCCTCATTCGGTTCAACCTACCCGTGCATTCCATGCCGGTCACGAACAACTGCCTGCGACAGTACGAGACGTTCGCCATTGAAGACGGCCAGCCCACCCTGAACGGCGAGGAAGTCAACGCGTACCACTTCAACGGAGGTGACGGAGACAAAAAACTCGAGCGCTGGAGGGATCTGTTGCGGAGAATGGAGGGACGCTATGGCACTACTTAGCCCCAGCCTTGCACGACTGGAAGCGCCGTTGGCTGACTCCCTGCAACAGATGGAGGACCTCGGATGCGAATCCGTGCATATCGATGTGTGCTCAAATCTGACCATTCCGAACTTCTTCAAGGTAGAAGAGCTCGGAAACGTCCGGATGCGAGACTGCCGCGCGTCGGCCACTGTGCATCTCTTCCAGCCGTTCAACGACAACCCGCCCAATCTCTCCTTCCTTCGGCCTCAGGACCTCGTCATGCTGCACGCCTTCCCAAAGACCGGCCGACCCGCCATCGAAGCGTTCCTCGGAGCGGCTCGTATCGGCGGCTATCGGCCCGGTCTTGCGGTAGACATCAACACGCAGGTGACGGCGACGGTTCCATATCTCAAAAGACTGGACACTATCTTCGTCATGGCGATCCAAGCCGGAGGTTACTGCCTCGAACCGGACACGCAACTCATAGACCGGATCAAGCAGGCCCGGGCGCTCTTCAAGGAGCATAACTCGGCCTGTCGCCTTGGCATTGACGGAGGAGTCAATGATAAGACGTTCAGTCGCTTGGCGCGACTTGCGGACGAGCTTGTCATTGGAAGTCTCCTATTTCACGCTAAGGACGTTCCGGCGCAGTGGCTGAAGCTACAGGCAATCGCGAAAGGAGGTACAGAGAGATGAAGAACACTTCGACCTATCGTAAAGTCTGCCGGACACCCGAGCAGGCAGCGAAAGAGCGTGCCATCCTTCGTGTATTGCAGGCTTCGCCACTGCAACACCTCAGTCCTCAGCTGACTGAGGTACGACCAGATCCACTCGTCGTGGAGATGGCATACATGTCGGGAAAGGCACCAACCCCCGATCAATTCGGGAATCGTGTCCTGGAGCAGCTTGGAGAGGTGCTGCGCAGGCTTCATTACTTGCGTCCGTGCACGACCTTCGGGTCCTTCGACGCTGCCCTGGACGTTCCACTGGGCTATACCACTTTCGGCGACTTCCTCGAGATGCAAATCAGGAAGTGGTCCGAATGGCATGCGCCCATGCCCGGTTCCTATCTGCCCTCCTACGTTTCCTGGCTGTGGCGCGGGTATGATGCGCTGCGGGAGTACTTCCGCAGTGTTGACCCTCTCTTCTGTCATGGAGATGTAGATTCCAAGAATCTTGTTATTCAAGAAGGTGTACTCACCGGACTGTTTGACTGGGAGCATGCAGGAGACTATTGCCTGGCATGGGAGCTTCGGAAGCTCCCTCGTGTCCTCGGGCACGACTGGCAATGGTACCAGCTGCTCTCCGCCTACAGCGGTCCGGATCGACTGGACCAGCGCGCACTCCGTACGGCTATCCATTATCTGAACGCAGTTGATCTCCTCGGACACCTTCGCTGGTGCCGACGGAGGAATCTGCTGTGTGAAGAAGGGGAGACTCTGCATCGGATGCACGCCCTACTGAACCTAAGGGAGGTGAACTGACATGCGCTTACTTTTTTTGCGTGACGCACTCCGGGAGGTTCAGCTGCGGCTGAAACCGCTCCAGGGAAGGCTCAAGGAGGACAATCTGCTGCTCGGCGTAACGGGATATGTCGCCAGTGGCAAGAGTCACTTCTGCACATTCCTCCGTGCCGACGTGGAAGTTATCCTGAACACAACCATCATCTACCTGCCGCTCGACCTTTGGATCAACAAGGGGATGCGCGAGGCACGACGATACGCCGACCGCTTTTTCCTGGGAGACCTGATTGAGGCCGTACGGTGCATCAAGGCCGGCAACCGGTTCCTGGTTTCGCGCTACGACATCATGAAGACGATCGTGCGCATGGAGGATGCCGCGGATCCGTCTGCACCAAGGATCACTTGGAACGGCAGGTCATTCACCCTATTCGGCGGCAGGCGAACCATGAAGCAGTTGGCTGGCGCGACCGACTTCTACGTCGACCCGTCCACCGGATACCTCTATAGCATGTTCCCGTCTGGAACCGGACACTGCTACCTTCTGGACGGCACGCTCATCGTCCCTCCGGAGGTACGCGCTTTCTATGATCTTCTCATCTTCGTGGAGACGTCCTGGCCCGTTCGCGTGGCCCGCATGATCCGTCGCTTCAACCGGAAGGAGGTCTTTGGAGCGACACAGAAGTCTATGCGGGACTACGTCGGCTTCCTGGTCAAGGAAGCACGGGAGTGTACCGACGAGGAGATCCGATCCCAGATCGATAGCGGCATCCTGCGCATTGCAAGCATTCCCGATACGCTATCGAACTACCTCGACCTCGCCTACCTGTGCTGGCTCACCGAACTTCCAGATACCCCGGACTGGGTGCGCCATGCGGAGGCGAAGGAGGCCATGCGGACTTATCTCGAGTACTTAAGGGGGGTGCATGATGCGGAAACGATCTCGCGATTCAGACAGGAACTCGCGGCACTAATGGAGTCCAAGCACCTTTTGGCACTTCCAGATGCGGTCTGTCTCCTTTCTGAACTCGCTGTGATTGTACACTAATTTCAAACTGGCTGATTGAGATTTTTCTCAGTCAGCCCTTTCTTTTTATAGAAAAAATAGCTATCATTATAGATATGCTGACAAATATTACTCATAACGACGACGAAGAAATGCTACTCTGTTTTGATGAGTGCGGTAATGTTATTAAGTCAAGTCCTCGCAGCATTGTACATCAAAAACCCTACAAAATTTGGCATGCTATAGTAAATACTTGGATACTCAATAATAATGGGGCAATTTTATGTACCCGTCGTGCGCCCCATGTCTCTGGAAACCCTGGAAAATGGCAAACATATGTAGGGGGGCACGTGAAAGCAGGATCCACTTTTTATGAAACCGTCGTCAGAGAACTTTTTGAAGAAATTGGTTTGAGAGTTAAAAGGAACGATTTGAAGTTAGTGGAGAAAGGGAAACGTAGGGATGTAATGCATGTTTACGAGAGCTACGCCACGCTTTTTAACCAGGATTTATCAATTATTAATTTTTCCGATGGTGAAGTAAGTGATGCAAGGTGGTTATCCTTTGAAGATTATCAAAACTCAAAAAACAAGAATCCAGATGAATGGTGTAATGGAATCAGTCTGGATCAGTATAAAAAAGTTTGCGCAGCTCTTGGTTTATAGAAATAGTTTTTTTATCCAGTCCGACCGTGCAATTTTGGCGAGCGGGCAAAAAGTGGAAGGGGGTTGAAGGGGAAAGGAAACTTTTTGCCCGCGAGCCGAAGCGAAGCCCCGCCGCCCCGCGCGATTGAGCGCGGAGCCGAGCAGAAAAAT
>JACRIR010000137.1 GCA_016215705.1 Candidatus Poribacteria bacterium | reverse complement strand
TTCGACTCCTGGGCCGTCATCTTCTATTTACTCAGCCTCAACCTCTTCGTATACTATCGAATTCGCGGACGCACCACGTATTTCTTGTCCTCTTTTCTCTGGTACGTTGCGGGAACTCTCTGCAAAGAACTTGTCTACACACTTCCGCTGACGCTCATCATGCTTGACCCCTTTCTGGTTCGGCTGCGCTCCATCAGCATCTCCTGGCGAAAGCGCGTAATCGAATACACTCCATTCTGGGCCGTGATCTTTTTGGTCGCCCTGCTGACAAAATATGTATTCCGTCTGAGGATCGGATATTTGACGGATGCTGGTGACGACGTCTTCTCGCTCTATCTCAGCAACTTCGCGATGCTCTTCGATGATGCTACGGCCATCCTTCTGCGCGGAATTGCATTCTCTTTTGCGCCGATATCGCCGGAGTTCTCGCACCAAGCCATGATACAGGCCTCGGTGCTGATCGGAGTCGCCGCTACCGTCGTTATCCTGGCCTGGCGGCGCGCAATTGATCTGAGAGCAGTCGGCCTTTGCCTGATCTTAATGATTATCACGCTAATTCCGGTCATCGGCGCCTATCGCACAATCGGACTCCGACACTGGTCGCGTTTCCTATATTTGCCGTCCGTCGGCTCTTGCTATATTCTTTCAATGATTGCCTGTGGGGTAGGGGATAGGTGGAAACACAAACTTTTCCGAATAGCCGTTCCAGTTTTTTTTGTAATTCCGGCTCTTGCGCTCACCAAGTATTATGATCGCCAATGGCTCGCCGCTCAAACCATCACAAAGAGAATTGTGGAAACAATAAGGTCAGAATACCCGGTTTTCCGGCCCTATACCCGCTTCTATGTTTCCGGAATCCCATGGGGACACAAAGGTGTGCCTCTCTTCGCCACAGGGTTTCCAACGGCCATGGGCCTCGCTTATGACAGGAAAAATGTGGAAGGCAATCTTTCGTTCTTGCCTCCTAATATCGTTGTTGACCTGGACAAGGAAAACAGCCGTGAAAAAGATTGGACCTCCCCACAGTACGTGCTCCTTTCTTTCGATCCCGAATCGTATTCGCTGACTCCCGCGAAGTCACCCGAGTTTGACTCAGACGCGCGCCCGCCCGCCTTCGATTTCCTGAAGTGGACCGACCAAGCCACTATCGAAATATCTGCGGGAATGTCTCGCGTTTGGGGCGCGAACATGACGTACCCTCTTTTCATTGTCACCGACAAATGGGCAATGCTCAAACTGCCCCCCATTCGCATCGGTCCACCGATTAAGTATGTGACTTTCGAGATGATGCTCAAGAAGAAGGCCAATACCCGCGACGTCGTTCGCTTGTTCTGGGTCACGCGAAAAGACACAAACTACGATGGCCCGAAGTCGATAGCATTCTACGCTGACGCCGACGGCCTATTTCATGGTTACAGAATCCCTCTCTATCGGAACGGTCTGACCCTTTATGATCCTGAAATAAGACGCTTTGCTCTTCGCCCGAGTCAAGACGTCGGGACTCTCTTCTCCATCAAATCGATGAGTATCGAATACTACTGAAACCTTCTCGGACCTCACCGCGCAATTATCAGGTTGAAATAAACCAAGGTCTTGTGCTATAAAGTATGCTATCTTCATCCTGAAACACTGAACAGGGATTCCACAAACAATCTGGAGGAATGGCCGTGGCTAGGAAAAGAGTATACTTCTTCGGAAACAACAGAGCCGAAGGAAGCAGCGCAATGCGGAATCTGCTTGGTGGTAAGGGAGCAGACCTTGCTGAAATGACGAATCTAGCCGTTCCTGTCCCCGCAGGTTTTACAATCACCACCGAAGTCTGCACGGAATTCTACGAGAATAATCAACGTTACCCCAAAGGCCTCACTGAAGAGGTTGCATCCTCTCTGGCAAAGGTCGAAAAGGTTATGGGCCGCAAATACGGCGACCCCGTCAACCCCCTTCTTGTGTCGGTACGCTCCGGCGCCAGAGTCTCGATGCCAGGAATGATGGACACTGTCCTCAACATCGGCCTGAACGCTCGGACACTACAAGGAATCATCACACAGACAGGCAATGAACGCTTCGCATATGACGCCTATAGACGCTTCGTCCAAATGTACGGAAACGTGGTAATGGGGGTCGAAGACGAGGCGTTCGAGGGCCTGATTGAAGCAAAAAAGAAGGAAAAAAATGTAAAACTGGATATGGAACTGACTGCCGAAGACTGGAAAGAACTGACGGCAAAGTTCAAACAAGCGGTCAAAACGCACACAGGCCAGGATTTCCCCGAAGAGCCTATGAAGCAGTTATGGGGAGCTATCGGCGCCGTATTCGAGTCGTGGAATACCAAGCGCGCAAAAAAATACCGGGAACTGAATAATATACCCGAACATTGGGGAACCGCCGTCAACGTGCAAACCATGGTCTTCGGCAACATGGGGAACGACTGCGCCACCGGCGTCGCTTTCACTCGCGACCCTGCCACCGGCGAAAAACGCTTCTATGGAGAGTATCTGCCCAACGCACAGGGCGAAGACGTCGTTGCCGGCATACGGACTCCTCAACCCATCAACAACGTCGGCAAAACTGATCCCAACTTGGTCTCCCTCGAAGATTTCATGCCGCAAGTGTACAAAGAACTCACCGTAATCTACAAGAAGCTCGAGAAACACTTCACGGAAATGCAGGATATCGAGTTCACCATAGAAAAAGGCAAACTGTGGATGCTGCAAACGCGCAGGGGAAAGCGCACGGCAACTGCCGCTATTCGAATCGCCGTAGACATGAAGAAGGAAGGCCTTATCACCAAGAAAGAAGCCCTTCGCCGTGTCCCGCCGGCCGACCTCGATCAACTCCTCCACCCGACATTCGATCCCTCCGCCGAGAAAAAAGTCATCGCACGCGGGTTACCGGCTTCACCCGGAGCCGCCACGGGCAAGGTCGTCTTCACCGCCGACCGGGCGGAAGAGCTCGCGGGCCAGAGCGAAAAGGTCATACTCGTGAGAATTGAAACCTCTCCGGAGGATATCGGTGGTATGGCGGCCGCACAGGGAATTCTCACCCAAAGGGGTGGCATGACCTCGCATGCGGCGGTTGTGGCAAGGGGAATGGGGAAGTGCTGCGTCGCAGGCTGTGGCGACCTCGTTGTCGATTACGCAAACCGGAGATTCACGGTAGATAGCCTCTCTGTCAACGAGGGTGATTTCATTTCGCTCGACGGTGGCAAAGGCGAAGTTATGCTTGGCCAGGTGAGAACTGTCATGCCCAGCCTCAGCGGCCATTTCGGAATACTCATGAAATGGGCCGATGAAACTCGGCGCCTCAATATCCGCACTAACGCCGACACCCCCAATGACGCCAAAGTGGCCAGAGGGTTCGGGGCCGAGGGAATCGGACTCTGCCGGACCGAGCATATGTTCTTCGAAGGCGACCGCATCATGGCAGTGCGTGAAATGATCCTTGCCGATAACGTAGCGAGTCGCGAGCGCGCTCTGGCAAAGCTCCTGCCGATGCAAAAGGGCGATTTTATAGGTATCTTCCGAGAAATGGCCGGTCTGCCGGTTACCATCCGGCTCCTTGACCCGCCGCTCCACGAGTTCCTGCCCCATGAACGCGCTCAAATCGAGGCGCTTGCCGCTGAGATGAATGTGCCGGTCGAGAAGCTCCGCGAAAAGGTCGAGAGCCTCAAAGAGTTCAACCCGATGCTTGGCCATCGCGGATGCCGCCTCGGCATAACATTCCCGGAAATCTATAAGATGCAGACTCGCGCCATCATAGAGGCAGCGTGCGAATTGGCCAAACAGAAAATCAAGGTCATTCCCGAAATAATGCTCCCCCTTATCGGCGACGTCACGGAGCTTCGGCTGCTCAAGAAAGACGCCATCGAAGTGGCCACTCAAGTGATGAAAGAACAAGGCATAAAGGTCAAATACACAGTCGGCACAATGATCGAGGTTCCGCGTGGCGCTTTGACCGCCGACAAGATCGCCGAGGAAGCCGAATTCTTCTCCTTCGGCACGAATGACCTCACACAAATGACCTACGGGTTCAGCCGTGACGACAGCGGAATGTTCCTCAATGACTACTTGAAGAAAGGCATCTTCGAAAAAGACCCCTTCCAGGTGCTGGATCAGGTCGGCGTTGGCGAGCTCATGAAAATCGCAGCAGCCAAAGGCCGAAGCGTCCGCAAAGACCTTAAACTCGGTATCTGCGGCGAACATGGCGGCGAACCAAGCGCTGTGGAGTTCTGCCACAGAATAGGCCTCAACTATGTGAGCTGTTCACCTTATCGGGTCCCAATCGCTCGTTTAGCCGCCGCGCAGGCAGCAGTAAAGGAAGAAGCCAACAAGCAAAAGGCCAAAACCAAGAAACGACCAGCGCGTGCCACTGTAAAAAAGGCAAAGGTTGCCGCCAAGAAATCGAAAGCAAGTGCGGGACGCTCGAAAAAGCGTGGGTGAGGAATTCGCCCCATAATGTCATTCTGAGCGAAGCGAAGAATCTCTCGGATGAGAACTCCTGTGGGTGCGAATTTATTCGAACCCTCAGTTTCTGTAGGGGCGAACCTTGTGTTCGCCCTCGATTTTGGACCTAAAGTAAACCTTTAAGGCATCCCATGGAAAACTTTGGCAAAATTGAGGTTATCCAGATAATACTCGTGGGTATTTACTGTATCGCCCTCTGGTTCTATCTGGACAAAACACTGTGACACTCTTGCAGCCCGTTTCCCTTCGTGCGAGACTGTACGGGCACGGCGCACCGCGCCTTTTATAACCTTTCGGAGGCCTGAAGAATCTTGACCTTTCGTTTAGTTGCAAACACGCTCCTCGGCCTCACCTTAACATGCCTGATTCTCGGCTGCGGCAAAAAACAGAGCGGCGGTACGCCCGCTTCACAAAAGCCCGCGCCAGCCCCTGCCATGATAGTCACTCCGGCCGACTATAAGCCAAAAGTGGGCTCATCCGGCGGCAACTTGGTCCTCGCTAACATCGCAAATCCGAAGAGCTTCAACCCGATTATAGCGCAGGAAACTTCAACGACTGCTATCACGCAGTATATATTCGAGGGACTCACGCGGGTATCCGGGATAACAGCCGAGCCGGAGCCTGCCCTGGCGAAAAGCTGGGATATTTCGCCCGACGGCCTGACATGGACAATCCATTTGCGGGAAGGCGTGAAGTGGAATGATGGGAAACCCCTCACGGCGGACGACGTGGTCTTCACTTACCGCCAACTTGTTTACAACAAGGATATCCCGACCAGCAGTCGCGACGTGTTCACCATCGAGGGCAAGGAATTCGATGTCACAAAGGTGAACGACCTGACGGTCACCTTCAAGACACCCGTCAAATTCGCTCCCTTTCTACAAGGGCTTGTTCAGGAAATCCTGCCGAAGCATATCCTGGAAAAATCCGTCCGGGATGGAACCTTCAACTCCACATGGGGCGTCGACTCGAAGCCGGAAGAAATAGTGGGTACCGGCCCCTTCATGATCGATCACTATGAGCCCAGTCAACGCGTTGTCCTGAAACGCAACCCGCACTACTGGCGCACTGATTCCGCAGGCAACCGCCTGCCCTATCTCGACAGCATCATCATCCTCATTGTTCCAAATATCGATGTGTCGCTACTCAAATTCCAGGACGGCGAGAGCGACTACTTCGGCCTCCGGGGGTCTGACTATCCGATTCTTAAACCCCTCGAAAAACAGAAAAACTTCACTATCTATCGGGCGGGCCCCGACTTCGGCACAAACTTCATCGTGTTCAACCAGAACCCGGAAAAAAATCCGGAGACCGGGAAACCTTATGTCGATCCGATCAAACTGAAGTGGTTCGCTAACCTTCAATTCCGCAAGGCGGTCGCCCTCGCGCTCGACCGGCAGTCAATAATCGACCTCGCGATGAACGGCCTCGCATACATTCAGCATTCTGCGATGAGTCCCAGCGCCGGTTTCTTCTACAACCCAAACGTGATAAAGTATGACTACAATCCGGAAAAATCTCGGCAAATCCTCGCAGATGCAGGATTCAAAGACCGGAACGGCGACGGCTACATAGAGGACCCCGAGGGCCACAAAGTTGAATTCAATCTGTTCACAAACGCCGAGAACACCGTTCGCGTGAAAATAGCCGACATGATCCGGAAGGACCTCGAGGAAGTCGGCATGCACGTTCGCTTCACGGCGCTTGAGTTCAATAACCTTGTCGATAAACTCTCTTCGACAGCCGATTGGGAGTGCATTCTCTTGGGACTGACCGGCGGAATAGAACCGCACTTCGGAAAGAATGTCTGGCACTCGTCAGGTCAGCTCCATGAGTGGTATCCGCGCCAAAAGAAACCGGCAACCACTTGGGAAGCGCGAATGGACGAAACATTCGACCTGGGTGTACAGGAACTCGATCGCGACAAGCGCAAGAAGCTCTACGACGAATGGCAATTGATCGTCTCGGAACAACTTCCGGTAATCTTTACAGTCATGCCCGAATCGATTTTCGCCGTCCGGAACAAGTTCGGGAACCTCTATCCGACTCCTTTCGGTGGTGCATTCCATAATATCGAGGAGATATATCTCATTAAGTAATCCTTCCCCCCCTTTTGCAAAGGGGGCAGGGGGGATTTGGGAACTTATAGACTGCCCACGAGCATTACTCGTGGGCTCAATCATGTTTGTTTTGGGGCACTAATGTGAGCGCTTACATCTTACGCCGCCTGCTTATCCTCCTGCCGCTTCTTCTCGCCATGTCATTCGTGGCGTTCATGTTCATTCAACTCGCGCCAGGCGACTATTTCGCCACCCTGAGAATGAACCCTCAAATCTCCGACGAAACCATCCGGCGACTCCAGGCTCAGTACCACATGGACAAGCCGCCGCTGGTTCAATACGTCTACTGGCTCCGAAACCTTATCCACCTCGATTTGGGTTTTTCGATTTCCCAAAAGCAGCCGGTCGCCACCGTCATAGGGACGCGTCTCCTTAATACACTGCTGCTTTCCATATCGAGCATTCTGATAACTTGGCTCGTCGCCATTCCCATCGGAGTGTATTGCGCAGTCCACCAATACTCCTTAGGCGACAAAATCTTCTCCGCCATCTCTTTCATTGGAATGTCCCTGCCGGGCTTTTTCCTTGCCCTGTTGATGCTTTACTTCCTGGGGGCTGAGTTCGGCCTGCTTCCCATCGGCGGACTGAAATCCCCCAACTATTACGAATTTTCCCGAATGGCCAAACTCGCTGACGTCGCCCTGCATTTGGTCATACCGACTGTAGTCCTTTCCATCGGCGGTCTCGCAAGTCTCCAAAGAATAATGCGAGGCAATATGCTCGAGGTGCTCCGGATGCAATACGTAATGACGGCCCGCGCCAAAGGACTCCCGGAAAGCAGGGTCATATATCGCCATGCCCTCCGCAACGCAATCAATCCTATGGTCACGATATTCGGATTCGAGTTGTCAAGTCTGCTGAGCGGCGCCGCTCTGCTCGAAATAGTCTGCGGCTACCCGGGCCTGGGACAGGTAATGCTCGAAGCCGTGAGGAGTCAGGACCTCTTTCTCGTCATGGGCAGCATGCTCATAGGCGGATTGCTCCTCGTTGTCGGAAACCTCGTCGCAGACGTGCTCCTCGCAATTGCCGACCCGCAGGTGTCATATCAATGAGCCAAAACATGCAAAATGAATCGGGACCGCCGTCTGTCAGTCAAACGGGAATGGCGCTTCGCCGCCTGCGCCGCCACAAGCTGGCAATATTCAGCCTTTGGGTTCTCGCATTCTTCTATGCAGTCGCCCTGTTCGCCGACTTCGTCGCGCCCTATAGCTTCGACGACGAGCGCCGCGAACTGTCCTACTGCCCGCTGATGCGGCTGAATTTCGTCGACGAATCAGGCAATCTCCACCTGCGCCCGTTTGTGTACAGGTACTCCTACACCTTCGATGAGTATTACAACCGGGTCTACGTGCAGGACTCAACCAGGCCGTTTCCCCTGAAATTCTTCGTTCACGGCGCAGAACACCGACTGCTCGGATTCATCCCCATGAACACTCGGCTGTTCGGAGTCGACGAGCCCGCCCGTCTCTACCTGCTCGGCGCTGACTACCGGGGCCGCGACCTCTTCTCACGCATCCTCTACGGCAGCCGGGTGTCGCTCTCTATCGGATTCGTGGGCGTCATTGTCTCATTTTTCGTCGGCATGATCGTTGGCGGAATCTCCGGTTTCTTTGGCGGGCGCACCGACAACGCTCTCATGCGCCTGTGCGAAATGGTCATGATGATCCCGGGCTTCTACCTCATGCTCGCCCTTCGCGCCGCCTTTCCGCCCGGCCTCTCGTCAATCGAAGTCTACTTCATGATCGTACTCATCATGAGTTTCATCGGTTGGGCCGGCCTCGCCAGAGTCATCCGGGGCATGGTTCTCTCGATTAGAGAAAAGGAGTTCGTGACCGCGGCAATCTCTTCCGGCGAAAACTCGCTCCGGATAATACTCCGATACATTCTCCCGAACACGCTCTCTTATGTTATTGTCGCTGTCACTCTCAGCATCCCGGCCTACATCTTGGGTGAGTCGGCCCTGAGCCTCATAGGCGTGGGCATTCAAGAACCCTACGCGAGTTGGGGAAATCTGCTCAGCGAGGCCATGAATATCTCCGAAATAAGATTTCACCCGTGGATTCTGATACCGGGCATGTTCATCTTCATCGCAGTCATGGCATTCAATTTCCTGGGCGACGGCCTGCGCGACGCCTTTGACCCGCGCCTCGCCTTCGAAGGAGAGAAGTAACTCTTGGATATTATCCTTGACGTTCGCGAGTTGAAGACTCACTTCTTCTCGGACTCCAAAATCGCGCGCGCCGTCGACGGAATCAGTTTCTCGATAGGGCAGGGGAGAACCCTCGGCCTCGTAGGCGAAAGCGGCTGCGGCAAAAGCGTCACTGCCCTCTCCATCCTGCGCCTCATCCCTTCTCCCCCCGGCAGAATCGTCGGCGGAGAAATCGTATTCGAGGGACGCGACCTTCTCAAACTTCCGGAATCTCAAATGCGCTCAGTCCGAGGCAATGACATAGGAATGATTTTCCAGGAACCCATGACCTCGCTCAACCCGGTGTTCACCATCGGCTATCAGATTTCCGAGGCGCTCCGCCTGCATCGCCGCGTATCGCGGGCCGAGGCAAAGTCAATCACCATAGACTTCCTCCACAAGGTGAAAATCCCATCGCCCGAGCAACGCTACAACGATTATCCACATCAACTGTCCGGCGGCATGAAACAGCGCATCATGATAGCAATGGCCATCTGCTGTCACCCAAAACTCCTCATTGCCGACGAGCCTACTACCGCGCTCGATGTCACCATCCAGGCCCAAATCCTCGAACTCCTCATGGAACTGCGCGACGAATTCAAAATGTCGACTCTCCTCATTACGCACGATCTCGGCGTTATTGCGGAGACTACCGACGACGTCGCCGTCATGTATGCCGGCCAGATCATGGAATACACAACGACACGCAGGCTGTTCACGAATCCCAAACATCCCTACACTGTCGGACTGTTCGGCTCTTTGCCAAAACTCGGCGACAAACGCGAACACCTCCAGGCAATCGAAGGCTTCGTGCCCGACCCTTCAAATTATCCCGTCGGATGCCGCTTCCATCCGCGCTGCAACCTGATGGAGCAAAAATGCAAACAAATGGATATCGAACTCCGCGAAATCGAAACCGGACACCTCGTCCGCTGCTGGAAGGTCTGAACCCATGAATAGTAAGTGTGTGCGATATGAACGGTGCCCCGTGATATGGCCTTTTCCAATCCAAAATCCAAAATCCAAAATCCAAAATAAGAACGCGGGAATATCTTCGAGAGCAATGGTGTGAACTCATGACCTCAAACTGGACTCTACTCGCTTGGCTTCTCGCCGCCAACTCGGCCCTGTCGCTGACCCTCGCCTACTGGGTGTACGCCGACGCGCGCCGCAATCGTCGCCCGGCTCTCAAATGGGCCGCCGCCGCCTTCATCATCGGCTCGCTTTTCGGCGCGCCCGGCGGTCCTCTCTGCTATTACGCCCGTTACCAGGCAATCGAAAGAGAACATCATCCGGTCTTCTGGCCCGCTCTCTGCGCATTCTTCTCAATTCCGGGCTACATCGCCTTTTGGACTTATGATGACTGCAAGGGCAGGCAAATGAACACAACTTTGTGGCCCGCAGCGGCCCTCGTTCTCTCGCTTCCGGCATTCGCCCCGTGGCTCGTTTTCCAGATTCTCTATGTAGCGCTGAGACCTCCTGTGAAAAAGCAGACCATGACGGTCGAGATGACACGCAGTCGATATGAAAAGCAACGCCTCCTCGAACCACTCGACGGCTTTCTCCTGCGCGTGAATAATCTCAAGAGATACTTCCCCGTCCGCAGCGGAGTTTTCTCGCAAGTGCGCGCCCATGTCAAGGCGGTTGACGATATCAGTCTGTTCATCAAACCGGCGGAAACACTCGGGCTCGTCGGCGAAAGCGGGTGCGGCAAAACAACTCTCGGGCGATGCATTCTGCGTCTTATTCCGCTCACCGAAGGGAGGGTCATCTTCGACGGCCTGCCCCTCGAACTACTCTCCGACAGCGAAATGCGCGTCATGCGCAAAGAGATGCAAGTAATATTTCAGGACCCCTTCGGTTCGCTCAACCCTCGCATGACCGTCGAGAATATCATTGGCGAGCCTATGACCGTCCACAAACTCGCCGAAGGAAAGGAGCGCCGCGAGCGCGTAATCCAACTCCTGAACCGAGTTGGTCTCTCGGAAGAACACCTCGACCGCTATCCCCACGAGTTCAGCGGCGGACAGCGGCAGAGAATCGGCATTGCCCGCGCCCTCGCCCTCAAACCTCGATTCATAGTCTGCGATGAGCCGGTCTCCGCTCTCGATGTTTCCATCCAGGCCCAGGTCATAAATCTCCTCAAAGACCTGCAAAAGGAATATGGGCTCGCGTACCTCTTTATAGCCCACGATCTCAGAGTGGTCGAGAACATCAGCGACCGCGTCGCCGTCATGTATCTTGGCAAAATCGCAGAGCTTGCCTCGAGCGAAGAGCTATATCGCAGCCCCAGGCATCCCTACACTGTCGCCCTCATGTCGGCAATCCCAATCCCGGACCCTGAACGCAAACGCAAACGGATAATCCTGCCCGGCGACGTTCCTTCACCCATTAACCCTCCGCCCGGTTGCAGCTTCCATCCCCGCTGCTTCAACGCCCTCCCCGTCTGCAGCGTCGTCATCCCCGGTCTCATCGAACACACGTCTGGCCACTTCTTCGCCTGTCACAACCCCGTCCCACCGCGATAGTACACAAGGTCAGTTCTCCTCC
>JACRIR010000017.1 GCA_016215705.1 Candidatus Poribacteria bacterium | reverse complement strand
TAATTACTGTCCTCGGCGTATTATGTGGCTGATCAGGGAAAGATTATTATGGACGAACTTCCGCGCCTCAATAAGAAGGCAATGTCGATCACGACACTGGACGATACGGAGGAAGAGAAGAGGTTTTGGCGGTCAAAGGGATCGCTGGAACGAATCCAGGCTATCGAGATAAACCGAAGGATGGTTTATGGAAAAGATCGAGCTACATCCGGACTTCAAAGACTTCTTGAGATTTCTGAACTCAAACGGAGTTGAGTATTTGATTGTTGGCGGGTATGCCGTGGGATACCACGGGTATCCACGCGCCACTGGAGATATGGACATATGGATCGGCATAAGTGAATGGAATGCCGAAAAAGCGGCTAAGGCGCTGCGGGATTTTGGCATGCCTGAAGAGCAAGTTTCAAAGCAGATGTTTCTTGAAAAAGACAAAGTCATTCGGATAGGCGTTCCGCCCGTCCGTCTGGAAATCATCACCGGCGCGTCCGGAGTGGATTTTCCCTGTTGTTATTCGCGCAAGAAATCAATGGACATTGATGGGATACCGGTAAACTTCATTTCGCTGGAGGACTTGAGGGCGAACAAACGAGCGGCAGGCAGTTCATCAACCTTATCCTTCTTCATATATCCTCCTCTCCCGGCGCATCACAAGGCGTGCTGATGATTCTTAATCGATTCCCGCGGTAAGGGTGCGACACAACTATCATTCGGTCCGGCCTTGACTTGCCAAACGTGAGATACATCTCTCCCCCCAGGAAGAGCGCTTATTTCGGTGTTTCCGGTTTTGACTTTGAACTTTGAACCTTAAGCCTTGAACCCTGAACTGTTAACTCTGGCTTAAAGCCATGCCGAAAACCATCGAATTCCTAGGATACAACCCGCTGATAACCGGCCAGACGTTCGGCCAGCGAGTTCGACTCGAGCGTCTTGCTCTCGGCTTATCCCCAAAGCTAGCTGCCCAAGAACTGGGCATCGATCCGAGCACGCTGGCCCACTGGGAAGGGCAGATACAAACCAATGCGAAGACTTCTTGGATCGGTCAGACACTTTCTAACTGCGTCCGGAGAAAGGTGTTAGGAGCCTTGCAGATGCAGGTAAAGACGGAATCTGCTTAGAGAAAGAAAAAGAAAAAAAAACTTCTTTCCCCTCGTATCTGTAACCTATCTGTAACCTCCATTGTGGTATAAGTATAGATATTTGGACTTTGTTTCTGAAAGGAATTGGCGAGTGACTGCAAACAAAGGGGGAAACATGGCAAGAATTAGTCACGCAGTCCGAGCCCTGACAGCAAGCTGCTGGAACAGAAGTCGCCCGCAGTTCTGAGGAGTATTCGAGTCTAGGTGACGCGGCCGCCAGTCAAGCACTACACTAGGAAGGAGCATTACTATGGAACCCCTTTATATGAACGAGAACCGTTACTCGCATTTGGTCGGCTTCTGGAAGCCTCCTACCAATGTCGACTATGAAGCGGAATCTCCTGAGACGGAATTCGAGTGGCGTGTTCAAACCCTCTTTATGCAGGGTCAGAGACACCTGCACAGAGAAGAATATCTACCAGCATTGCGTGCATTTCGCGAATTGATGGCGCTCATACTACGCACTGCCAACCCTCAGATGCCAGTCGACCCCAACCAGATGCCATGGTTTGTCTTTCCAATGGATGTGGCCTTAGTAGATACCCTAACGGCAAAGACTGTTGAAATCCTTCAAAAGACCCCAGTGCCTGTTTACAAATTCCCTCCCGCGCTGATGAGCGAACAATCGATCTTGCCCGGACCCGTGATAGAGAAACTCAAGCCCGCATTCCAACAAGGCCTACAGATAACGTCCCACCATATTGCGGTAAACGAGCGATTGGAAGCAGCATTGGCTGCGATTGAGGAGGAGAACTTTGGGCTTGCATTGCGGCACTACGCCATCGCGCTGAACAAGACACCAGAGGTCGACTCGGTGCTCCGAGCTTCCTTGTTGCATGACATGGCCATTCTTGCGGAGAAGTCCGATAACCGGAACCAAGCCCAAGAATTTGCGCAGCGAAGCGCACAAACGTTTGAGGCCACTAAGCTACCTGCAGCCCAAGTCCAGGCGCTGGATACCTTGACAGGTATTCTCCGCCGAGATGGGAAAGAGGATTTAGCAACCGAACAGGCCAAGAGAGCAATCGATATCCGAAAGAAGAATAACATCAACCCAGTGGTCAGTGACCGTCTTGCCGCTCTTTCTGCCAAGACAGTGGTGCGTTCAATTCGGACTGCAACGCTCGGAACAACGGAGCCCCTGCGCGTTGAGCCGATTGCGCCCGACATAACCCGTACCGCGCCCTTAGCGACCGCACTACGAACTACTGCTGACTCTACGGTTGACGCGCCAACTCTCATGGCGATGAAATACGTGCAGGCAAGTGCTGTCACAAAGTCCTTAGCTATCCAAGGAGCAACGACCGCGGCAACGATCAAGTTGGATGCAAATGCAGTCGCAAATGTTAGAGGCTTCTTGCAGACCATTAGCGATACAAAGGATCTGCAGCTCGTAACCGATTTTTGGTACACCCGAATACAAATGATGGCATATCTGCCCCACATGTATTTTTTCGTGATCCCCATGTCTATCGGTGACTGTTTTGCAGGGATGGGTAATCTTAGACAGGCCGAGGAACAATACAGAAGCGTCTTACCCTACCCATTCATCAACAAGCAGTACGAGATTGTTAAGCTATGGACCCGCCTTGCTCAAGTCTATCTGGATACAGGCGACAAGGCATACCGAGTCGCCAAAGACAATATCAACGCCTTTGGCCCAGCTCGTGCCGCCTACGAAAACATTGTCCGCAGCAACAAGACGCTCAACGCCAACTCACCCTTGTATCAGGACGCCAAGTTCGCCTCGATCAAGACGCGCGTGACGAACTTTCTCGCGGCAGCAGACCCACTGGCATTCAACGACAATCCTGCAATCACGCGTCTCGTTCTGGAGGCGTTCAGTAGACTGCAACAGATTCAGGCTGGACTGAATTTCTTTGGCTTTGACCCTGACTATACCCCACCGTTCAGCTTTGAGTATTTGCAAAACACCGCACGCTACTTCTCTCAACAGGCATCCCAGATTGAGCAGCGTTACATTCAATACAAAAGTCAGGCGGAAAATGAGGAGTTCCGCCGCGAGCAACTCGACCAACAGGCAGAAGTCGCCCGCCAGTCGGTAGTTCTGGAACAACGTGGAGTAGCTGAAGCGCAGGCTGGAATTGCGGTTGCTCAAGCCAGCCTAGACTACGCCGAGGTGCAGCGCCAGAATGCAGTGAAAGTGCAACAGGATTTTGCAACCGTGCGCTGGGAGTTGTTGGCTTTGACAGCCACAGAGGCTTGGGCAAATGCAGCTTCTGTCGACCAGGACGATGAAGTATTGCTAACCGTGCATGGCTTCGGATATTACTCCGCCAAAGACATGCGTCGCAGTGCAGTGCTGCAAGACCTTGCCTATCGGCGGACACAAATATCGCACGACCTTGAGGCAACCAAACTACAGCGGGCCATCGACTCGGCAGCGGCTTACAAGCAGGTAGCCCACGCCCAGGTCAACCAAGCCCAGGCGCGCAAAGCCATTGCCGAGCAGCGGGTCAAGATCGCCCAGCTCCAGCAAAAGCAGGCCGAAGAGAACCGCGATTTCCTTGACATGCGAGAATTCAGTGCTCGACTTTGGTACGAACTGGCAATGCAAGCCCGCCGTCTCAAGCAGCACTACCTGGATATGGCTACCGAGATCGCCTTCCTAATGGAGCGGGCCTACAACGCAGAGACCGAACGCAACCTGCGAGTGATCCGCTATGACTACGCGAATACTGCCGCCAATAATTTGATGGGGGCCGACCTGCTACTAGCTGACATCGACTACTTCACCTACGACCATATGACCACCACCAAGACCAAGAAGATTCCCGTCAAGCAGATCATCAGCTTGGCCGACTCCTATGTGATGTCCTTCCAGCAGCTCAAGAACGCCGGCTGTTGCTTCTTCCAGACGGAGCTAGCCGACTTTGACCGCCAGCATCCTGGCATGTACCTGTGCAAGTTGCGGAATGTCGAGATCGTCTTCGTAGGTCTCGCTAATGTTGCTTCACTGGCTGGCATGTTGCGGAATGTGGGTGTCTCTCGCTTCCGCCGGGAGGACGGAAGCATCGTGCCGCGTCTATACCCGGCGGATGTGATGGCGTTGTCGCAATACGAGATTCGTCAGGATGCGCTGACGTTTCGATTCAACCCTAACGATCTGCGCCTGTTCGAAAACAACGGCATTGACACTCTCTGGCAGCTTGACTTGCCGATCAACGCGAACGATTTCGACTATAAGGATATCCTCGATATACAGATCATCCTCTACTACGACGGCCTTTTCAGTCCCAGTCTGGAAACCACAATCAAAGCTGCTCTTCCTGCAAGGGATATGGCTTCGCGGGCCTTTTCGCTACGTATGTCTTTCTTTGACGAACTGTACTATCTGAAGAACAAAGGAGAGGGTGATCTGTACTTCGGTGCCAACCTTTTCCCGCGTAACTACAAGAACTTTAAGCGGACTCTGGTGACCCTCAAGGCGACGGGCAACCCAGACACTGTAGGAAACCTGAAGTTGCGTCTAACTTCAGCCAACCACGATGGCGAACTCTTGCTGACCACTGATGCTCAGGGTGAGGTCAACCAGGCCACACCTGGACAGCCGTTGAGCGCACTGAAGAATGAGTCTATGTTGGATACGTGGACGCTGCGAATCACCGCAAACGATAATCCTGCTCTGGTAAGCAACGGTGTTCTGGATTTGACTGGTTTGGACGATATCCTGATCTTCTTTGAGTATTCATTTGACTACCGCTGAGGAGGTGCACTATGGCAAATGAAGAATCCAAGACTTCGGTTACATCGCCCCCAGCCGGAACCGGAAATGTCCCTGGTTTGGGAGAAGCATTTAACATCAATCTCAGCACGGGTCAGGGGGTGTACAGCTACAAAATCGCACTGCCGAGCGGTGTCGCTGGACATACCCCCACGCTAACCCTGGAATATGCGCACGGGGCAGGACATGGCGTATTTGGGTTGGGTTGGAAGGTACCGTTGCGCAGCATTAGCCGTCGGCTCGATTTCGGCGTTCCCGGCGAGGGGACTGTCGAGAGTTACATGGATAGTGGGAGCGATATTTTGCCAATGCCCGATGGCGCCTTCACAGCGCAGGTGGAAACGGTTTTCAGCCGTTACTCGCGCATTAGCGATGGTTGGCGGGTCGAAGAGCGAAATGGCATCATTCACGAATTGGGATCAAGCCCTATTGCGCGTCTGACCGAGCCCGGACATCCTGAGCGGGTCAATGAATGGTTGTTGGAACGAAGCCTGGATCCGTCGGGAAATGCAATCGAGTACGGCTATCTGATTGATGAGGGAATAGCCTATCTTGCCGAAGTGCGCTATGCCATCTATGCCGTGCGCTTTAGCTATGAAGATCGCCCTGATCCACGCCTGAACAGCCGCACTGGCTATTTGCGAAAGTGCGGAAAACGCTGCAATAGGATTGGGCTGTATATTGACCCAGAATCGAACGAGCGCCGCATGCGTTCCTGGACTTTTACATACACACAAGCAGTTGGCAGCAATGTTTCCCTGCTATCCTCGATTCAGATGATCTCGCATGGTGTCGCCGCAGACGGTTCCCAAGACGTCTTGCGCGCCCCAGCAACATTCCACTACACACCCTTCGAATTGCAGCGATCCACCGCCCATTGGATGGAATCCCCGGATGGATCATCCCCTCCACCTCTAACAGATCCAGACGTGGCCCTTGTGACACTAGATAGCGCACCGCTGCCAGGGGTACTGCGTATCAGTAACGGACGGCAGTACTACTGGCGCAATCTCGGTGACGGGACATGGGCTGCACCGCACCCGGTATCCCGTGTACCAGCCGTCTCCTCCTTTGCCCGCAGTGGCTTGGCATTCATTGACATGAATGCTTCCGGCACTGCCGACTTACTGGTAGCGGCAGGTGAATCACTGCCTGGCTACTACGAAAACGGTGGAGGGGCGGGCTGGAGTCGCTTTGTCGCCTATCCTCGTGGCCGCCGTTCGGCCCCCTTCTGGATATCTGGGCAGGTGCGCCTCAGTGATGTCAATGGTGATGGGCGCATCGACGCCATCATGAGCGCCCAGCATTCCTTCGCCGTATGGCTAAATGAGGGTCAAGATGGTTGGTCAGACCCGTTGCTGGTACCCAGAGGAGAAGGTGACGGCCTGCCTAACTTCTCTGACCCACTGGTATTTCTTGCGGACATGAGCGGCGATGGGTTAGACGACTTGGTGCGGGTGCGCTCTGGACTAGTTGAGTACTGGCCGGGATTAGGTTGGGGGCGATTTGGAAAAAAACAGGTAATGGAGAACAGCCCACGGCTGCGAGGTCTAACCCCCGTTGCTGGTCGAGCTGGTGCACTGCCGTTGATGTTGGCCGATGTGGATGGCGATGGTTGCACCGACCTCGTAAGTGTAACTGCGAGCGGGGTCGAGGTCTGTCTGAACCAAAATGGCATCAGCTTTTCCAAGCCGATATTCATACCAGATATACCTCCACCCATTCCTGGGACGGTGCGGGCCATCAACATGCGAGGTCGCAGTGGAACAGGACTGATTTGGAACGCCCCACGGGGAAGGCAAACCGGCTACGTCAGCCTGGAATTTGGGAGCAAACAGCCTGCCTACCTGCTTAACCGCATTGAAAACGGTATGGGGTTGGTGTCCGAGATCTTCTACCGTTCCGCCGTAGAGGATTTCTGTAGGGATCGACAAGCGGGTACTCAATGGGACACGAACTTTCCTTTTCCCTACCTGGTAGTGGCCGGTACCAGGGAAACCGATCTGATATCGCGGCGTGTTAGTGAGATAAATTACCATTACCACGAGGCCCATTTCGAGCCGGGCGCGCGCCAGTTTCAAGGGTTCCGACGCACCGAGAGGCAAGAGATAGGCGATGAAAGCCGCGCCAACACACTAACAATCTTTCACTTCCTGATGGGTCAGGAGCGGCTTCCAGGTAACGGGCCGGAGCATGCTGTCCTCAATGGCATGTTGAGCCGCATCGAGACTTACCAACTCGACGGGTCTGCCGGGGAGGATCGTGCCTATCGCACCGAGACCTCCGACTATGGCCTCGCGGTTTTGAACACGACGCCTGATGGCCGTCAGCGCAGCTTTGTCTTCGTTATGGCCCACCGTCAGGAGGACACTGAGCGGACAGATGACTCGCGTATTGAGGAGAAAATCTATACTTACGACACGAACGGAAACGTTCTTCGCGAACGCCATCGCGGCACCGGAACGAGGGACGGCATCGCTCAACCTGTTCGCGAGCGCAGCACGGAAATCACTTACTCTGCCAGCGCCACCCATTACCTGCTCGACAAACCCGCCCGCATCGTCGTTCGCGATCAGAACGGGCAGTTGCTTTCTGAAAAGCGCTTTTTCTATGACGGCCCCGACTTTGTTGGCCTTTCGCTGGGCCAAGCTGACCACGGTCTCCTCATCCGGGAAGAGGAGTGGGTTCTTAGCGAAGCGGACTTCAACAACCATTACGCTGGCATGAACCGAAGCGAACTCGGCTTTCACTTCGATACCAATGTGGACGGAGTTGCTTCGGTTTTCGCCTCGCGGCAGCGCAATCGTTATGACGCCCGCGGAGTCTTATTGGCCGCCCGCGATGCGTTCGACGTGGAATCCCGCTTTACGTATGATCCCAGTGGACTCTTCAGGCTCAAGCTCACTGACCCGCTCGGCGAGACACGCTTTGAATATGATCGCGCGACCCGACAGATCACTCAAGTGACCTATGCTGACGGCGCGGTCACTCGCTTTGCCTATGATGCGCAGGGCAGGCTCCTGAAGAGTGCCCTTCCTGGCGAAGATATTGCAAACCCTGCCATCATCTACGCTTATGATGAGGCCACAATTCCGAACAAGCGCACTGCCCGGTTTCGCCAGAGCGGCGGCGTTACGTCCCTCGGCATCTCTTACTTCGACGGCTTCGGTAAAGAGTTCCAGCAACGCGTCGAAGTTGAACACGGCCGCTTCCTTGTCTCCGGGCTCAAGCTTCCCAATCCCTGGGGCGATCTTCGCGAAGAGTTCGAGCCTGTATTTTCACCATGCCAGGATTTCGCGATTCCCGATACCGCCAATTGTTCCTCGCGGTGTTTTTTCTACGATGGCCGCGGCCGCATTGTCCGCTCAGTCAACTTTAACGGCGGTGTTTCGACAGCGGAGTATCAGCCTTTCCGCGTCATTTTGCGCGATGCCAACGACAACGACGACTCAACTACCAACCAGGCGCGTGGCCAGTTCAACACACCGCGCGAAGAAGAGTTCGACGTATTCCGCTACCTGATTCGGGTGACAGATCACCTGGAAGCGAATAAGCAGATCGTCACGAACTACGAAGTCGGCCCACTGGGCGAGCTACTCGCCGTGGCTGACGGTCGGGGTGTGAGGTTCCGCTACCGCTACGACCGATGCGGTAACCGGATCGCCATCGTGTTGCGTGAATCCGGCGAGCGAAAGATCTGGTACGACGTGCGCAAGAAACCTGTTCGCACACTTGACCCTGCTGGACATGACCTGCGTGCAGCTTGGGACGCTCTTGGACGACAAACCAGCCTTTCCAGCGGTACCACAATCATCGAAGAGTATCACTATGACACTGCCGCTCAACACGCCTTCGGTCGCGTTGCCGAGGTACGATACATCGGTGGCCGGCAGGCGTTCATATACAGCGAAGCGGGGCACCTGCTTCAGCGCGACTATTTTTTCGATGGAGAAGCCAAAGCTCATACTCTCCGGTACGAATACGACTCGCTTGGCCGAGAAACGGCAGTGATCCACACCGACGGCACACGAATCGATCGTCATCTCACCTTAAACGGCTGGTTAAAGAGCATTCCCAACTTTATCCAGAACGTCGAGTACAATCCGCGCGGTTTCCCCACTGAAATCCTGTACCAAAACGGTGTGCACACCCATTATGCCTACACACTCGGCCCTGGCCGCATAAGCCATCAAACCTCGATATCACCGCAGAATGATATCCTAGAGCAGACCGAGTTCACCTTCGACAAGATGGACGTACTGCTCAGCCGCGACGACGCCGCGCCCGGCGGTGTGGGGGTGCGCGAGTTTTCCTACGATCCGCTATATCAGATCACCAGCGTTTCGAGCGTCGAAAACGGAATATCCGTTCGGCACAATTATGACTACGCCGCCGATTACAATCTAAGGCGCTTCGACGAGTCCCACATGATGCTTCATTACGATGATCCGAATCATCCCGATCGACTAAGCGGCTTGATAACAGATGGCGACATCCTCTTCGCGGTCAACTATGACGGAAACGGTAACCTGCTGAATCTGCCCGGCCAGCAGTTTGGTTACAACTCGAAGAACGAGCTGACACGGCTCACGAATACCGACGGCCTCGTGGCCGAGTACTGCTACGATCACATGGGCTTCCGCATCAGCAAAGAGCTCAGGGATGGACAAGGCCATTTCACGCGAATTCTCTGTGTTGGCGATCAGGCTGAAATCCGCAATGGCATGCCCGTGTACTTCGTTACCGTCGGTCCGCTTCGGATAGCTGTTCTGGCTGCCGGGACAGTCTGCTTCCTTCATGACAATGGCCTCGGGAGCACGGGCTTTGTCACCGACTCAACGGGACAACGCATCGGGATCGTAGACTACCAACCATTCGGGAATGTGGCCGATAGCAATGGGAGCGTCGATTTTCGAACATTCTCGCTCCATCCCGTCGATTCTGAATCCGGACTGGTCTACATGCGCCGACGCTACTACTCGCCGCGTCTGGGTCGGTTCCTGACGCCTGACCTGATGGCCATTTATCAGCCCGAGAAATTTTTGCATTTTCCGCAAAGCCTCCATCTGTACGCCTTTGTTGGCAACAATCCATTGAACAGGACCGACCCCACTGGCATGTCGTTCTGGAGTTTCCTCGGTTCGGTCGTTGGCATCATCGTCGGCGTTGTTGCCGCCGTCGCTATCATTGCCGCCGTGGTCGCTACCGGCGGCACTGCCGGCATATTGCTGGGCATTGGGCTAGCCCTGGGAGCTAGCTTAGCGGTCACGGGCGTTTCGTATTTGATCGCCAGCGCAGTTGACCCAAATTCCGCGTTTGGTCAATTCGTGCGTGGGTTCATGATCGGCTTTAACGCCGGGATGAACGGCGTACTTGCTGGGGCAATCTTCGGGCCAGTTGTCGGTGTTTCTATCGGAGTTATCAACTTCCTAGCTACCTTTGACGGTATTGCGCAGAATTCCGTGTATCAAGGCATTCTTGGGTGGACAAGCTGGCTAATGCCGATGTCTTGGATCGCGACAGGTCTCGGACTGGTGTTCTATGCCATTAACCTCGTGGTCGCCGGCATCACTTTCCAGCAGTGGGAAGCAGCCAAAATCGAAAAGCTGGCCATTGATTGGAAGACTGGTAGCATCGTCATGGTGGGCGGGCTGATCCGCGGTCCTACGGCATTCGACATGGGGAACTTTGTCTTCATGAACTCGAACCACGTGGGCGCGTACAAAGTGGACTCCACCTCGAGGGAGCGCATCTACGAATTGAACGAAGGAAAGTATAAAGAGATACTTTCGCACGAGACTGGCCACACACTCTCCGTAGCGGCTTTCGGAACATCGTTTGGTATCTGTGACTTGATCGGTGAAAACATCGTTGGCTTAGGCGCGAAAGACTATGGCGAAAGAATCGCCGAGAGCCATGCCAACCGGTCAGGCCGTCCGACAATCCCGATGTGGGGATAGCGTTCTTTGCTGAATACGGCACAGGATGGGCGGAAAGAGCCAGATCCAAGCCTTGGAACGCACACAGCCGATGTTGCCATTGGGCTTGGGTTATGTCGAGGGAGTGACCCACGATTGCCTCCGTCATGGTACTACCACCCTGTATGCGACCCTTGATATCGCGACAGGCGAAAATCAGCCCAAATCAGCGGGGCATGTCCTCTTTTTCCTTTTCGCGGAATCTGTGTCCATCCGGGTGCATCTGTGGCTGAGAATGCTTTTCCCCTTCTTCTTTTTCAAAAATCCGCACAATCTGCCAAATCAGCGGATTCCCTGTTTCTTTTTCTTCTTCGGTTTTGGTTGCGGCTCCGCCGCGCTAGGCTACTCCATATCAGAATCATGAATTCTTGTCGTGATTTTCTTTTCTTCTTCTTTCCCCGAATCCGTGTTAACCCGTGTCAATCCGTGGATAAGAATGACTCTTCTTCTCCTTTTCTTCTTCTCCCCAAATCCGTGGAATCCGTGGTTCCCAATGCTCTTTCTTTTGTTTGGATGCGGCTTTGCCCCGCTGTGGCTCAAAGGAAGAGTTCCTTCTCTTTGTTCCTTGTGACTCGCTGGCCCCTGAAGACGTCGGCAAGGAAAGCTTCTTATTCGCCCCGCGCTTCGCGGATTCGCGTCATTCGTGTTCCCTCCTCTTCTTTTGTTTTACCCCCTTCCGCCTTTCACCTTGCTCCTTTCCCCTCTGGCACCCTGCCCCCTGCGCGGTTACCCTATTGCCGGAATTCGTCTCATTCGTCTCGGGTTCGCGATTGGCGCTATTCTCAGTCCAACTTTTCTTTCTCAACCAGAAACGAGAAACCAGAAACCCCGCGCCTTGCGCGGCTCCCTTTCGTCTTTCGTCTTGTTCCTTTCCCCTCCCCTGTCCCGCGCGTTTCGCGCGGTTGACTTCGACTGCGGCGGCATCTATAATTGACCCGCATGAGCAAAGGATGGAAAGAACGAGGCCAAAGACCCAAGGGATAAGAGGAGTATCTGAGTCTTTATGCCCCTTTCGTCTTTCGTCTTGTTCCTTTCCCCTTCTTTTGGGAAGGTAGGCCTGCTGGTGTGGGCGCCGGACTTCAAATCCGGGTTAGGGGCTGCGAGAGCAGTCCCGGGTAGGTTCGATTCCTGCACCTTCCCGCCAACCGCTGTTGCGGTCTGCGGTTCACAGGTCACAGGTCAAAGTTTGCAGTTCAGGGACTATGGCTCACAGCTTTGAACCGCAGGTTGTAAATAGAGAGCCGATTCTCATTCGTCTGATCCGTCAGGATCGTGATCCAATGTTTCGCTTTGCACTCTTTGCGCCTTCTCGGTGACGATTGGCTTTTCGAAAAGGAGGAACGTTGTCTTGATGAACGCGGGAGAATGGCTGTACAAACATTCGTCGCGGAAGCCCAATGCGACCGCAGTCATAGTTGATGACAAGAGGCTTTCGTACGCCGAATTGAACGCGCGCGTGAACCGGCTTGCACACACGCTCACGGACATGGGAATCAAAGAGCATGACCGCGTCTCTGCTCTGATGTTCAACTCAAATGAGTACGTCGAACTGACCTTTGCGCTCGCCAAACTCGGCGCAACGCTTGTTCCGCTGAATTATCGGCTAGCGCCGCCCGAGCTCGAATATATCTTGAACGATAGCGGCGCGAGAATCCTTGTGTATGCGGCGGAACTCTCCTATTTGTGCGACGGATTCCGAAAAAACGTCGGCGTTGAGAGATATCTCTGCGTTGGTGACGCGGCAACCTCGCCTCTCGATGATTATGAGAAGCTGCTTGCGCGCGCATCTGATTCAGAACCACAGCTTGCACACACCGCCATCGACGATGACTTCGTGATCCTCTACACCTCCGGCACAACAGGCAGACCAAAGGGAGCCGTTCTGACTCACGGAAATGCGCTGTTCGCATCCCTGAATATCATCCATCATACGGGCAACGTGCCCGGTTCGGTTCTCATTTCCGTGCCGATGTTCCACGTGGCCGGCCTCACTTCGCAGGCGCTCCCAACCATTTACCGCGGCCAGACGATTGTGTTCCAGCGCTACTTCGACCCCGGGCATGCGCTCCAGTTGATCGAACGGGAGAAAATTCGCGCGTCGTTGTTGGTGCCGGCAATGCTCTTGTTCATGTCGCAGGTATCAAACTTCAAAGAATACGACCTGAGTTCTATTGAATCAATCTTTGTCGGCGGGGCGCCGGTCCCATTACCGATTCTTCACACCTACCTCGGTCGGGGCGTGATGATCCGGCAGGGCTTCGGAATGACCGAAAGCAGCGGAACGGGCATCGTGCTCGACCCCGAGGACGCCGAGCGCAAAGTGGGCTCATGCGGCAAACCGATGTTTCACTGCAACGCTCGCGTCTGGGATGAAAGGGGTAACGACACTCAGCCCGGACAAGTCGGCGAACTCATGCTTCAAGGCCCGGTCGTGACGAAAGGCTATTGGAACCTGCCGGAGCAGACCGAGCGGTCTTTCACCAACGGCTGGTTCCATACCGGCGACCTCGCAAGAGTCGATGATGAAGGTTACTTCTACATCGTCGAACGGAAAAAGGACATGCTCATCACCGGCGGCGAGAACGTATATCCGGCCGAGGTCGAGGAAGTAATCATGGCACACCCGAAAGTGGGAGAAGTCGGCGTTATTGGCGTGCCCGATGAGAGATGGGGCGAGAGCGTGCGCGCAATCGTTGTCCCGCTTCCCGGCCAGTCGCTGACAGCCGATGAAATACAGGATTTCTGCAAGAGCAGGCTCGCCAAATACAAGATTCCCAAGTCAGTGAAGTTTGTGGATGAACTTCCCCGCAATCCGGCGGGGAAAATACTCAAGCGGGTCTTGAGGGAACAATTTGGGAGTTCTTAGTTTCTGGTTTCTTCTCGAAAGAGAATCGGGAATCCACAGCGCGGCACAGCCGCAACTAGACTTCTACTCCGTCTCCTCTACGCTCTCAATTTCCTGAGCGGTCTGCGAACTTGAGTCGAAGCTTTGGAGAACACCTCGGTAAATCGCATACGCCTCTTTGCGAGCAGCCTGCGGATGCCGCAGTTTCTCTTCGTTCTCAAGGATGGACGGGTCGGGTCCGCCAACGATCACAGCGACGCCCGATGTGTGCGTGACCACGACGGCGGCGCACGATCCAACGGATACGCTCTCGGCGATCCCCTCCTCTTTCAAGGCGTTCGCAATCGTGTCCGAAAGATGCCTTCCTCGCTCGCTCGCGGAGTAGTGCATGACGCAAACGCCTTGTGCCGACTGCTCGCCCTGCAGCCTCTCAGCCGTTTGCGAAATCCCGCCGCTCTGACTGCCGTGACCGACTGATATGAACCACTGGGCGCCGAACTTCTCGGCAAGCTCGACACGGCGGATCGCGCTCAGGGTTTCATCCGATTCGCGGGTCAAGACGACCTCTGCGCCCGCAGCGCGCAGAAGCCTCGCGAGATACCTCGCCACAAGCAGGCTGAGGTCCGACGCGCGAAGGCCGCCGGGGCCAACCGAACCTTTCTCCTGGCCGCCGTACTGCGGATCCAGCATGAATTTCTGCCCGAACAAAATCCCGCCTGCAACGGGTTCCAGCTTCACAAACTCAATTTCCGCTGAATTCGAGGGCACTATTTCCTGTGCCTCGTAGCCTGCGCGTGAGAACTTGACGCCAAGACTTTCACCCTCGCCGCTCCTGACGGCGAAGTAGCCGGCGCGGTCCGTGTAACCGGCCGGACGGCCTCCGATTTCTGCAAGCGCCGCTTCGACAGGCTTGTCGGTTCTCGCGTCAACGACAGTTGCGACAAAGATATCCGGAGCATCTTTCTTGACTGCGAGTCGGATCGTTTGAGCTACCCCTCCCGCGCTTGCCGAAGCCGTTATCTCGCGCGGGGTCTTTCGGCCGGTGGCTGAATCGGCGCCGCTCCAGCTATCCGCGGGTGTAAGGAACGCAATGGCTTCGCCTCTGTCGGCAAATGCTACAGAGGGGGAAACCTCCGCGCCAACGGCTTTGAATTCAACGGGCATGCCGTCGGCAACAGGGAAGAAGTCGTAATCGAACACGGTGGCAGACAAGCGAATCGGTTTCGCGGACCCGGCGCGCACAATCTCGAAATTGGGCTCGAGAAAAATACGCGCGGGCGGCATCGCAATCTCGATTTCGCTCTTCTCCGCGCGGGTAGAGTTGCCATTCACATTCCTCGCGGTAAGCCGTATACTGTGCCTCCCGTTGCTCAATCGCTCGGGCGGAAGATAGCTGATGACCGACGCGGTCGCGTCATAACTCGCCTGTGCAGGCTTGCCATCAATCAGCATGTCTATGGTTTCGGGATCAATCGGCGTTCCGCGATCATCACTGACCCTCGCAGTCAAGAGAGGACGAGGACTACTATGAATGACCCCGGTCGGCTCCATTCTTTCTATTCTCGGCACTCCATTCGAAAAATATTCGGCAATGCCGAAGAAATATGCCTGCGCCTCGATTCGCTGCACCGGCGCAAGCCCCAGCTTGAAGGCATTATCGGCATCCGAGATGTAGGAAGGCTCGCCTAAGACAGCCGTCGCCGGACTCTCCCTGAGCACGTGGAAATTGCCCGGCAGAATGACGTTGTCCGTCTGCTTGAGACTCAGAGCCAGTTGCCTGTTTATACACCTTGCCAGGTCGAATGACGGCCCGGGATCACTCATCCTGAAATAAGTCTCCAGCGAATTCTTCTTTCTGCCGGAAATGGAGTCGGCGTTATGATGGACTGATACCAGCAAATCGGCCTTGTGAGAACGCGCAAACTCCGCGCGCGCGGCCAGGTCTTTCTTCAAGTCGATGTCGGTTCCCTGATAGACGTTCGCATCGGCCACACGCGTGAGAAACGTTTCAGCGCCCGCATTCGTCAACATTCCCCACAAATACAAACCCACACCCAGATTGACATCGGCCTCGCGAAGGTTGTTCGGACCGACCGCCCCGCCGAACGACCCGCCATGACCGGGATCAATCACGATTCGTTTCCCCTTGAGTGCATCCGGGCTGATATCCGATGGAAGCTGCCGCAACACAAACTGGCCGTAATCGAGCGCGGCCTGAGGCGTCACCTGCGGCTCCGGCGCAACCTTCGGAGGAAGCTCCACACGTGGCCCGGGCGGAATCGCCCGCGGCCGTGGAGTGCACGCAACGAACAGAAACACAAAGGTGCAAGACGAGAGGAGCAAAGCGATGGCGATATGTCGCCGTCGGCTCAAGACTCGGCAAAGTCGCAGGTCATGGCTTGGGGAGGTCCCGCGTTTCGCGTGGTTCAATTTGAGCTTTTCATTCATCATTCATCACTCATCATTTCTCATTCCTGTTGGGCTTTCCCCTTTCGCCTTCCTATGGCACAATCTTCCCCAGAACCACCGGATGCGACGCGCCTGTGGCCGCAGGCACGTTTGACGGGTTCCCACTCACAGTCTCATTCGCAAGAATGGCGAATCCTATTGCCTCCTTTGCGTCTGACAGAATCCCGAATTCGTCGGATATACGAACGGGGATTGGCGCAAAAAGCGTCCGCAGCAATTCTACCAGATAAACATTATTGCCGCCACCCCCGCTCAGGATGACTTCGTCAACGGTGCTTTTTGGAAACACAAAACGGTCATAGCTCATCTTTATCGAGTGGGCAGTAAACGCTGTGAGCGTCGCAAGTATGTCAATCCGATGGTCGGGCGGAACGGCAGAGACAAGTCTGCGCGCCAACTCGGCGCCGAAGAGCTCGCGACCGGTCGTTTTTGGCGGAGGAACACCTAGATACGGATGTTCGAGAAGTTCATGGAGAATCTCATCGTCAACCTTTCCGGCCCGCGCGAGGCGCCCGTCCCGGTCGAACTGTTGCGCGCCCGAAGTCATCGCGCGCACACATTCGTCAATGAGAATGTTCCCCGGACCGGTGTCAAAGGCAAACACACCACCGAGCGACGGCGTCACGACGGTCACGTTCGCGATTCCACCGATGTTCTGGAGCGCGCAAACACGGCCGGAGCGCCTAAACAGAATGAAGTCAACATAAGGAATAAGAGGAGCACCGTATCCGCCCGCTGCCACGTCGCGCACCCTGAAATCAGCCACGGTCGCTATGCCCGTGCGCTCCGCGATAACGCACGGCTCGGCTATCTGCAAAGTCGAGCGACCCGGAGGCGCGACATCGGGCAAGTGATAGATAGTCTGTCCATGAGAACCGATCAGATGAACGTCGGCGGGCTTAAGCCCCGCCTTCCGGATGACGTTCAGCGCAGCCTCGGCAAACAACTCGCCGAGCCGGAAATTCATCTCGCACACGTCTCGCGTTGTTCCATTCTGCAGGTTACGCACTGTATTCGCGGTATCGGTCGGATAAGAAATTGTCTCGAACGCGAGCAGCCTGACGCGGGTATCGAGGTAGTTTCCTTCGATCTCGACGAGAGCGGCGTCAATGCCGTCCGCGGAGGTCCCGGACATCAGGCCCACAACCAGCCTTTTCCTGAGTCCTGCTATTTCAATCAGACGTTTCATATGGTCGGAGAATTACCACACGGATTTCACCGCATGAGCGCAAAGACCGCGAAGGGAATAATCGAACGAAAACGAAGCAGCCGCTTCCAGCCTCTTTCCTTCTCTTCGACCTTTGCGCCTTTGCGGTTAAATGTTCCTTCTTCAGCCGGGTGGACTACCCAAGTTTGACCGGAAGCTTCCCTCTTGCCTCGCTCTCGCCGAAAAGGACCCGGACCAACGCCTTCAGCGAACACTCACGAAAGCTGTACGTCGCCACGCATGCTCGCGCCTGCGGAATGAATCCGAGGTCGTATGGGTCGCGCACGGCTGCGACTATCGACGGCTTACCCAACGCCAGGAGCGCGTGAACGAGGTCTCTCTGCGCAGGATACTGGTGCAGATTATACGTAAGGATCAGGATCACATCAGCGCTTCTGCATGTCACCGAGCACGCGAGCATCTCATCGGGAGTCGGATTGACAGCGACAGTGTGATACTCCAGGCGCGGGTGACGTTGCTTGATCTCCCCTACCAGGACCCCTTGCGGCTCGGCGTTCTCCTCCACCTTCGTCAGCGCCTCAAAGCCCGGAACGATGACGGCAAGTGTTTCAGATGAGGCAAGTTTGAGCGGAATCAGAGGGCCCTCGTTTCTCACAATGGTCGTCGCTTCGACCGCTATGCTTTCGCTCAGATTCTTCTCCCGTCCGAACTCCGGTGATGCAGCGTCGCCACGGCCCGTCAACCGATTCTTCGCACTCGATATTACTTCGAGCGAGGAGCCGATTGCGCTTTCAAACGCCGGGTCCGCCTCGATGGAGCGCGCAAGAGCCTCAATCGCTGCAACCTGCTTCTCACGTGTATGACATATCAACAATATGTTCGCGCCTGCGGCAGCAGCCTTCAGCGCCGACTGCGCGGGCGTGAATGTCTTCTCCACGCCTGCCATCTCCAGACAATCAGTTATTACAATGCCTTTGAACCCCATCCGCTTCCGCAAAAGACCTGTCAGGATCGGTTCGGACAACGTGGCCGGAGCGCCTGATCTGTCGAGCCTCGGATACGCGCAATGTGCGGTCATGATGAATGCAACACCGGCTTCGATAGCGGAATAAAATGGAAGGAATTCTCGACCCTCCATAATCTCAACTGCTGCATCAACCACGGGAAGCTCGTCGTGCGAATCAACCTTCGCCTCACCCAGACCCGGGAAATGCTTTGCGGTCGCGCAGAGGCCGTCCTCCTGCATTGCGCGTATCATGGCCGAGCTCAGCCGGGCCACAAGCGCGGGGTCGGAGCTGAACGAACGAGCGCCGACGCCCGGATTGCGCGGGTTCGAGCTTATGTCCAGCACCGGCGCAAAGTTCACATTGATTCCAAGTCTCGCCAACTCGCCGGCCATTACGCGCCCGGCGCCACGCGTGAAACTCTCCGAGCCGGTCGCTCCTAATGCCATGTTTCCCGGAAAAACGGTAACCCCCTCGGTTATCCGCGCAACGCAACCGCCTTCCTGGTCGATGGCGATGAACAACGGAGTATCGCTGACCTCGCGCCTGAGCTCTTGCAGCTTTTTGCATACGGCCCAAGTGTGGGCCGCATCCTTCACGTTCCGCGAGAAGAGGATTATCCCGCCAACGTGATGGCGGCGAATGAGTTCACTAGCCGCCGTCGGGTCCGTTCCGGCATACCCGACCATGAACAACTCGCCTGCTTTGTCGCTGAGTTTTTTCATGAACGCACTTCTGTTCATCCTTCATACAACAAATGTCTTGCCCTGATTCTCTCGAACTGGCGATGTGATTCTCTCCAACTTTCCAGTATGTCGGCAGGGTCTTTGCCCGCACAAATCTCGCGCCGCAGGGCGTCCGTGCCTGCAACGGCATCGAAATGCGTTTCGTTCCATTCGAGTTCCCTCGAACGCCGCGATGCGATCGCGGACAGCAGCGCGACAGAAAGAGCAATCGGGTCAGCCTCCTGCCTGTCAACGACGCTGATGAACAAGCCTGCACACTCGATTCCCGCGTGCTTTGATGAAACCGGCGTGAATTTCTGCGGTGAGACTGCAAATCCGGCAAGCCACCTGCCATCAATTTGTTTGACCACGTCAACGTCGAGCCATGGCGCGCCGATGAGCCTAAAGGGCGCCGATGTCCCGCGCCCTTCCGAAAGATTCGTGCCCTCGAACAGACACGTGCCTGCATACGTAAGCGCGCATTCCGCCGAGCGAATAGCAGGAGAGGGCGGTATCCATTGCAGGCCCGTGTCACTGAAGTAGAGGCGCCGCCGCCATCCCTTCATCCTGACCACCGCCAGGTTTGCCCCTATGCCGAACGATTCATTGAGCAACAGCGCAAGCTCGCCAACGGTCAACCCATATCGCAGCGGGACGGGATATATCCCGAGAAAGCTGGCGAATTCGTGTTCGAGAATCGGCCCTTGAACGTTCAATCCGCCGAGAGGATTGGGACGGTCGAGGACAACAAACAACTTCCCGAAGAGAGCCGCCGCCTGCATCGCGAGCGCCATTGTCCAGATGTACGTATAACATCGGACGCCCACGTCCTGCAAGTCGAACACAAGCGCATCGACGCCCTCAAGCATCTCTGCGCTCGGCTGACGCGCCTCACCATAAAGGCTGCAAATGGGCAATCCGGTATCGGAATCAATCGAGTCCGACACCCGCTCGCCCGCTTCAGCACGGGCGTTATAACCGTGCTCGGGTGAGAAAATGCGCTCGACGTGGATGCCCGCATTGACGAGCAGAGAAAGCGTCGGCTTGCCGCGCTCATCGACGCTCGCCGAATGCGCAATCAATCCGACGCGGGCACGCTCGAGAATTCCGCGCTCTGATTCCAGCAACCGGCTTACGCCGAGCCTCACCATTGCGGACTGCTCAGTCATAAAGTTTCTTGATCTCGGCCCCGGAGAAATAGTGCTTGAGGATCTCGTGATAGTTGAATCCGCGGAGGCCCATGCCCTCAGCGCCGGCCTGGCACATGCCGACTCCGTGACCCCACCCGCCGCCGTAGAACGTGAACGAGACCGGTTTGCCTCCGCTGCGTTTCACCTCAACAATAAACATCGAGCTCTTGAGTTTGCCGAGCACGCGCCTTATCTCAAGTTCTTTTGTTACGGTGACCGTGTTGCGGGAGCCGACAACCTGAACACACAGCGCCCGGCCCGATACGCCGCGCCTCAGAACCCTTATGTCCTTGACGGTTCCAACATTCAGACTCTTGTTCGCAATCTCTGTCATCTCGGCGGCTGTGTACTTTACTTTCCAGCGGAAATTGCCCATATCACCGGTGCGGGGATCGCCGCAATAGCTGCGGGGCGTCTGTTTCAGCCACTTGCTCAGTTGAGACTGCGTGAGAGGGAATTGGAAACGATCGGGATTACTGTAAAGCTCAGCGACACCTCTCAGGGCCGCGTTCGGCCGCGACGACCAGACGCTGTCGTTGTTCTCCGTGTGGCCGCCGCAGTTCGCGCTGTAGACGGCATCAATCAGTGAGCCACCCGACATGAGAGCCTCGCCGCGGGTCGCGTCTGCGGCCGCATCCGTCCGCACAGTTCTGCGCTGCAGCCCCCCGAACTCCTGGCAGTGCTGCGAAGCGCAGAAGTCGTACGGGTCGAACGCATGCTGGATTCCCAGTTTTGCCATAGCTTCGGTCCGTGCGGCGACCGCCTGCGCTTTGAGGGCCTCATCGGGCGCGCTAAGCCTGATTTCTACTGGCACGATGCCCTTCACATATTCCTCGAGCGTCACTTCATTTATGGCCGCCAGCGTACCCTTCTCATCGGCAATAATCTCGAGGGGACTCAGGTAACTGCGGTCCTCGAAATTGCCGGAACTCCAGAATCCTGTCCCGAACGGGACATTGGCGATCTTTATCGGCGCTTTGCTTCCGATGATGACCCGCGAATCCGCATACGCCCGCGGGTTTCCGGTCTCATCCACCAACTCTATGTTCGCGCGAGGCGCAATCACGCTCTCATCGATCACCCAGCACGAGACGCCCCGGTCAAGCAGTTTCTGCCTGAACTCCTGGGCGGTTTTCTTTTCCTTGAAACTTCCGAGGGCGACCCAATAAACTGTCGTGTCGGCTGTTGTCCCATCGGGCCGAACTATTGGCCCGCCGGCTTTCATGACTCGCACGGTGTAGCCGTCTTCTCTCCACTTCTCAGCGTACTCCATCGCCTTCTCGTATTCGCTTGCGGTGAACGTGGCTACTCCCACGGGATACATACGCACCGATACGCGTGCGCTGCGCGGCTTGAACTGAATGGACGAACCCGGCTGGAGTCGCATCAATTCATCGCCGAAGCTAACCACAAGCTCTCCTTCGCTTCTCACTTTTATCGACTGCGCATTCCCGAGAATCAGCACTCTCACCGGCGGCTCAACGGGCTCTTTCCTCGGCTCGACCTTCTTAGGCTCCACGATCGGAATAGTTGCCGCCTCCCCAATCTTTTCCGGCGCCGCTATAGTCTCCGCTGAGCCTTCGCCGCCTTGAACTGCTTCCCCCGCCTGCGTCTCTGACTTCTGGTCGCCCGACACCGGAATCTGCGACTCTTGAATGGCGGGCTCTTGAGTCAGCGCCACCTGCGTAGGTGACTCTTGAGCCGGCGTCCCTATGGTCGCTGCTTCTCCAGCCGGGGGAGGAACATTCGGCGCGGGAGGCGGCGCATTGGGTTCGGCCACGCACGCGGGAGTTTCGACCGGCCTGGCCGTCTCCGCCGGCGTAGCCGGGCATGCGCTTATTAGAGCGCTTTGCCCGGACTGCGGACTGATGACGCTTTCCGCTGATTCGGGCCGACTCGCACACGAGCAGAGAGAAAACGTCAGACCGATGATTGATAAACTCTGCGCCAGTCTGTTCTTTACCGTAAGCAATTCGAAAAAGGTCAATGTAACGCTCCTTCTAGAATTTGTCCCGCATTTGAAAACCGATAGATTCATTATTACTCATCCTTTGAGTGCGCCCATTCGCATGCCTCTGACAAACACCCGCTGGAACATCAAGAATACGACAAACATTGGAAGCGACGCGACCGTCGCTCCAGCCATCAGCAAACCGTAGTCAAGCGCCTGCTTGTCCTGCAGCGTCGCAAGCCCGACAGTCAGCGTATATGTTTCCGCGCTGTTGAGCACGAGGAGCGGCCACAGGAACGAATTCCAATTCGAGATAAACAAGAATATGGCGAGCACTCCCAAAGCAGGCAGGCAAACCGGCAGAATGACACGGAAGAATATCTGTGCATCGCTGCACCCGTCCATCCTTGCCGCTTCTTCGAGCCCTGTCGGAATCGTCAACATATACTGTCTCATGAAAAATATCCCGAACGGGCCCGCCAGCCCCGGCAGTATGGCCGCCCAAAGCGTGTCTACAAGATGCAATCTTACCATCATGATATAGAGAGGCACAACAAGAATTTGCGCAGGAACCATCATGGTCCCGACAATGAGCCAGAATAGAGCGCGGCGCCCGGGAAACTCCTTCCGCGCGAGAGCATATCCGGCCATGCTATCGAACAGCAACTGACCGAGGGTTATCACGAGGCAGATGACAAGCGAGTTGAAGGTCCAACGCAAAACCGGCGCGCTACTGAAAAGCTGAGCATAATTCACCAGGGTGAGTTCGCGAGAAACAAGACCCGGCTGGGCCATGCTCAATTTGTCGGACGGACACAAGGAGGTGTAGAGCATCCAGACCGTAGGGAAAAGCGATACAAACGCCCCACCCGTCAGGAGAATCACCATTGTCGCTTTAGATTTCATTCGCGTGATTCATCCTTGTCAGCATCATTCGTGTTCCCAATCCTTTTCTCTAATACTCAAACTCCGACCTGAAAAAGCGATACTGCAACACTGACGCAACCATGATGACAACGAACAGTATCAGTGACATCGCTGACGCCACTCCAAAATCGAAGTCGCGGATGGCAGCCGTGTATATCCTGTGCACTATCACCTCGGTGGCATAGCCCGGGCCGCCGTCAGTCAGAACCAAAACCTGCGCAAACACCTGAAACGAAGCGACCGTTATGGTGAGTGCGAGAAACAGCGTCGTCGGCTTCAGCAACGGAACCGTAATGTGCAACCATTTCTTGACAGCGCTTGCGCCGTCAATCTCACCTGCGTCATACAGCAAAGTCGGGATCGCGTCAAGCGCGGCAAGATACGTCAGTATCGGCCCGCCCGGCGGCCGCGCAACACTCGTCAATATGACGCTCCAAAGGGCGACGCGAGGATCCGTCAGCCAGCGCGTCTCAGGCAGGCCTAGAAAGCCTGCCAATGTGTTGAACAGCCCGAAATCCTCGTTGAACATCCAGCGCCACACCATCGCAATCGTGACTACCGAAGCCACTCCCGGAAGATAGTATGCCCCCCTGAAGAACGAGCGCGCCCTCTGAGAGAGCGGATATATAAGGCTTGCCACAACCAGCGCGGACAAAAGATTCGCAGGCACAACGACGACGGAATAGATGAGCGTGTTCCAGGCGGCCCGGACGAAGGCGGCATCCCGAAAGGCCGTCCGCAGATTCTCGAGGCCAACCCATCCGGAAGAGTCCTGCGCAACAGAATAGTTCTGAAACGACAGGACTGCGACCCAACACAGCGGAAAAAACATGAAGACTGCAAAAACCATCAAGGCCGGACACAGGAATCCGAAGGCCGATGACGATGCCATGCGAACACGCCACGCAGAAAACATCATGCAAATCGTGAGCACAAGTCCGATGCCGAGCACCGTCCAGATCACAACAACCATACGGTCCCGGCCTCTCCCTGCGTGCCCACTTGTGTCGCGCTCCGGCGCTTGCGCCAGAATTTCCTTGATCTGTTTGACGCCCTCCGATATCGCGGCCGCCGCCGGCTTTTCGCCCAAGAGCGCCAGTTGAAATTCGCGTTGAAGCTTCTCATCCGCCTTCGCCCAGTTGCCATGCCGGGGAACCGTTTGTCCCCCCCTGATTACCGCCTGCGCGCGCGCCATCAACTCATCGTCTTCGTAAATGTTTCCGACGGATTTCCGCGATGGAAACACACCGTAAAGTGAGAGGTCCCTCTGCGCTTCCGGCCGGGTCAAGAACCGCGCGAACTCCATGCAAAGGTCTCGTTTATTTGCGTCGGTCTGACGCAGAACGACAAAGCCGGAAGTTCCAATGAAGGCTCGTGCAGAGCTATCCGGCTGAGAGAAGTCCGGCGCCGGATACGCACGCACGTCGAACTTGAAATCGGGAATGGCCCGAAGTTTGGGAATCGCCCAAATGCCCCACGGCGCCATAGCTATGTCACGACGGTTCGTGAATCGCTGCCACATGCCCTCCGAATCCCATCCCGCACATTGTATCGGAGCAACGCGCTCCTTATGAATCAATTCATAAAGTCGATCGAGGCCGATCCGGGAGTGGTCGAGAAATCCCCCCTCGCCTTTTGTCGCACTTGCCGAGGCAAAGGCAACGCCGTCAGGAAACAGAAAAGGCCACACGCCGGTATCACCCGGGCTGACAAGAAACCCGAATCCATATGCGTCGGATTCGCCGTCACCATCGAGGTCACGAGTAAGTCGCCGGGCAACATCGAGAAATGCGTCATAATTCCAGTTCGGCCCGGGCGGCGCCACTCCGTACCGCTCGAACAGTTCAAGATTCAGGAACATGACGCTGCCTGTGAGATACCATGGCCAGCCATATAGTTCTCCGTCGTATGTAAATGTTTCCACCGCAGGCTCGAAGAAATCCGCTCTCTCCGCAGCAGTCATGTATCCCTTGACGGGCTCGGCGAGCCCCTGTTCGATCAACTGAACCGGCAACATGCCGGTGATTATGTCAGGGCCAACCCCCGCCGCAATCGCGATTCTCTTCTTATCCTCTCCTCGCTCCCACGTCAACTCCGTCAACTCGACGGAGACTCCTTCATGCGCTCTTTCAAACTCGACTATTTGACGTTTCATCCAGGTGAATCGGTCGATGGAATCGGGGCTCTCCCGCCAGCGCGGGAACTCCCAAATCTTGATGGTGAGAGGCTTCCGGTCCGCGCCACAACCGATG
>JACRIR010000136.1 GCA_016215705.1 Candidatus Poribacteria bacterium | reverse complement strand
CGCGCGCAAGCGTTACGAGCGTTTTCACCAGTTGCCGCCGGAACAGCAGGAGCGCCTGCGCCGCCGCGCCCAATGGTTCAAGAACCTGCCACCGGAGCGGCGCGCCGAACTGCGCGCGAAGTGGCAGAACATGACGCCGGAACAACGCGAAGAATTCAAGGAAAAATGGCGGCGTGACAACGATGGTCCGGGCGAGCGCGGCCCGCGCATGCACCCTGATCGCACGGAACGCCCCGAGCGGCCGGGACGGATGATGCAGCGGTAAACAATTACCGTCCTAATGTTTCCCGAGCAGTTTATCATAATCGGCATGGCTGCCGATCCAGAACCAGAGAATACCTTCTGCAACTTCGACGCCGAGTGCGCGGTAATAAAGACCTACGCGCACGGACCAATAACGACTGACTTTTTTGAAATGCAGTGAGGGGTGTTGCGGGTTGCCCTTCAGCAGGACAAAGTTCTTGTCGGCGAGGGCTCGTATGATTTCAGGCAATGCCCGGTAACAGGTCCAGAACTCCGGGGAGGCGAAGTGATTCAAAACTTCGTGCTGCGATCGGCCTGATGGGATTTGATCGCCGCATCCGCCAGGGAATCCAGCTTGCCCGCCTTGGCGTCTTCCTCAATCTGGCGCTCCCATGTCGCGGCGTCGAATTCGCTGAACCACTTGCGAAGGACCGCAAGCTCTTCGGATGACAGCGCCTTAATTTCTCGTTCGATGATTTCAACTTTACTCATGACCAGGTTCCCGAAAATCTTGCTGAAGATGACAACAGTATAGCACCCACGGCATGAGAGGGGCTAACGTCACCGGAACGCCCCGAGCGACCGGGACGAATGATGCAGCGGTAACGATTAAAAATGTAGGTTGGGTGGAGGCGCGCAGCGCCGAAAGCCAACAAGATCATATTTTCAATAACGATAGGTTTCGCTTCACTCTACCTCCTACGCTTGCTTATCTGACCCATGCACAGTAAGGCGCGGCAAGTCGCGCAATTGCGACAACTTTACGATATCGGGATTTCAATTTATCAGAATGAAATCTCATGTCCTTTCGGACAACACAGACAGTGGAACAACCAAGTATCAACTTCACCGGCTTTTTCGTGTCAGTAAAATCAGCATAATCCCACAAGTCCAACGTGACATTGACAGAAGTTGTCAACATATCAAAAACAAGAGCGGCTGTACGAGTATCCAATTTACCTGTCACCGGACTCAGCCCATTCGGAAGTGGATGCCACACTTCCCTGTTTTCAGAGTATTCCCTAGCAGAATCTTCTGCAATTGTGGGACGTGCGCCACCCTTGGTTGCTGGAACGACGAATATCACATAAGCGGGGCTTGCCCTGCAACAGTTCCTGTACCTGATCGGGTTGAGCTTTCGGTGACTTCATAAGCCAGAATGACTTACCAACTCGACCAATATCAGCAATCTTTCTCTTGAAGATCGCATCAACACCTTCTCCAGCATGTTCGCCCATTACACTTAATTATGCATCGTGGGCAGGCTGTAGCTTCTTCGATTGGCTCCATGTCGAAGTTTATTTTCTGACTCACCAACAAGAAGTTGATGTTGAAAGTTCCGTAGGATGCGCTGAATGTATGTGAAGCGCACCGAGACTTTTAAAGTAACATTAGCAAATAACTGGTGCGTTTCTCTACCGCTCAGCACATCTTACTTATCTTTTTATCTCTTATCCGCCTTCCCGCGCACTTCATGCGCCGGATATTTCTTGGCGTTGAGTTCGATCTTGCGGCGGGCGGCATCGAGCAGGTCCACGCCCAGCAGATCGGCCATACGGTTGAGATAGATAAAGACATCCGCCATTTCCTGCTCCACTTCGCGCAGGGTTTTTTCGGGAAGCTTCTTGCTCTGCGCCTCAGTCAGCCACTGGAAATGCTCCACCAGTTCGGCAGCCTCGACGATCAGCGCCATCGAGAGGTTCTTGGGCGAGTGAAATTGCTCCCAGTCGCGCTCGCGCGCGAACTCGCGCAGGCGTTTGCGGAGGTCTTCGAGGGTGTCCATGGCGGTTATAAAATCTCTAACAACAATGAATGGACAGGATTAACAGGATTTACAGGAT
>JACRIR010000016.1 GCA_016215705.1 Candidatus Poribacteria bacterium | reverse complement strand
TCTTGTTCCCATTTCGAACGAATACGAAATCTTTCGTTACGACCAGTTCGTGCACATCGTCGGCTTCGGAGTCGCGACACTCGTCATGTACCACCTGATAAGACCTAAACTCAGGCCTGACCTCAAGAAGTCGGTTGGGCTTTCCATCGTCGTTGTGATGGCCGGGCTCGGTGTCGGCGCGCTCAACGAAATCATCGAATTCACGGCGACGGTCCTGGTGCCCGAGACGGGCGTCGGCGGCTACGTGAACACGTCGCTCGATCTGGTCTCAGACCTGATCGGAGCTATTCTTGCGCTGTTTGTCATAAGAATAAGACGACCGCGAGAGCAATTGCGCTAAAGGCTTCATGTGAAACATGTGAAAGAAGGGAATGAAAGGAAGAATCATGCGCGGACGGGACACATTCTTGTTACTTGCCATCGCAACGGTTCTTGCATCGGCGCCGGTCCTTGCCCAAGAGAAAAGGTCTACCGCTCTGGAATCCCGGCAGGCAGACGGGGGCCATGGGGGAAAGGAAAGTTTCAAGCAGTGTTGGTTTCCTTTCCCTGCGGGGACATCGGCCACTTGCTCTCAAGGGCCATTTGGCAGCGGCACCCATCGAGACGGCTATTATTGGGATTTCGTCCTGAATGAAGGAACTCCGATCCTGGCCCCGGCGGACGGTCGCGTCATCCTGGTGGTTGACGACCGTACAGTAACCGGAATTCGACCAACCGGAGGGAGCCCCCAGGAGATTACCAAGTATCAAGAGATTTCGATCGCTAATTCGAACCAACTTGCAATCGATCATGGCGACGGAACCTACAGTTGGTTCTGGCATCACAAGGCGGGAACGGCGCGAGTCCGACCCGGGGACATTGTGGCCGCCGGCATGCACATTGCCGACGTGGGCAGGTCGGGAACTTACAGAGCCCATATCTGCTTCTCCATTCGGTCTCCGGCGGAAAGAGCAAACGCGGGAACCTTCGATGTGCGCTTTCGGTCGCAGGGTGGCCAGGCGATTGAGGTGAAAACCGGTCAACAATGCCTGTCTCAAACGGTGGAGTCAAAGGAGCAGCCGCGTGATTTCCGGGAATCTGTGATACAGGGAAACGAGTTTGCCGCCAATGGAGTGACCATCCAGAACAAGCAATCTTTGTTTTTCCTCCCTGCGGGCAAACGGTTGACCTTTGAGGGACAAGTAACACAGCCGGCTGTTACCGTGGGCTTTTACCTTTGGAAGCCTGGACGCACGAGTGAGATCATTAAGACGGTTGCGCCCGACGCGGATGGTCATTTCCGACTCAACGTCCATATACCCCAGTCTTCTCGCGGAAATAGGTGGTATGCAATTGCCATCAAGAAACCTGACGGAAGCGTCACGGATCCTGCCAGGACGGTGGCCTTGGTGTATTGACTGTCCGCGTGTTCGATGGCTTTCTTGACGCAGGCCGCGCAAATTTGTTAAGCTCACGGCGATATATGAAGTCTTGCCGGTTCAGATTGAGGATACACTTAATGAGCGATGCGACTATCTACACGATTGGCCACAGCAATCATTCTGCGGAGAAGTTTGTGGAACTGCTGAAGCAACATGGGATTAAGCTTGTCGTGGATGTGAGAAGCGCACCTTACAGCCGGTACAGCCCGCAGTTCAGTAAAGAGGAGCTTTCTCTTTTTCTTTCTGAGAATGGCATCGAATACGCTTTTCATGGAAATTCACTCGGCGGGCGGCCAAACGATACAAGTTGTTACGATGGAAACAATGTGAGCTACGAACTGATTCGAGAAAAAGATTGGTTCCGCGACGGCCTCGACTACGTTTGCTGGGAAGCGACAAACCGGAAACTCGCTCTGCTCTGCGCCGAAGAAGACCCCAACGAGTGCCACCGCCACAATCTCGTGACGCAGGAACTGCTTAAGAAGGGCGCGCACGTCGCTCATATCAGAGGCGACGGCTCGCTCGAAGAGGCTGCCAAGAATCAGGAGCAGATGCGACTATTATAACATAGGCGAAGGGCGAAAGGAACCGTGCAAGGAAGGGCGTTCCGAAGGTGCTATAGCGGAAACTTGACGGGATGGGTGATAACAAACGTCATTCTGAGCGAAGCGAAGAATCTCGTCATTGGTTTCTGAGTTATTGTGTCCCGTTTGCATTGCATAGAGATTCTTCGCTTCGCTCAGAATGACGTTACGGGTGGGTCCCAAGCCTCCCTGTTTCACAATTAGCCAACGACTGGTGGGTAGCTCTGAGATACGTAAATGTCACACATGATTTGGTTTGACAGTCATAGCATACGGTAAGTGCACTTGACCTCATATGAAAATCTACACCATCGGCTTCGCCGGCAAGAGCGCTGAAGAGTTCTTCACTTTATTGACGAAGAACGGAATTCAGCGACTTGTGGACATACGGCTTAACAACGTCTCTCAGATGGCCGCATTCACAAAGAAGGATGACCTGAGATACTTTCTTCGCGTGATCGCCGGTATCGACTATGTCCACCTTCCAATCCTGGCTCCCACAAAGGAGATTCTGGAAGATTATCGGAAGGGCAAAGATTGGGAACAGTTTGAGCGAAGATTCGTGAAGCTGATTGAAGAAGTCAAGCCGATCGAGGGGATTGATACAGCGCTTTTCACGGAGAAGGTCTGTTGCCTGCTTTGCAGCGAACCCGAAGCCGAGCATTGTCACCGCCGCCTCGTGGCGGAGTATCTTTTGAAGCATTCTAAGGAACCGGTTGAAGTAGTCCATATTTGAGGACACCCCTATTCGATGAGCTTCTTTTTCACCGCAAAGGGCCGCAGGCCCGAGGCGCAAAGGGCGCAAAGAAAGAATGGTCTCAAACCACGGAGAACACGGGAAGCCGCAGGGAGAAGGGATTATTGACAATTCATTTTGTATGGTTGCTGCTTTCCCCGTGGTTGCGACGGATTAGGGTGAGGGAATGCCTTTTCAAATTCAGGAAGGCTGGACCGAAAAAGTCCTCATCACCGATGTTACGAGGATGCAGGGGAAGCGGGTCTGTGTTGCAGGGCTTGACAGAGAGGGCAATGGAATCAGGCCTGTTCTCCAATACGGAACCGTCATGTCCGATCATCTCTACAAACACGGAAAGCTTCTAATTGCGCCGCGCAATGTGGTCGAGTTCTGCTGCACGGGCAAGATCGAGAGACCGCCTCACACCGAAGACCATGTATGCGATTTCGCCCTGGCTAGACTTGAAAAGGCGCTGACCGAAGAGCAGATGGAGCGATTTCTCAGCAAGTCCTGTTTCGACTCGGTCGATGACATATTCGGCGAGAAGTTGACTGAGGGCAAGTATCTGAAACCGGGCACAGGCAAAAGGTCGATTGGCACAATTCGGGCGAGAATTTCGAGCGTTGACTTATCCTCTCAGAGAATTGGCTTTTACGACGCGACGGGCACGTTCTATCCATCGCGCAAAGTGACCGATCTGTCGTTTCATGCATTTGCCGAGGACTGGTCAAGATCGCCTCAAAAAGACGCTGCGCAAGAGAAGCTCAATCGAATGCTTCGCGACGCAAATCAAGTGTTTCTGCGGCTCGGCCTGACACGCCCGTGGGCGAAGGCAAAGGGTGAGCCTGAATGTTGCTGGCTTCAGATAACGGGCGTTTACAGTTTCCCCGACTATCTCGACGGCAGGAACTTTGCGGATTTCGGAGAACCGGGCCAAGCCGGTTCACGACAACCCATCAAAGAGCAACCATCAAAAGGACCTGCCGTATCAGAAGGATTCATTTCTGAACCAAAGGAATCTTTCTCTCTCGAAACCATCCGAAAGACTTATCCACGCGCTTACAGGCCATGGTCCGATCGAGAAGACAGCTCTTTGGCCGAGGATTTCCACAGCGGCATCACCATTGATGAATTAGCCCGCAGATTCGGCAGACAACCCAGCGCCATCCGCTGCCGACTTGCAACGCTGGGATTACAGTAACGAGTCCATACCCACCAAGCAGTCTCGCTTCGTGTTCCTTCGTGCGCTTCGTGGATGAATCTTGCTGCTCAAATAAGGGTTCATCTGCAAAGGGCGCGAAGATCAGACGGCCGCAATGACGTCATATTCAACAAGCTCTTTCTTGGAATTCCGCTTGCGGAGCGGGATGATTTCGGTTTGTGCGACTCCGAGGTGTTCCAGCATGTCGCGGTAGATGGTCTCGACCGGGACAAGGACGTCATAGAACTTTGAATTCCCGACGATGTAGTGCATTTCTGCGCCGGGTTTCATGACTTTGACGGCAGACCGCAAATGAGACCAAATGTCTTCAAAGTATCTGCCGACGTAATTTGAAAGCACTCCGCCGGACTTGGCGCTGGCTGAGCGGATTCCTTCGAGCAGCTTATCGAGATATGCCGGGAAATATGTGTCCGGATTCTTTTCCCAAGCGGCGACTCTGCTGGTCGCAACACCCCAGGTTCCGCCAATTGCTCTCCAATCGAGTTCTCCCGCTTCGGGAGCTTCCTTCAAAAACCCTAGCCAGTACATGAATGGTCGCAGTTCGCGAATGTAGGACATGCGATTCGGGTAGGGCGGTGACGTGATGAACAGGTCTGTTCCTTCCGCAAACACTCTTGGAACTTCTCTTGCATCGGCAAATAGAACCGAGGCAGATGCATCGGGATTGTCCGCCGCGCCGGCGGCGACGAATGCAACATCGTCCGAGAATTTCTTCTCCAACTCCGCCTGATCTCCTGAAGAGAAAAGCATTATCTGCTTGTTTTCGACGTCAGTGGACTTGAAAGACATGGACTGGTGATTAAATGCAGCATTCGATAGAGATATCATTGTGCGGCAGAATGCGATAAGGAGGAGGTCGCGGACAGGTTCGTCTTCAGGAAACGAATGGTCAATGGCGCCCTTTAGCCGGCACAGGAGAGTGAGGTTCTTCTGTTCCCACCATCGAAGAATGTTGAATATTGGCGGAGGAGATGCCACCGGTGTTTTGCTGTCTCTTAAGCCTGCAAGCAGTTTGGCGATGCTGTTGCGAAATTCTGCAAGCTGCTTCTTGCTATACCTTCGCACCTTCGCATTCCCAAACCACACCAAAAAAGGGTTGATGTCTATCCCTGTTGCATTATGTCCGCGCATTGCGGCACAAAGCGCAGTCGTGCCGGTTCCTGAAAACGGATCCACCACATTCAGGCATCCCTGTTTACGGTTCAGGATGTCCTCGACAACCTTTACGGAATAGGCAGGGGTCAGTCGCAACCAACCGTGCCGGCCATTGGCCACATTATGTTTGAAAGTCAGTTCGGCTCGTTGTTTCCTGGGCGAACACTGATCATGTGTTGTCAGGGGATTATGCATGGTTTACTCAGTTCTTAACAAAGCATCAAGGACTTTTGCAACTTCTTCTCTCAGCGTTCCGGCATGGGCTTCGAAGAAAGTCGCAAAATCAAATCCAATCACATTCTGCATGAAGCTATAAGTTGAATTTCTGTCAGTCGCGCCCGCGAGGAGTCCGGACAGCATGACCCACTTTGCCGCTTGATATCGAGCAAAGATGTCAGCATCTATCTGCGTCGAGAGCAGAATGACGCACGGCAGGTAGGCTTGACTATAGGCTGTGGCTGCGTTCGCGATGTCTGCGTTCTGACGTTTGGAATCTTTACTCTTATAACCCTGACGAACTTCAAACACGACTCCCTGAAGCGCCTGTATTATCTCACGATTGATCCCGCAGTCTGCCGCAACCTGCTGAATCCAGCCGATTATTCTCTTTTTCTGTGCAGGTTTCCGGAGGGATTTAAGCGGTATACGTGCGTCCAAAGAAAGTGTGCGAGGCTTTTGGCCCGAGGCCGTCAGCGAGTATGACCATTCGACCTCGTCCTGAGTGAGTTCAAGCTCGTCCTTCAGAATCTCTCGTATAAGACGCTCACATCCAATCCCTATTTGACGATAGATGCTTGTCATACCTCCGGCAGCCCTGTGCGCAGCGTACATAAGAGGGCTGTAGAGACCAAACCATGAATAAAAGGGGTCATTTCGATATAGCTTTTGGAAATCATGCAAAGTTGTCCCTGCTTTGGGACCACGACCCAATCTCGGCTTATACTCTGCGCAAACGCGGATTGGCTGTATCAACAACTCAAGGTATCTTTTTTCGCGCTCGCTATTCATGTGCCCTTCCCGATATCAGACAGATGCGACGGCAGATTCTATGCATCATCTGATCCGACACTCAATATCGCCTAAATATACCAGACAGCCTTGGCCATGTCAAAAAGAATGAGACGCATTCGTGGCAGGCAGCCTAAAGGGCTTCTCCAAACAACTGCGGGGACCCCTATTGAATGCATCGGTATACTTGAGACTCGTCGGCGGGGACTTGGTCAACTAACTGGCCTTCGTAGGCGAGGGCGATGGAGGGAACGCGAGCGTTCACGAGGAGCCGGTCGTAACAGCCGCCGAAACCGATGCGCCGGCATTGCCTGTCGATTTTCTCTTTACGGATTGCGCGTTTTAGCTCTTTGAGATCAATGGAATGTTTTATTTTCGAGAAGAAGATTCCTTTAGCCACGGATTACACGGGGCAGCATAGCCGCAGCCAAACAAGAAGAAGAAACTCTGGGAACACGAATTACACGAATTATTACGAATTGCACGAATTGAGTTGAACCGAATGTATATAAGCAAGGCGTTCCCGACTTCTCGTATAATGGTTTGGTTTGTCGAAAACGAAACCCACAACGAGGAGAGGGAACGCCATGAAACAGTTTATCACAAAATACGCTCCTTTGATCACTGGAGTTCTTTCGGGGTTTGACCGGTTGGTGTTTCGCGGAGGGTTGAAGGTTGTGTCGAACCTTCGTGGGATGTCTCATTATCTCTATCAAACAGGACTGATGTTGAAGGATTATACCAAACACGTTGAGGCTATGTCGAAGCGGATAAAAGAGACGACGATAGCCTTGGCGAATGCCAGAGGCATTGCTGATGTGTATTTGAAGTCGCCAAGCGAGAACAAGGAAGCGCGCGCCAGGCAGATAGCGGCTGAGCGGGGAATCAAAGAGGGACCGATTTGTATCTTGAGTTCTGTAGAAATGTGCCACACTTTTTTTGTGCGTGGCAACCGCATATCCAAGACGATTGAACTTGTATCGGGCTGGCGCAGGTGTTTGTTCTTCTACCACTACATGATTCATCCGGTTTTTGGGTTTATGAATGCCCGTATTCAGACGTGGATGCCGTTTCCCATTCAGATTTGCATCAATGGACGGGAATGGCTTTCGCGGCAACTCGATGCCGCCCAAATCGGGTATGTTCGCCGGGAGAATTGCTTCACATGGGTGGAGGATACTATCCGGGCCCAACAGCTTTTGGACAAGCAGTTGAAGGTGTCGTGGCCGAAACTTTTCGGTGAGATCGCCGTTGAGCTTAATCCAATTCATGATGAACTCTTCAAAGACTTTCCCACCAGCTATTACTGGTGCGTGTTCGAGAGTGAATGGGCTACTGACGTGATGTTTCGCACACCGGAGGACTTGGCTCGTTTGTATTCGCGGTTTATTCATCACGGTATCACCAGCTTTTTCAGCCCAGACATCATGCGCTTCTTGGGACGCAAGAGCCCTAACGAAGGAATGGTGCATCCCGCTTTTAAGGGAGAGACTATAAGCACCGTCAAACATCGTCCTGAAGGTGTACGCATCAAACACTCCGTCAATGGCAACTCCATCAAGCTTTATGATAAGCAGGGAAGCGTGTTGCGTGTCGAAACCACTATTAATAACCCCCGCGACCTGAGAGTCTTTCGCCCTAAGAGAGGCCGACCTTGTAAACACACATGGCAAAGAATGCGCAAAGGCGCCGCTGATCTTCACCGCCGTGTTCAACTCTGCCAAGCCGCCAATGAACGCTACCTCGACGCTCTTGCCGCTGTTGCCAGCGACGCCACGCTTGAAGAACTTACCAAGGACATCTGTCGTCCTGTCATCTTTCAAAATAAGCGCTTCCGAGCCATTCACACATGGGACCCAGATGAACTCCACTTGTTGAAAACTATCGCCGGAGGCGAATTCTTTATAACCGGCTTTCGCAATCGCGACATCGCTCGCCTTCTCTTCCCACAAAATTGTGCCAGCAAAGAAGAACGCAAACGAATCTCTGCCGCCGTTTCATATCGGCTTCGCATACTTCGCGCACACGGCCTCATTCTCAAAGTCCATCGCTCGCATCGCTACTTTGTAACCAAAAAAGGACGCGCCGCGATCACTGCGCTGCTCTCTGCGCAACAAGCTACCATCACTAAACTTACCGAGGCAGTCGCATGAAAATCACGACAAAAATTAAAGAAAATACAATGTAGTAGTACGGATTTTGTTTCCTGCTTTCGCGGGAATGACACTCAGGAGTCTTTATTCGTTTCATTCGTATCCGATTCGCGCCATTCGTGATTGCAAATTCGTGATCCAAACTTTTTCTTCTTTGGTTGCGGCCATGCCGCGCTGACAATCTGCGGATTCAACGGCTTTCAAAATACTCATACGCATCAATAATATCCAGATACACGCCGTCGAATCCCGCATCCAGAATCTTCTTCAGATACGAGTCGTTGTTACCGTAAATAATGGCCTGCCACGCAGGGTCCCAATAGTGAACCTTGTAGTTGCCGGGCCAGGCCGGATTCTCGCCTGCAAGCCAGTAGGGTGGATTCGTTGCCCACGAAGGTTGCCAATAATACCTGTAGTCCTCCGCTTCGCCGATACTCATGTACGCGATAACCAACCGTGAGCCGCCATGCGCTTTCGTTTTCAACGAGGCCACTTCGGCGGGCGTCAACTCAATGTCGTTATAGAATAAGTCGATAATAAAAAGGTCGTAGTCTGTGTCGTGTATCGCATTCAGGAAAAGCTGCTTGGTAAGAAACGCCCCCGGATTCAAAATGTAGAGGAAATTCTTGGCGTCCGCGAGCGACACTACGTTGGCCGAGTTCAAGTGAAACGGGCTGGCCGGATATGTGGGAATGTTGTCGAGCTCTCTGTGACTCGCGGCAAATGACGTGTATCCTCGCGAACCGCTCTGGTTGTACGAGTCGTCGACGTATGCCGGGGTCCGGCAGTAATCAGTGACGAACGCCTGAACGCCGTTGTTCTCAGCCACATTCATGAACCCGATCATGTAGTTGCGTTCTGTCGGCGGCGTCGGAATGTTGTCAGCCGAATATCCGTAAAAAAGGTCCTCGCGGCCAACGCCGTCAATTGCATCGACGTATGCCTGCGCCACCGGCCCGGTTGCCGCACCATTCACCGTAAGCAACTCGTGCCCGTTCTGCGGAATAACATTGAAGCCGGGCCTGATTCCCTTCGCATATGCGCTGATTCCCTCTACAAACCGGCGCATGTCCTCACGATAATCCCGGCCCTTCGGAGTCTGCATGACAGCCGACCAGACCTGGCCGCTTGTAATCACCACCCCGGGATTCTCGTATATGTCCATCCCCCTCACGCGCCAGTACAGTCGCGTGCCGGCGTTTATCTGCCCCCATAATCCTGACGGCACAGTCCAGCTTGTCCCGTAAATCTTCTCCTGCAGGTTCTTGAACGTCGACCAGTATGTCCGAAAATTGGGCGACGCGCTGAGTTCCACGGCGAATATGTTCCCATCCCCGTCCGCGGTCCAGTTGAATGTGGGCGGCGAATACAGCGTGGAGCCGTCAACCGGAGAAACAAGCGTTATACGAGTCAGCAAGGCAGCCGGCTTCGGGCGCCGGACGCCACAAAATGCCGTGTCCGGCATGAGGATAAGAACTGTCGCAGCAATGACGCAAAGGAGCAGGCGCGCCGTCTTCATCTTTGGGTTCCTCCCATCGGCCAAAACCATTCTGGATAAATAGCATTTACCACATAATACGTGTTTTGTCAAATGGGCGCGAGAGAGACTGATGCCCGTTTCAGGACGCATCGCAGGAAACCGGGGACACGATGCGACATCGTGTCCCCGGTTTCCGCTGAAACGCCAAAGGAATTCAATCAGGCGCTGCTCCGGTTCTTGGAAAAACTCAACCCGACGCGGGAATGAAATCGGCCGGGCGCGCCTCATCAAATTTTATGGCATTAGACGGACACACAACGGCGCAAAGACCGCAGCCGACGCATCTCTCGGGATTCACCAATGCTTTGCAGTCCTCGCCTTCACCTTTTGCACTCAGCGCTCCAAAATAACAACGCTCCAGGCACGATTCGCAGCCGATGCAGACGTCTTCATCAACGGCCGCCTGATATCGCGACGGCGCCACAAACTTCGCGCCTTCCGCTGACCTGACCGCCCGCAGCCCGACACAGCAGTCGGGGCAACAGTTGCATATATAATGATCAGTGTGGTCAGTGTTCATCGTCACGTGCACCAGGCCGGACTCCTCCGCCTTACGCATAATCTGCATCGCCTCCGCCTTATCGATCTCCCTGCCGGTTCCCCTTGCTATCGCGTATTCGGCCCCCCTGTTTATCTGCACGCATACCTCGACCGGCAGCCCGCATTTGCCGTCAACCACCCGGCACGGACACTTGGTCACGGCAATCTTTTTCGCGTTCTCGATTATCTCCCTCACGTTCTCATAATGCAGAATCTGCTGCTTGTCCTCGAGCGCAATCTCGACAGGGATGATCCTCTGAGGCGGATTCGACAAGAATCCCTCGAAGACCTTGGCAGTCGACGCCCACTCTGCCTCAGTCCATCTTTTCCACAATTCAAGAAGCTCCTTTGGCGCTTCCGGCCACAAAGCGGTAGCGTCGTGAAGCTGAATTACGTCGCGGAACATCCGATACTTACCGGAGCTTCCCGAAACGAATGCCAACCCTTTGTGAAACAAGCCGTCCAGCGCCTTCCTTACCTCTTCCACGGGCCGATTAGTCGAATCTGCCAACTGCTCCGCCGTGCCCGGCATCGCAAGCAGCAACCTGGCCTCGCCTTCATCCGCAACGATTCTGAGCGCTTGCTTTATGTCGTCAGAATTTCCCATCATGATTCTGTCAGCCATTTCCCGATAAAGATCAATCTCACTCATATGCTCCTCCTGGTTGCCCATTTCCCTCGAAAACCAACATATCATGGATGCTTTGAATATTTCAATATCCTGTCGCACTCTTGTTCAAGATAACAGAAAGGAATCCTCAAAAGAGCCCGTTATTACTGAGTAACATTGACATGCACAAACCAGGAAACCTATTTGTGATGAACAACAAAGACGAAGCAACTTGCGCAAATCATCAACGCTGAGGACGCTGAGGACATTGGCTTCCTGCCGTTTTTCTCTGCGCCCCTCCGCGCCATCTGCGGTTCAGGCTTCTTGTTTTGGACGGCAGTGATCCTGTCATTTTCTTCTTGCAAACGCCCTCTCAATTGTTTATGTTGCGGCTATGCTGCTCTGCACCGTATTCCTTTTCGCCCAAAGGCAGAAAATGAGCTTGTTGTGTTCGGAAACGAGCCAAAATCGGTATTGACGAATACATTCAAGGCAGCAGATTCATCACTACGTAAGATGCCATCAGCCAAAGACTTATCACGGAAAATCCCGTCGAATCCCCGCTTTTCGCTTCATCGGCACAATAAGTGCTATTTCCTCTGATGACCGGCGTATGCGAATATTCAATCCGGACCCTCTATTGGGAAGATGAATTCTTGTCTCTGCCCTTTGCATGGACAAAATGCCGCCGATTGAGAAAGGGGCGAAACAAATCGTAATCCAACTTAGCGCCATCGCGCTGAAAGCCTCAGAGGCGACCTACAAGGCCATTTTTGACACGGCTAATGACGCCATCTTTATTCATGACATCGAGACCGGCGACATACTCGAAGTCAATGAGAAGATGTGCGAAATGTACGGCTATACTCCCGAAGAGGCTCGAAAACTCAGTGTGGAGAACCTGAGTTCGGGCAAGCCGCCATGCACGCAAGAGGGTGCGCTCTACTGGATCAGAAAGGCAGCGCAGGGAGAGCCTCAGATTTTCGAATGGATGGCCAAGGATAAAGAAGGTCATCTGTTCTGGGTCGAGGTGAGCCTGAAGCGCGCGGCGATCTGTGGCGTGGACCGCCTGCTTGCAATCGTTCGGGATATCGGCGAACGAAAGCAGACGCAAGCCGCTCTGCAAGAGAGCGACAGACGCTATCGCTTGCTGGCTCAAAACGTTTCAGATGTCATTTGGACAATGGATTTGAATACCCTCCGATTTACTTTTGTCAGCCCGTCCGTGACGCGGTTGCGAGGGTATCGTCATAGCGAAGTTATGGAGCAGTCGCTGGATGAAGTTCTGACGCCACCCTCGCTCGAAACCGCAACCAGAGCCCTCCAGGAAGAGCTTGGCAAGGAAGAAACTGAGCGTCCGGGATTACCTCGGTCGCGCACCCTCGAGCTTGAACAATTCTGCAAGGATGGCTCCACGGTATGGACCGAGGTCACTGTAACTTTTCTGCGTGACCTTGACGGTAAGCCATTCGAGCTCCTGGGAATCACTCGCGACATTACCGAGCGCAAACGTGCGGAAGAACGACTTCGAACGTCGGAAGAGAAGTACCGTACGCTTCTCGATACTCTTGAAATAGGCTTCTACGAAACCGATCTTGCGGGCAACATGATCTTCTTCAACAAGACCATCTGCAACCTTTTGGGCTATTCGGAAACGGAACTCTCAGGAATGAATTACCGGCAGCTTCTCGATGAGAAGGACAGGAAGACTGTGTTCGGCGTCTACGACACGGTTTTCAAGACTGGTCAGTCAGCCAAAGGATTTGTTTACGACGTTGTCTCGAAGGATGCGAAGAGAATACCGCATGAGGCCAGCGTGACTCTTGTGCGCGACGACCGGAATCAACCGGTTGGATTCAGGGGCGTAACCCGCGACATTACGGCAAAAAGGCAGCTCGAGCAACAGTTGCTCCACGCTCAGAAAATGGAAAGCGTCGGAACACTGGCAGGCGGCATCGCCCACGATTTCAATAATCTTCTCGCTGGAATCCTGGGTTACTCTTCTCTCGCGAAAACCAAAATCCCTCAAGAACGGCAGGTTCTTAAATATTTGGATACAATCGAAAAAAGCGCCACACGGGCCGCTGAACTCACGGCCCAGCTTCTTGCCTTTGCTCGAGGTGGAAAGTACGACGCAAGAGTCGTTGACTTGAACAGCATCGTTAAGGAAACACTCGAAATCATTTGCAGAACTTTTGAGAAATCAATTGAAATCGAGACAGACCTTCTTGACTCACTCCCGGCGCTCGAAGTGGACGCCGGACAGATGCAACAAGTGTTGATGAATTTGTGCGTCAACGCCCGCGATGCGATGCCCGACGGTGGCAAACTAACCATTCAGACCAACAAAGTCTTCCTCACAGAGGACCATGCCAGGACGTATGCCATAAAACAACCGGGACCTTACCTGAGCCTGTCGGTTTCCGATACCGGGCTCGGTATGAGCAAGGAAACCATGCAAAGAATATTCGAACCATTCTTCACAACGAAGCCGGTTGGAAAAGGAACAGGTCTCGGGTTGGCAATGGTCTATGGCGTCGTGAAGAACCACGGTGGCCATGTCTGCGTGAATAGCGAACTCAGGCACGGCTCGACATTTACCGTCTACTTGCCAATCCACGAAACACCCCCAACGGAATAAGAACTGCCCATATAATAAATATCCCCCCGTACGCCTGGTCCTCTCCCCCATGTTTGCCGAGGCTCCCCGAGGCTTCTTGCTCCTCCCCCCCTCGCCCCCTTAGCGGCTGGAATTTCTGCAAAGACTTGGCAAAGAAAACACCCTGGTGTATACTTGCTCCGGCGCGCGAGCACCTACGAATAAACCCCTGCTGCAAGGGCTCCGGAGATCATGGATACGCATGTTTCGTTCTTATACTGCACTTGCTCCTTTCGCCTTGTTCCTGTTCTCTCTCTCGATGCGCTCTGTGGCAAACCGCGCCGGCAGGCTTTTGACAAACAAATGGAGCCGAAATGAGAATACTCAAGAAAGTTCTCTACGCAATCGCCACTCTCATAGTGCTTCTTCTCGCGCTTTATCTCTTATTGCCAAAAGGACCGCGCGAACCGATGGAATTCCAAGACCCCTATCGGACGCCCCGAGAATCCGTGAAGGCGGACAACTTCATGGCCGCGACCGGCACGCCATGGGCGACAAAGGCAGCGCTCGATATTCTCGATAAGGGTGGAAACGCATTCGACGCAGGCATGGCGGCGCTGCTGGCTCTGAATGTAACTTATCCCGAGGCCGCCGGCTTCCCCTCAGTCGCGCCGACGCTCATCTACGACGCAGAGAAGAACGAGATCGAAAGCTACTGCGGTGTCGGAACCGCTCCAAAGAAAGCAACCATCGAGTATTTCACTTCCAAGGGATACAAGAACGTCCCCGAGATGGGCATCCTCACTCAACTTGTTCCCTCTTCGCCCGACGCCCTCATCGCGATCCTCGATAAGCGCGGCACGATGAGCTTCAACGACATCAGCAAAGAGGCAATCCGGCTCGCTTCGGACGGTTTTCCCGTTCACTCGATGATGCTCAATCATCTGGACCTGTCTCTCATCGAGCGGCTCGGGTTCAATGTATTAATGCCTTACAACGCGAAGGTCTATTTCGGCGGACAATGGTGGCGCCCGCTCCATCATAAAGACCGCTTCCGCCAACCGGACCTCGCGCGCACACTAACGGCAATGGCCGATGCTGAGAAGAAAGCGATTGGAGCGGGTGGCGGTCGGTCCCAAGGTCTCACGGCCATCCGCGACTATTTCTATAAAGGCCCCGTCGCCGACGCGATTGTGAAGATGCACGAGGAAGAAGACGGCTTGTTCTCGCGCTCCGACCTCGAAAACTACACGGGCTATTGGGAACAACCGCTCGCAGGCGACTTCGGCGAATACGCGATATACGCCAACCAGACGTGGAACCAGGGCGCGGTCATCCCCATGATCCTCCAGATTCTCGAAGGAGTTGACCTCAAGTCGATGAAGCCCGACTCGCCGGAATACATCCATACCGTCATCCAGGCGGTTGAGCTCGGGATAGCCGATCGGGATAGATACTTCGGCGATCCTGAGTTTGTAAACGTGCCGACCAAGGGGCTCCTGAGCAAAGACTATGCTGCAACCCGGCGACAGTTGCTGACCCCGGGAAAAGCGTTCGGGCAAACACCTCCGTTTGGAGATCCCGCAAAGTTCCAGACTGCGAGCGCATATGTAAACGCGAATTTATTCGCACACGCATCGTCAAGAAAAGCCTCAACGCACGATGCTCCAAAGGTGAAAACCGGGAAAATCGGGGACACGATGTCGCATCGTGTCCCCGATTTTCTCCATCCGAATTCCTCAGAAAGCATTCGGGAAAAATCCGAAACGTTGCTGTACGCTCCCGCTGCGCATGGACCTTTTGCCAAAACCATCGACACAAGCTATCTTGCCGTAACGGACAAGCAAGGGAATTCCATATCGCTGACACCGAGTGATTTCCCGCAATCCCCCATGGTGCCGGGAACCGGCCTTTGCCTCGGGATCAGGATGACTCAATTCAGGCTCGACCCCGCTCACCCCAGTTCCCTCGCGCCAGGGAAAAGACCGCGCATCACCCCAAACGCGAGCATGGTGACAAAGAATGGGAAGCTATTCATGACCTTCGGGACACCGGAGGGCGATCAACAGCCGCAGGCCCTCGTGCAAGTCTTCCTTAATCTGATTGTGTTCGGCATGGACGTCCAGGACGCGATTGACGCGCCGAGATTCCGCTCGAAGAATTTCCCCGATTCTTTCTCACCCCATGAATACAAACCCGGTGTCGTCGCTCTTGAGAAGAGCCTCTATGAAAAGGTGGGCAAGGGCCTTGAGGCGATGGGATATAAGATCGAGGTTGTGAGGGACTGGCATTACGAAATGGGCGCTGTTTGCGCTATCATAAGAGACCCCGACACCGGCAAGCTTGTCGGCGGTGCAGACCCGCGACAGGAAAACTGGGCCGACGGACGCTAGTAACGAGACTCATTAATTGCGAAACATTAGGCCGAATAAGCTCCCATTTCCAAAAGCTCATGCGCCATTTGTGATGTTTTACTGTTTCTGTGTCGACATACTAGTGTCCTGAGTCATAAAGACATGATATAATGTGGCCCAACCCAAACAAAGGAGAGTCACATGAAGCTAGGTCGCCCGAAAGCCGAATTGGTTCTGACAGAAAGCGAACGATGTGAGTTAGAGAGACTTTCGCGTCGTCCTAAAACAGCACAAGGTATTGCTGGTCGAGCCCGTATCATATTGACTTGTGCCGAAGGTAAGCCCAACTGTGTGGTGGCTAAGCAGCTTGGACTTACGGCAATGAGAAAAGCCAGATTCAAGCACTCGATAGAACTCAACCTCTGCTGCCGTTGCAACCCGGCCAAATAGAACGACGCACGCACGACTACCAGCGTTACGGGACCACCTCGCTGTTCGCTGCGTTTAACGCAGCTAGCGGTC
>JACRIR010000135.1 GCA_016215705.1 Candidatus Poribacteria bacterium | reverse complement strand
GACAGTCAACGGACTGACAGCCACGCTGCAATACGACTACGAGAACCGGCTGGTCAGGATAAACTATCCGGCTCAATCCGGTGGCGGCTGGACCGAGTTCGTCTATGACGCGCTTGGCCGCAGGCTGAAGACAATCGAGAAAAACGCGCAGGGCGCTGTCACTTCGGAGTGGCATTACGCGTATGACGGGCTTGACATGATCGGATGCTCAACGGAAGCGACGCTTTGGTGGCAAGCATCACGCATGGCCCGGGCATTGACGATCCGCTAATCGTGCGGTACAATGGCGTTGATTACTACTATCACAAGAACCATCAAGGTAGTGTTACCGAAATACTGAACTCAAGCGGCGGCATCGTGAAAACCTATAGATACGACGCCTTCGGCAAAATCCTGAGCGAGACCGGCCCCGCCATCCCCGGCGGCTTCACCTACACCGGCCGTGAATTCCACACTCGTAGCGGCCTCTACTACTACCGCTTCCGATTCTACGATCCGTCAATCGGCAGATTCATCTCCGAAGATCCCATCGGACCGATAAATGGAACAAATCTATACGCGTACACCGCCAATAGTCCGGTGCTACACATAGACCCTCTGGGACTTCAGTTTGAAGAAACTGCCTATGGCGAGGCTTACACTATTCTGGATGAGTATTACAGCGGAATGTATGACAGGGCTCACGAACTCCGTTCAGAAGCATGGCAATCACTGTCTCCAGAATATATTCGGGAACATCCGGAAGAAGCCTCATTCGACCGACATTACAACGTCACATATCAACTAACGCTTGAATATGGGTCAGGGGATACTCGACTTGCAGGCTTCGCAAATGAATGGCAAGGGTGGGTGCACGACGTATTTCCCCCAACAAATTTCTTGGATTCGATCATGGGAAATCGCCAATGGGGGTTCTCATTGACGGATCTATTCGTGAATGAGATAGCAATCGAAAATGCTCAAAGCAACAGGTGTCCTAAGAGGTGATTTATCGTGGAAAGAACGAATGCATGTCGGAAGGCAGTACTCTGCTGCTCGCTCGTTGCATGGTTGACTTGCCTCTGCGTGGCATGCTCCCAGCGGACCGAGGAAGATATGGAGCGAATGCGCTCATTGAAGAAAACCTACGGTGAGAAATACTCCTTTAGTTTCGACGGGGAGAGGTTCCTGAGCGTAAAGCCAAAGAAGAATGCTCCAGTCAATAAGGATGAATTAATTGAAATCTACAAAGCGTTTTTCTTGGACAAGAATGGGAAGCCGAGAGAGTCATCGATCTACACCCATCTCATGAACTATTACGGTCATGAACACGAATTTCACCAACTGCAGTATTTTCCGTCAGAGGGCCGAGTGAAGGTATTCGATTCTGATGCGTATCGGGGAAAGCGTGAGCCTCTCACAGCACGTAGCGTCGTAGAGTTCTGGGGCAGACAATTCAAACGGCTGTTCGACTGATTTTAGGAAAGCTGCTCTGAACAGCGGCGGCGGATTGCCAAATGCGTAAAGATATGGGTACGACCCCGCCGAAAACCGAAAAGCATAAGGGTCAGATATACACTCTTGATTCGGCTGCAAAACCTCTTCTTTTTGGTGGAAAAACATGCGGTTTGGACAAAAGCTTGTCTAACTCGACTGCAAAGACGCGCCATGGACCATCCTTGGTGGCGTAGAAGCATTTCTTACTGTGTAGGGTCAGATATTCACCCTTTGCTTTCTGGTTTCTCGCGTGATCGCTTCGCCCCGCTTGCGGTCAAATCATTCGATCTGAATAAGGGGGCGTCTTCGAAAAGCACAAGGAGCTACACTTTTGACAGGGTCATCGGCTTCGGTGTGACAAGTCTGCGTTGGGGTGTGCGAGCGCCGAGAATAGAATCCCAAAAAGCTTCGACAGAGCGCACGTGATCAGGAACGAACTTTCTCGCTTTGTCGTTTTTCCCCCGTGCCTCCTGCGCTGAGGTTGCCGAAGTCCCGCGTTTGCGGGATGTTCCCCGTGGTAGACAATTTTTCTCTTTGTCCTTGACGATCCGCTGATTGTGCGGTATGCTGGAAACGACTACTATTACCACACGAACCATCAAGGCAGCGTGACCGAAATACTGAACTCAAGCGGCGGCATCGTGAAAACATATAGATACGACGCCTTCGGACGGCCCGCTTGCGCGGTGACATTGATGGCTTTTTGGGTCTGGCTCACAATCGCATTCTGCTTTCTCGTGTATGTCATAGTCCTGTTTGCCAAAGCACCGAGGAGGAAAGAATCTATCGGAAAGTAAAAGCATAGGAGTCGCTCTTAACCACGGCAGTCTACCTGAGAGATTATGCCATATTTTGGCTTGAGTGAACAGCATTAAGACCCCTTGTTGTTCCAACGATAGCGTGGACCTCATGGTTCTGCTATTCATCTGGTTCCAGCCGTTTGCCTAGACTCACGACGTCATCGGTCTTAAACCCAATGCGTTTGTAGAATTCAATCACCGCAGCATTCGTGCTGCGCACCTGCAAGTTGATTTTCGGGCAGCCTACTGCCCGAAGACGGCCCTCGGCTTCATCCATCATATGCTTGGCAATCCCAGCGCGTTGGTGATGTGGATGAACCGCAAGATAGTTGATCCAGCCACGGTGGCCATCGTATCCAGCCATGACGCTCGCTATGACCTTGCCGTCCAAACATCCGACCAGGAACATGTCCGCCTGCACCTTGAGTTTCCGCTGGATATCACGATGGGGATTGTTCCACGGCACGACGAGCCCGCAGACAGCCCACAGTTGGATTACTGCCTCCTCATCACGTAGCTCAAACGGTCTAATTTCCATATTCGTCATCTCTGAGCAAACAATGCTCGTCTTGTTCCATATAACATCCTAAGTTCGAATGTTCTGCAATATAAGACACCAACGGATCATGGCGGGAGTTTCCTCTTTTCCCGAAGTATACACCATTAGGCCTAACATCATCAAAAGGCTCTAAGGAGTTGTACCATTCATCAAGGTCGAGAAAGAGACAAGGTCAAACTTTGATCCGCGCAGGTGGATATTCTTGAAATCGGCAAGGTACAGCAGAAAGGATTGAGACTGCCGTGTAGGCGTGACCCCTTGTCGTTCCCACTTGAGCTACCATGGAAAGGCAATAGGCAAAATGTCAGTTGTATTCCCGCTGGTTCTTATTTTGCCCAGATACACGACAGCGACCGCCTTGGCCCACGCTGGTTGAGTCTGTCCTCCTGACTCCCCGAGTTCCCCGTGGCAGACAAACTCTTTTCTTCGTCATGTCCGAAAATGCCGAAAATGCTTGACATCCCTCGACGCGGTGTGATATAAATGCTTACTGGGTGACCGGTCAGTCACTGAATATCCCCGAAGCTTGCTGAGAAATACCCTTATGACCAAAGAGGCTCTCAACAGGATAGACACCAGAAAACGCGAGCGCATATTCCGCAACGCCGCCGCCGAATTTGCGCGGCACGGCTACCACAAGGCCAACATCAACTCCATCGCCCAGCGGGCGGGCATCGCCAAGGGCTCGATCTACCTCTACTTCACCGACAAACAGGACCTGTATTGCTCGACATTCAAGGAGGCGGCTCGAAACCTGAGCCGCATTTACGGCAAGATCGAAGAAATGGACCTTGATTCTGTCGCCAAGATTCAGAAGGTTTTCGAGGAAAGCCTCCTGGTATTTCCGCGATACCGGCACATGTTCAAGATGTATTTCGACTTGACCACCTCCGGCGAAGAGAAGTTCCTGAGCGAGATGGCGCAACTGCTGGAGAGGCCGTCGGCCAACTTTTTTGTCCGGGTTCTCACCGATGGGATAGCATCGGGCACAATACGCAAGGATCTGCCTATCGAGTTAACGGCTTACGTGATTGACTGCGTATACTCAACGTTTCTTTCAACTCTGGCATCCCGATATCAGAAAGAACGTTTCCGGGTTTTCACGAACAGTGACATCGTGGAAAACGAGGGCATGGTGGAAAACCACTTCCGCGAGATTCTGAAAGTTCTTCAAGTGGGCATAATTGCAGAGAACAGGGGGAGACCGGCGAATCGAAGCGCTTCTTCCAAATTGAGGAAGTAGTCCGGAGAGGCGGGCCGGCTGGAGAGAGTGACAGGAGGCAGCGATGATTGTAGGGGTTCCGAAAGAAATCAAGACGGCTGAAAACCGGGTGGCAATGACGCCCGCGGGCGTATCCGCATTTGTAGATAATCATCACGAGGTTCTCGTTGAGAGGAACGCCGGAGTCGGCAGCGGCATCTCCGATCAGGCATACGTCGAGGCGGGCGCGAAGATTTGTGATGACGTGAAAGAGATGTGGCGGCGCGCGGACATGATTATAAAGGTGAAGGAGCCGCTCGAGGCGGAGTTCCCTCTCATGCGCGAGGGACAGGTGATATTCACATATCTTCACCTCGCCGCAGATCGACATCTGACAGAGAGCCTGATGAAGAAGAAAGTGGTCGGCATCGCCTACGAGACGATACAGCTCGATGACGGCTCTCTGCCTCTGCTGGCCCCAATGAGCGAAGTAGCCGGACGCCTTTCAATCCAGATGGGCGCGTATTGCCTCGAGGCCAAGAACGGAGGCGGCGGGGTGCTGCTTCCGGGCGTTTCGGGCGTGCCCCCTGCGAAAATAGTGATCATCGGCGCTGGAATCGCGGGCGCGAGCGCATGCTCCGTGGCCGTGGGCATTGGCGCGCGCGTGAGCATCCTCGACATAAACTTCGGGAGACTCAGATACATCCACGACATTATGCAGGGTCATGTGTCAACCTTGATGTCGAATCCTGCCAATGTCGAAGAGCAGGTCGCTTACGCCGACCTTGTCATAGGAGCGGTACTCATCCCCGGCGCGAAGGCCCCGAAGCTCGTTACCCGCGAAATGCTTCGGCGCATGCGCCCGGGCTCGGCATTAGTGGATATAGCGGTCGACCAGGGCGGCTGTTGCGAGACCACTCGCCCCACTACACACACAAACCCGACATATGTCGAGGAGGGTGTTGTTCATTACTGCGTCGCAAATATGCCCGGCGCGGTTCCCAGGACTTCTACATATGCGCTGACGAACGCCACGCTCCTCTACGGCCTCGAGCTAGCGAACAAAGGTTGGGAGCGCGCGGTCGCGGATAACCACGTCCTGAAAAAGGGCGTGAACGTGGCGTACGGCAAGGTCATGCACCACGGCGTAGCAGACGCATTCGGACTCAAGTGCGAATCTTGTTGACGCTGGCCGGATCGCTTGTTTGCGCGGTATCATTTATCGGGGATACGATGCCGCTTGGCGCTTGTTCGGGAGCATGATGCGAAATAGCGCTTATTCGGGGACACGATGCCGCATCGTGTCCCCGAATGAGCGCGTCCCTGCTTAGGGACAGCAAATAATTTCGATTGCATGGGGGCTGGCCGTCCCTTTTTACTAGAGATGGGGCGGTGTCCATCAAACATGAAAGGAGCGCACAATGGGGTACTTCAAGGACAGCCAGCAGTTTTATCAAATCTTTGGGGAATTCATGAAACGCGTGGTTTCCCATCCGGAGGTCGGGCCGAAACTTCAGAAGGCCAAGATCAAGATACGCTTCAACTATACTGATCCGGAAGCGAGCATTCTTCTGAACTTTGCGGACCCAGCTCCGCCGGGGCAGTTTGGCAACTATGAACTTGGCGATAAGGGCACGCCGGCCGACGTAACGATGACGCAGTCGGCGGACTTCACCCATCGCTACTGGCAGGGGAAAGAGAATGCGGTCACTGCGCTCGCAACCAAGAAGATAAAGGCGTCGGGCGCCGTTCAGAAGGCTCTCGGCCTTGTGACTGCGATTCGCCCCACATTCGCAATATATAAGCAAGTGCTGAAGGAGCTAGGTTACGAGAACCTGATAGTCGAATAGCCTCAACGAGGATTCATCCGCGCGAGGTCGGGCGACATTTATCTTATCGTAGGGGCACGGCGCGCCGTGCCCCTACATGTGATACTGCATCAAAGTCGTCATTGTCGAACACATCCGACTGAGGCAGGTTGTCGAATACAATCGACCGGGCAGTTGGCAGATTTGGAGGTATGCAGCAAATGACATCATCATCTAAACAAGAACTCTTGAAACTCTACGATCTGATGCTCAGACTTCGGAAGTTTGAGGAAGAAGTTTCCGTGCAATTCGCAAATGGAAGCATTCCCGGTTTTGTTCATCTATATACGGGGCAGGAAGCAGTCGCAGTGGGCGCATGCGCCAGCCTGCGGCAGGATGACTATATTACGAGCACCCATCGCGGACACGGGCATCTCATCGCGAAGGGCGGCGACCTCAACAAGATGATGGCCGAACTCTACGGGAAAGACACGGGGTATTGTCGCGGGCGTGGCGGCTCGATGCACATCGTGGACGTCGGACTTGGAATCCTCGGGGCCAACGGGATCGTCGGCGCGGGCACTCAGATTGCTGCGGGCGCGGGCCTGAGCTCAAAAGTGCTGAACAACGGCAAAGTGGTTGTCTGCTTCTTTGGCGACGACGCTACGACCGAAGGTATGTTTCACGAAAGCATGAACCTTGCCTCGGTGTGGGACCTGCCAGTTGTCTTCGTCTGTGAGAACAATCTCTACGGCCAGTTCACGCCTTACGCGAAACACTCGAAGGTGGCCGACGTAGCCGAGAAGGCGAAGGCCTATGGCATGCCCGGCGTGATCGTGGATGGAAACGACGTGATGGCCGTCAAAGCGGCGACAGATAAAGCAGTCGAGCGCGCACGGGCCGGAAAAGGCCCTACACTGATCGAGTGCAAGACTTACCGCTGGCACGGACATTACGAGGGCGACGTGTACTCGTATCGTAACGAGGAAGAGATCGAGCAGTGGAAACAGAAATGTCCGATATCGAATTTCCGGGCCAAGCTCGTGGCCGAGGGCATCGCGACGGAAGCAGAACTCAATGCGATAGAGGAGTCTGTCGATAACGCGATAAAAGAAGCAATCAATTTCGCGGAAGAAAGCCCGTCGCCCGACCCATCAACCGTGACCCATAACGTGTTTGTCACCGAGAACCAACCTGATAAACCGCTGCCGAAAGGCGAGACCGAAGAGAACACTCTTGCTATGACGATACAGGAAACTCTCCGTGAGGAAATGGCCCGGGATCCGAGCGTTGTCGTACTCGGAGAAGACGTGGCAACCGGAATCTTCGGGGCGACCGCCGGTCTGGCGCAGGAGTTCGGAGAAAACCGCGTTCTCGATACACCCATCAGCGAGAATATCATAGCCGGAGCGGCCGTCGGAGCAGCGATGACAGGCTTAAGGCCCGTGGCCGAAATTGAGTTTGGCGACTTCCTCACGTGCTGCATGGACCCGATCATAAACCAGGCCGCCAAGCTCAGGTTCATGACGGCCGGGCAGGTGAAGGTCCCCCTCGTGATACGCACCAACGTCGGCGCCGGCTTTTCGGCCGCTGCCCAGCATTCGCAGAGCCTCGAGGCATTGTTCATGCACATTCCGGGTTTGATCGTAGCCGTCCCCTCGACGCCGCGCGATGCGAAGGGGCTGCTCAGGACCGCCATCCGCTCGGACAATCCCGTGTTGTTCTTCGAGAGCAAGACAATGTACTTCAACTCGGGAGAAGTGCCCAAAGAGGAATATACCATTCCATTCGGGAAGGCCGACATCAAGCGGGCCGGAAAAGATGTGACAGTTGTGGCGCTGCTTGCCATGGTGCCCAAGGCGCTCGGGGTTGCCGAGAGACTACAGAACGACGGCATCTCGATCGAGGTGATAGACCCGCGCACGCTCGCGCCGCTCGATAAAGAAACCATCATCAACTCGGTCAAGAAGACGGGCAGGCTCGTTATTGCGGAAGAGGGATGCTTGACGGGCGGCTTCGGCGCGGAGGTTGCGGCAATAGTGGCGAAGGAAGCGTTTGATTATCTGGATGCGCCGATAGAGCGCGTGGCCGCGCTCGACACGCCTGTTCCGTTCGCGCCGCCACTCGAGCAGAGCGTAATTCCGGATGAAGACAAGCTGGAAGCCGCTATCCGGAATGCTATGGGAGAATGAAAAATCCTCCTCGTCCCCTTTCATAAAAGGGGGAAGGGGGGATTTGTCCGACAATTGTTTGTAGGGGCACGGCACGCCGTGCCCCTACATCAATGTCATTTTGGCGAGGGAAATGGCTTCCCGCCTTCGCGGGAATGAAAAGACAGAAGGTGGAAAAGATAAGAAACAGTCCTTAATCGGGGACACCATGCGGCATGGTGTCCCCGATTAAGGAACAAATGCCACCTTCTTATGAGGAAAGAGAAATGGCTACAAAAGTTGTGATGCCCAAATTGGGCCTTGTGATGAGGGAAGGACTCGTCGTGCTGTGGCACAAGGAAGAGGGCGAGCGAGTCGAGGTGGGCGAGGAACTCCTCGAAATCGAATCGGATAAGGTGACCACTCTCATAGAGTCAACCGTCTCGGGTGTCATCCGCAAGATAATCGCCGTCGAGGGCGAGGTCATCCCATGCGGCAAGACAATTGCCATTATCGCCGAACCAAATGAAGAGATACCCGGCCTCGACAAGATAATCGCCGAGACAAGGGCAGTCGCCTTGACGCGCGAGCAGTGGGAAAAGAAACAAGCGCTCAAAGAGGCGACGCCTCAGCCGGAATCCACCCGGGAAGAGGCCGAGGCTAAAGCGTCGCCGGCCGCGAGACGCATGGCGAGAGAACACGGACTTGATTTGTCGCTCATCAAGGGAACCGGGCCTGAAGGCAGAGTTATCCGCGAAGACGTCCTCGCGGCAATCGAAGCGGCCAAGAGCGGCTCAGCCGCAAGTGGCGCTGTCGCGGGCAGGCCGGGCGAGACTATTCCTATAGGCAAGATGCGACGCTCGATAGCCGACAACATGGCCCGAAGCGCGCATACGGTCGCCCGCGTAGTTCACATCGCCGAGGTCGACATGACCGGGGCAGTCAAGTACCGCGAGGAAAACAGGGATGCATACAAGCGCGACGGCGGCCCTGACCTCTCATATAACACGATTCTCATAAAGGCGACCGCGTCCTCGATGCGCGAGTATCCGGCGCTCAATGTTTCGCTCGAGGGCGATTCGATTCGCAAGCACGCCGACATCAACATCGGCCTGGCCGTAGCGCTCGATGAAGGTCTCATAACCGTTTCCGTGAAGGACGCCGACAAGAAAGACCTAATGGCCATAGCGAAGGATTGCAATGCGCTCGTCGAGAAAGCGCGGACGGGCAAGCTGCAAGTGGACGATGTCACCGGCAGCAGCATCACGGTTTCCAGTCTCGGGACATACGATATTGATTGCTTTACCCCTATAATCAATCTGCCCGAGGCCGCGATAATCGGAGTCGGCTCGATCGTGAAAAAACCAGTGGTCAAGAACGATAAGATTGAAATCGCGCCGATCATGAAGCTTTCACTCTCTTTCGACCACAGGCTTGTGGATGGAGCGCCTGCGGCCAAGTTCCTTCAGATTCTTAAGAGGAAACTGGAGAGAATGGAGATTTGAGCATGCGAGGACGACGCTTAGCGGCTTACTCGTACGGAGTTTCGCAAATATTAAGACACAATATCCATGGGGGCGACTCGCCGAGTCGCCCCTACGAGGCAAACAAATAAGGCGCCGCATTCATGATAATTGTGAAAGGTGAATTGCGCTTCACGTCAATCTGATCGACGCGAAGACCCCCTTGACGGAGGCGGGATTGCTCTGTAAGATGTACGTGGAGCAAGGCGGGAATCCGGCTAAAGCATTGAAAGGAGTCGCCTATGCCTTTTGGCTTCATGGGTAAGGTGCTGTGGGCCGACCTGAGCACGGGAAAAATTTGGGACGAGAAAATCGACGAACAGATCTATCGTGATTTTCTCGGCGGATACGGGCTCGCCGCAAAGCTTATATATGATCGTCAGCCCGCGAAGATTGACCCGCTCGGACCCGACGCCATTATCAGCTTTACGACCGGTCTCCTGACCGGCACAGGCGCGCCGTTTTCAGGGCGATACATGGTTGCAGGGAAATCGCCGCTCACCGGAACATGGGGGGACGCGAACTCAGGCGGATATTTCTCGCCGATGCTTAAACGAACCGGCTACGACGCCGTCTTCGTGAAAGGTATTTCGCAGAAACCCGTAGTTCTCGTCATTAACCAGGACAAGGCTCAACTTATGGACGCCTCGTTCGTCTGGGGAAAAGACTGCGTCGAGACGGAAACCATAATCCGCGAGAAACTGGGAGACAATAAATACCAGGTTGCCTGCATCGGACCTGCCGGAGAAAAGCTCTCGCTAATCTCGGGTGTGATAACGGACGGAGGAAGAGCGGCGGGGCGGTCGGGTCTGGGCGCGGTGATGGGATCGAAGAGGCTGAAGGCTATCGCCGCGCTAGGCGATAAGAAGACCGAGCTGGCAGACTCTAATTCATTTTCGCAGATACGAAAAAGCTATCTGGAGAAATTCAAGAAGAAGCCTCCTTTCAAAGATAAGGCATCGGTGGACAACCTTAACTTTATGGGCAAACTGGTTCGCAGCTTCTTTCCCTTCCTCTTCGCAACACCGCCTACAACCTATAAAGAACTCATATTGCGGTACGGAACCGCCGGGCTGACCGCTTTCTCATCGGAATCGGGTGATTCCCCTGTGAAGAACTGGGGCGGAAGCGGTTACCATGATTTTCCCCTCGACTCCAAGTCCAGCAAGATCAGCAGCGAGAACGTGCTCAAGTATCAGGAGAAGCGATACTTCTGCGCCTTTTGCCCGCTCGGTTGTGGCGGCATTGTGAAAGTGAAAGAGGGCAAATACGCAATGGAGAACGGCCACAAGCCCGAATACGAGACCCTCGCTGCCTTCGGGACAATGTGCCTGAACGATGATCTAGAATCAATCATTGCCGCGAACGAAATCTGCAACCGGACCGGACTCGATACGATCTCAGCCGGGGCGTCGGTCGCGTTCGCAATCGAGTGCTACGAAAACGGGCTCATCACCGACAAGGACACCGACGGCATCAAGCTGACATGGGGAAACGCCGACGCGATTGTCAAAATGACCGAAATGCTGGCTACGCGGTCCGGTTTCGGTGATGTCCTGGCCGATGGGGTCAAGAAGGCTGCCGAGAAGATCGGGAAGGGCTCGGAGAAATTTGCCGTTCATGCAGGCGGACAGGAACTACCCATGCACAGTCCGCTTTTTGACCCTTCGTTTGGGACCGCATACGAGGTCGAGCCTACCCCCGGTCGCCACACGATTTCGTCGGACACCTATGTCATGCTCATGGAATTGCACAAGAAATTCAAGCAAGTCAAGCCGTTCAAACAGGTCTCCTTGAAATCGTCGAAGTACAACTATGATAAGGTGGGTGAGTACCAGGCCATCAACAGTCAATACGTTCAAGTAGGGAACAGTGCGGGCATTTGCATGTTCGGCCTAATGGTCGGAGAGTACCCGCTTTTCGAGTGGATCAATCTGGCAACCGGATGGAAACTGAATACACAAGACTTTCTCGACATTGGAGAAAGGATACTTACCTTAAGACATTGCTTTAATGTCCGGGAAGGAATCAAACCGGCCGATACCCGTATCCGAAACAGGGCATCCGGGCATCCTGCCCTTGGTAAGGGACCGCTTGCAGGCATCACACTCGATCTTGACAAGACGGCCAAACGATATTATGACAAGATGGGGTGGAACTATGAAACGGGCGTGCCTGACAAGGCAAGACTCATGGCCCTCCGCCTGGATAACGTCGTAAAGGATATGAAGTAAGTGCGAATGAATTTGCACCTACCCGATTGCGGAGAGAATCTCAAAGTACGTAGTTGGTGATCGCATTGTCGATACGTGTACGAATAATCGGCGCATTCGTTGAACAGTCGTTAAATACCGCCTTTGAGGAACCATTCACAAAGGATGATACCCCTCAAGCGGTGTTCACTCGCCTTGACAAGAGAAAGGCGCTTGGTCGCAGATTCTTCACCACAGTCGTAAAGCGAGGGCAGGCCACTTTTCTGCTGAACGGAGATCGTCTCGACCTGCCCAACGATTTGAAGCGAAAGCTGAACGACGGGGATGAGATTTCAGTTCTTTCAGCCATAGCGGGAGGATAGAGAAAGGCGAAAGGGCAAAGGTTTCTAGTCCTCGAAGAGGGCTTTCACGAATTCGTCGGGGTGAAAGGGTTTCAGGTCGTCGAGCGATTCGCCGACGCCGATATATTTGACCGGTATTCCGAATTCCTGCTGAATGGCCACGACTATGCCGCCTTTGGCGGTCCCATCGAGTTTTGTCAGAACAATGCCGGTAATGCCGAGCGCCTCAGTGAAAAGACGCGCTTGAGAGAGCGCGTTTTGCCCCGTAGTGGCGTCGAGAACCATGAGAATCTCGTGAGGGGCAGTGGGGTCGAGCTTGCCCAGAACGCGCTTTATCTTCTTGAGTTCTTCCATTAGATTTGTCTTGGTATGAAGTCTTCCGGCCGTATCAATAATCAGATAATCGCATTTTCTTGCAATGGCGGCTGCGAGCGCGTCATAGGCGACAGCGGCCGGGTCTGCGCCTGACTTATGTTTTACCAGGTCTGCGCTCGAGCGGTTGGCCCATATCTCCAGTTGCTCAATGGCGGCGGCCCGGAAGGTGTCAGCCGCGGCGATCAGCACTTTCTTTTCGTCCTGACGATGCATGTTTGCGAGTTTGCCGATAGTGGTGGTCTTGCCGACGCCGTTGACGCCTATCATCAACGTCACCCGCGGACCAACGGGCTGAACCGGTTTAGGCTCGACACCGGCCGGACGCGAAAGGAGTGAGATGAGCTCTTCTTCGAGCACTGAGTAGAGTTGCTCGGCGTCAGTAAGCTTGTCATCTTTCGCGCGATTGCGCATTTTCTCGACAAGCTCGGAAGTGGTATTGACGCCCATATCGGCCTGAATAAGCGCAGCCTCAAGCTCTTCAAAAATACCTTCATCTATTTTGCCCCTGCGAAGCAGACTGCGAACCTTCGCGGCGAAGCCTTCCCTCGCCTTGCTCAGTTGGCTTCTCAGTCTTGCAATGATGCCAAATCGGTTCTTCTCCCCCACTGCTTGTCAGTCCTTTCTGTTCATGTGCGGGTTGTCATTCCCTCGGGAGCGGGCGCTCGGCCGGGACCGCCATGCGCGACGAGAAGAGATTCCCGCTTTCACGGGAATTACGATGAGCCGTGGGAATGAGAGTAAACACGAGGGGCGCAGCATGCTGCGCCCCTGGAAAAAGTCAATCGCCGGACAGATTCATGCGGACAACAGTATAGCACTAAGCGATGCCGGACTCAAGAAGCGACGCTAGGCTCAAGAAACTCGAATGCGCTCGTCTTCTTGAATTTGACCGATACAATCTGGCTCACGCCGCGCTCTTCCATCGTGACGCCGTAAAGCACATCGGCCAGTTCCATAGTGCGCTTGTTGTGCGTAACGACGATGAACTGGACGTCGCTCGAGAACATCTTGACGAGGCGGGTGAACCGGAGGATGTTACTGTCGTCGAGGGCCGCGTCCACCTCGTCGAGCACGCAGAAGGGGCTCGGCCTCGATTTGAAAATCGCGAACAGGAGCGCAATCGCAGTGAGCGCCTTCTCTCCACCGGAGAGCAGGGAGATGCTTTGCGCTTTCTTGCCGGGCGGATGCACGCTGATCTCGATGCCGCTCTCAAGCGGGTTCAACGGATCGATGAGCTGCACAGTGGCGCGCCCGCCGCCGAAAAGATTCCTGAATATCTCATGGAAATGGCCATGAATCTGCTCGAAGGTTTCCATGAACATCGTCTGCGTGGTTTCGTTTATCTTTTTGATGATCCCGAGAAGCGCCTCTTTTGCTTTTCTGAGGTCGGCCTCCTGCTGAATGAGGAAGTTGTAGCGTTGCTGGAGTTCTTCAAACTCTTCGATTGCGATAAGATTCACGGGGCCGATCGATTCGATCTTACTCCTCAGCCGCTGCGCCTCATCGGCGGCCGCCTGCGGGTCGAAGTTCTCCTCGACCGTAATCTCCTGGGCAATCTCGGACATCGACAGGCGGTAGTCAGCGATTGTCTTCTCCTTCAGGAACGATATTTTTTCTTCATTCTGCGCGAGCGCAATCTCGGTCTGATGGTGTTGGGCTCCGACATCGTGAGCCAGTGCGCGGGTCTTCTTGAGACTGTCGTCGAGGGCCTTCATTCTGTCGAAGAGCTCGCGTCTCTGCTCGTCGGTCTTCTCGATATCGGCGTCGAGTGTGCGCTTCTGCTCGAATATCCGCTGGATCGCGCTACGAGAGTCCTCGATCTCATTTGCGAAAGCTGCCCGCGTCCTGGCGCCCTCGGCGACGTCGTTCCGTTTCTCGGAGATACGACGCGCCGTTTCCAGCATATCCGCCTCGAGTCGATGAATTTCTCTCTTGAAGGTCTGACAGGTAAGTTGCAGTGAAGAAAGGTTGACCTTGAAATCGGCTATTTCGGCGGCCAGGACGTCTTTGCGGTTTCTGAACTCGCCGAGCGCAACTCCTGCGCCCTTCAGTTCTTCCTGTGTTTCGGCTTCAACGATCCTGGCTTGCTCTATCCGGAGCATGAGATATTGTTGTTGTTTTGCGAGCTCCTGACTTTCATGGGCGGTGAGCAAGCGCTCCTGCTCGAGCACGTCACATTCCTGCTCATCGCGCTGTTTGCCTGCGCTCAGTTGCTGCTGGTCTCGCTCGGCCTTCGCAAGCTCAACCTCATGCGATCCCACGGAAGTTCGGAGTTTCTGGATGAGTCCGTGGCATTGTTCGATGTCGTTTTTCAGGCTCGCTATTTTTGCGTTCTCGGTTTCGACGACAGCAGTGTTTTTTCCAATCGAGTCACGAAGTTCTTCTATCTCGTTTTTTCGGCCCAGTAATCCGCGACCTTTACCGGTATCGCCCGCGGTGATAATGCCGACGGAGGATATGGCCTCGCCACGCAACGTGACGAGGTCGCGCCGGGGGTCCAGCGACGGCGCAAGCGCGAGGGCGGCGTCGAGTGACTCGACGACGAACGTCGAGCCAAGAAGTTTTTCGATGACGGGCCGGATTCGCTCGTCACAGTGCGCAAGATCGATTGCCCGGGTCCCCGCCGCCTCGAAGAGCGACAGCGGCTCGGCAGTATGCCCGTTCGTGGGAAACGAGCCCAGGGGAATCAGGCTTGCGCGGCCCGCATGGCTTGATTCGAGCAGTTGAACGCAAAGGCGGGCTGCGTCGAGGTCCTCGACCACAATATTCTGGAGTCGCTGACCGAGCGCGGCTTCGAGGGCGGCCTCGTGTTCTTTATTGGCGCGGACAAGGTCGGCCAGCGGACCCAGGACGCCGATTGCCCGGGCATCGCCGTGTTGTTTTGCAAGCATTATAGCGCGCACGCCGTCCTCGTAGCCCTCGAACTTGTCCCGCAGTTCTTCCAGCGAGGAAAGCTTCGAGCGGGCGGACGCGAGCGAGTCACGGGCCGTATCGCGACGCGTGACTGACATTTCCAGTTCAGAATGCCTGGCAGCGACAGTTCCATTTAATGAGGTTAATTCCGAGCCGAGCGAGGCCAGGGCGGCGCGGAGGGATTCGATCATGAACCTGGTCTCGCTCAGTCGGTTTTCTTGCTGCGAAACGCTCTGCTCCACTTGAACTTTGCGTTCGGACAACTTCGCCATGCGTTTGGAGAGCGACTGGATGTTCGTCTCGGTCGCATTGATCTCGTTCTGCAGGTTGATCTTCCGATTCAGTTTCTCAAGTTGGAGGGAGCGTAATTCCTCTATCGCTTTCTCACCGGCGGCAAGCTGCTGAAGGAGGCCGGCCATTTGGGCCTCTTTCTCGTCGAGACCGCGTTGAGCCTCTGAAACACGCCCGGTGGCCTCGCGCTCTTTTTCCTCGGTCGAAGCGCGGTCATGCGTTTGTGTTTCGAGCGATCGATCGAGTTCCTCGATATCGGCGATGTCGCGTTTCTCTCGAGCGTCTATTGCCGAGATTCGCTCGCGCAACAAGGCAATCTGGCTTTCGGTCTTCTCTATCTGCGATTGGAGGTCTCGCGAATGACCGCGGGCTTGCGAGAGGGCCTTCTCGAGTTCCAGCATACCCATGCGATCTTTTTCAAGATCACTTTCTTCCCCCGATTGTCTGGCCGTGATTTCCGCCAGTTGGTCGCCGAGTTGCTTTGCGCGAGCGGCAAGAACGTTGTGTTCTTCGTCGAGCTCGCGGTACTTGAGGAGAGCCAGCCTGAGCTCGAGGCCGCGCAGGTCGTCGCGGAATTGCCGATACCGCTGAGCGGCGTTGGCCTGTCGTTTGAGAGAAGTTATCCGGCGCCGGACCTCGATGATGGTGTCCTGGAGGCGAAGCAAGTTCGTGTCGGCGCGCTCCATTTTCCTGAGCGCGGCGTCTTTCCGGGTTTTGTACTTCATAATGCCGGCGGCATCCTCGAAGATGTAGCGTCGTTCCTCCGGTTTCGAGCTGAGGATGAGGTCAATCCGCCCTTGTTCAATGAGAGAATAGGAATCGACGCCGATGCCCGTTCCCATGAGAAGTTCAACGACATCTTTCCTGCGACAAGGCAGTTTATTGAGGTAGTATTCGCTTTCGCCCGACCTGAAAAGCCTTCGGGTGATACTTACTTCGGAATATTCAAGCGGAAGCCTTCCGCTCGAATTATCAAGAACAAGTGAGACCTCAGCCATTCCGAGGGGGTGGCGGTCTTCGCTTCCACTGAATATGACGTCTTCCATGTGCTGCCCGCGGAGCACCCGCATCTTCTGCTCACCGAGGACCCAACGGATTGCGTCCCCTATGTTGCTTTTACCGCACCCGTTGGGGCCTACAACTCCCGATATTCCCTTCTCTAGATTGAGCGTAGTCTTGTGTGCAAATGACTTGAACCCGCAAAGCTCAAGTTCTTTTAAATACATGAGTTATGTCTCCAGGATGATACTGTGCGCGCCGCCTAATGATGTGAATTGGAATGACTATGGCTACAGTGTACCATATTTTGGGGATTTGTCAAGAAAAAAATACAACATATAGAACCCATACACGGAAGTTCATCTAGATGTTGAGGCATTGCGCAGGCCGAAAGTGGAAAGTCAAAAGCAAGCGCCAGCGCTGGAGTGCGCTGGCGCGCGGGTCTGAGTTACGGGTCAAGAGGAAAGCCCTCTCACTCAGTTTTCTCCGGACTCGATAGCTATCTTGAGTCTTTTCGCCTTTTCGGTTTTGGGCAGCGCCACTTCGAGGACTCCGCTTTCATACTTGGCCATCAGGTTCTCGGAGTTGACCTCCCCCGGAACGTGGACATATCGATGGAATTCGCCCGTGTATCGCTCGCGGGACCAGTAGCAAGTGTCGTCCCCATATTGGCCTTCTCCGCGGTTACCCGTAACGGACAGGATATGGCCGTCAAAGGACAACGCGATCTGGTCCTTGGTCATTCCCGGCAGGTCCATCCTTACATAGAAATAGTTGTCGTCCTCGAACACATCGGCGGTCGGATGCCACACCGTAGGCATGTCCAAGAGCCGTCTGCCACCGAACCCTAACGGGAAATCGACAGACCGATCCGTAAAGAGTTCCGGAAAATCGAAGAAATTTGTAAAGGGCTCGAACTCTCTCGCCCCTCTATGTCTTACGATAGCCATTTACGTACCTCCTTACTTGTTTTCTCTTCTTCCTTTTTTTACTTTACTGGAGAGCATTGACTATGCCAATGGGATCATGGGACAGACGACTTTCGCGGTCGAATACATAAGCAATTATTTCACAGGCAGTTGCGCAATGACGCTCAACAATGCTTTGCAGACGCAAGTCGGAGCAACGGATTTGTTGTCGCAAGATAATACAATTAAGGTCGTTTTCATTGCCTGTTTTTGAAACATCGCGATGAAATTGCCGCTTGGTTGGCGTATCATTTGATTTTGTGCCAAGTTTCTAAAAAGGAGAAGGGCGTTTCATCTTTCGCATCCTTCTCCAGGAGCGCCTCGTCACATGCCATACGTGGCTAATTGTGAAAGAAACACTGCCCCCTGGGCGGTCATTGCGAGCGGGGCGAAACAATCTCGGGGACATATTGGGGGGTTAGAGCATAAGGGGTTGGGGGTGCATCATGAATACGCAGTTCATGGAAATGAGAAAGTGGGTTGGGTTGTCAGTGTGTGTTGCGCTTCTGCTGATTTCGGGAAGCGCGCAATCTGCAACCGTCTTGCAGTTGCAGCCAATTGCTACCGGCGTGCCAAACGTAACATATATTACCAATGCGGGTGACGGTTCCGGCAGGCTTTTTATTACACTTCAGGACGGGCGAATTGTGGTTTTTGATGGTACGCAAGTGTTGGCGACTCCATTCCTGGACATCAGAACGCTTGTATCGACAGGCGGCGAGCGCGGACTGTTCAGTGTCGCATTCCACCCGAACTATGCAATCAATGGTTTCTTCTTCATCGACTACACGGACGTTAACGGCGACACGGTTGTAGCGCGTTATTCCGTTTCGGCAAATCCGAATGTTGCCAATCCGAATTCGGCGATTATTGTGCTTACGCAACAGCAACCATTCGCAAATCATAATGGCGGCCAGCTCCAATTCGGACCCGACGGATTCCTCTATATCGGCATGGGAGACGGCGGCTCGGCGGGTGACCCTTTCAATAACGCCCAGAGCCTGGACACGATCCTGGGGAAGATGCTCCGCATCGACGTCGACAGCGCTGTTCCTTATGCGACCCCTGCCGGCAATCCCTTTGTCGGGATTCAGGGTGCGCGTGGAGAAACCTGGGCGCTCGGGTTGCGCAACCCGTGGCGGTTCACGTTCGACCGGCTGACCGGCGATATGTTCATTGCGGATGTTGGGCAGGATATGTGGGAGGAAATTGATTTTCAGCCTGCCTCGAGCGTGGGTGGCGAGAACTATGGGTGGCGATTCATGGAGGGTAATCATTGCTTCAATCCTACAACGGCCTGCAATGACGGAACATTGACCCTGCCCATCCTGGAATACAGCCACCTCACGGGCGGATGCTCCATCACCGGCGGTTACCGATACAGAGGGGCCGACTTCCCCGACCTTTTCGGGATATATTTCTTCGCCGATTTCTGCTCGGGATTAATTTCGGGCGCGGTTCCGGACGGACTTGGTGGATGGACAGTAGTCCCGATGCTGGACACGGCACTCGCGATCACAACTTTTGGTGAGGACGAGGCGGGTGAACTCTATCTTGGGCACTCATCCCCGGTGGACGGGACAATCTATCGCTTAACGACCGTCAGCACGCTTGCGGCAATCACTCTCCAATCGCCGGCAGACCTGTCCGTATTGACTTCTCCCCCAACGTTTGCGTGGACGCCGGATGGTGGAACAAACAACGGATTCGCGGTGGACCTGAGTCTCGCTCCGACCTTCACGCCGTTCTGGTCGACGCGCGAGAATCTGCGGATGACCGTCACGGCGACAAGCTGGGCGATGCCGGCGGCGATTTGGAACCGCATTCCGGCCGGACGGCAGGTGTTTTGGCGCGTGCGCGGAGCGGATTTGAGCCAGCAGCCGCTCAACGTGATTACGAGCGGCCAGGCGCGGTCATTTGTCAAACAATGACTCCCGTCAAGCTAGACGAGCGGAAAACCCGCCTTCCTCCACGCTTCGACACCGCCGCCGAGAGCCTTTGCATTAGTGTATCCTTTTTCGAGATACTTTGCCGCCTGACCGGCGGCACTGCGCTCATTGGGTCAAGCGCAGTAGAAGACGATTTCCTGGGTCTTCGGCAACGCAGCCACTTTCGACTCGAACTCCTGGAGCGAGATCGCGCCCTCCAAATGCATGCTCTTGAACATCTCCGCGTCTGAGTATGCGCATACGAGCAGCGCGTCGCCTGATTTGACCTTCCCTCGAGCCTCACTCGGAGGCACACGCAGTGGTTCTTGCATATTCCGCCCCTTTTCTCGGTAGTGGGTTTCCAAATTCCTGTGACCCGAAACTGCCGCTTTAGTTTGTTCCTCTCGGCTCTCTTTTGCCCCTTTTCCCCTTTCGACCCTTTCTCCGCTTGTTCCCCCTTCCTCTATTGTCGTATGTTGGCGCGACGCGCGAGAAGACGGAAGTCTTTGCGCATGTGCGCATGCAGGGCAGGAAATCGGCGAGCGGCCGCCGGATGATAAGTGACAAGGAATATGTGTTCACTGCGCCTGATTATCTCTCCTCGGACATCGGCGACTTTATCAACCCCAAGGACGTTCCGCGCCGCCACTTCACCGAGAAGACAGACGATTCTCGGGTTGACGAGTTTGAGTTGCCCCTGCAAATAGGGATTGCAGGCTTCGATGCTGACTTTTTTCGGCTTGCCGGCGGGAACAGGAATGCATTTGATGGTGGATGTTATGAATATGTTTTCGCGCACGAGGCCGACTTCCTCGAGCATCTGGTCGAGGAATTTTCCGGACGGCCCAACAAACGGGCGCCCGGCAGCGTCTTCTTTCTTTCCGGGCGCTTCACCGATGAGCATCACGGTTGCATCGGGCAGCCCTTCACCGGGAACCGCCTTTTTGCGTGTCTTCCAGAGGAAACACTTGCGGCAGCGCCGCACTTGCGAATGCAGCCTCTTAAGTTCTGCAAAATGGTCGCCTGCATCAAATGCAATCATGGCATGTGGTTCACGGTCTACAGTTCACGGTCTACGGTTCATGGTTTAGGGTTGCCAATCTATGAGTGAGAGCATTCTATTCCCCTTTCCCCATCTTTCATCATTTCTTCACTTTCGTCTTGAGATTTGCCATGGTTCATCGCTCACTGTGCAGTTTCATTGCGCCTCGCTCCTTTCGTTTCTCCCCTATTTCGTTATCAGTGGCAGCGACGAGCCGCAGTAAGCGCAACTGCCATCCTTAAGCTTAGAGGCGGTCACACGCATGAGCGAGCGACTGATGACGGTCTTGCCACAACTGGGACAGTGGGTGTGTTGGCGCTCGGTGTCATGCACGTTTCCGACATATATATAACGGAGCCCCTTGCGCTCGCCTATCTGCGCCGCGCGCTCCAGGGTGCTGATGGGAGTGGGAATCGTGTCCAGCGCCTGATAATCGGGATGGAATCGCGAGATGTGCCACGGCATGTCCGGCGAGACTTCAGAAAGAAAACCTGCGATCTTTTCGAGTTCTTCCTCGGAATCGTTCTGAGAGGGAATCACGAGGGTCGTGACCTCGATGTGTATGCCGCCCTCGTGCATGCTGCGGATGGAGTTGAGCACGTGTTCGAGCCGCCCGTGGCAAACGCTGCGATAAAAGGTATCGGAGAATGACTTGAGGTCGACGTTGGCCGCATCGATGAGGCCGCACATCGCCTTTACTGCTTCGGGAGTCTCATAACCGTTAGTGACAAAGACGTTCTTAAGACTCTTCTCTTTCGCAAGCCTGGCGACGGCGAGCGCGTATTCCATGAAGATAGTCGGCTCGGTGTAGGTGTAGGCAATGCTTGCACAAGACGCGCGAAGCGCGCCATCCACGATCTCGCGAGGCTCAACGTAAGTCCTCGGAAATTTTTCGAGTTCGCCGCGAGCCTGCGAAATCTGCCAGTTCTGGCAGAAGCCGCACCGGAAATTGCAGCCCGGCGTTGCAATGGAATACGAGCGCGTGCCCGGAAGGAAATGGTAGAGCGGTTTCTTTTCGATGGGGTCAGGATTCTCCGCGATGACACGGCCGTATACGAGGCTATAGAGGACGCCGTCCCTGTTCTCGCGAACTCCGCAAATACCACGTTTTCCGCTCAGGATGCGACAACGGTGGCAGCAGAGGAAACAATCAACTTCATTATTCCGTTCCGGATTCCAGAAATCGGCCCGATAGGTCGTTTGTTCTCCGACAAGCATAGGGTTGCCCTCGCTTAGTGGGTTCGGAGCATGTTTTTGGTCATATTGTAGCATGGAGGGAACAAACGGGAAAGGGAACTCGTATTCCCGCGTCCCTTTGTGCACATGAATGACATTATTTGCGAACTCGTGGGATAACATGGCACTCTGTTGTATTTGCGGAAGTAGTTGTCACAACAAGCAGTTATATAACCGGAGGAAACGATCGCAAATCTTTGGTATGATGTTTGCTTTCCAAGCAAGCGAATATTAGTGTCCGGAGTTCATTCCACGGTTTTATTGGGCGCCGGAGCGACAGCACATGCGGACGTCAGTTGCATAGGCAATTATCAGCGAGGGATAACTATGTCATCGCTCGATACAGCGCTATTAGACCAGGATATCGGCAACTTCCACGTCGTTGAATTTGTGGGCCGGGGAGCTATGGCATCGGTCTACCGCGCATTCGACAAGGACCTCGAGCGTGACGTTGCGCTGAAGGTACTTGACCCGAGATATGTCGAGGACCAGAATTTCGTCGGCAAGTTCCAGCAAGAGGCGAGAGCATTGTCAAAGCTTCGCCACCGCAACATTGTTCAGATTTACAGCGTAGGAAAACACGATGGCATGCCTTTTCTGGCGATGGAGTACGTGCACGGTGGTCCCCTCTCGCGTGTGCTGACGGAAAGGGGCAAGCTCGAGGTTGACGAAACAGTCGAATACATTCTGCAGGTGTGCGAAGCAGTCGAATGCGCGCACAAGAATGACATCGTCCATCGCGACCTGAAGCCGAGCAACATTCTGGTGGAATCGAGCGGCCGCGTGCTGGTCGCGGACTTCGGCATCTCGAAGATTGTCTCGGGCGACACATCCGAAGATACGCTGACTTTTGTCGGCACACCCATCTATATGTCGCCTGAACAATGCGGAGAGGGCGTGCTCGACCATCGAACAGATATCTATTCTCTCGGCGTCATTTTCTACGAGATGGTCGTCGGCAAACCGCCCTTTGAGGGTAAGACACCGGCAGAGATTATCAAGGGCCACCTGCTTGATACACCGAGATTCCCGAGCGGCGAGGAAGTCCCGCCGAGAATCGTAAAAATCCTGCGCAGGATGCTTGCAAAAAGTCCTTCCGACAGATACACGACGGCGCGCGAGGTCGCATATGAGCTTGAGTTGTGGAAAAAAGAGGCGCGTGATACCCCGAAAGAGCCGGCCCGTGAGACCGCCGCAGGCCAGACCGCCCCACTCGTCATTTGCTACATTCCGCAGAGAATTCTATTTGGCGCCGTGAGCGCGGCATTGAGGAACATCAGGCACAGGATAGTGAATGCTCCAACCCCCGGCGAGATGATCAAGAAGTATACAGAACTGATGCCAAAGCTTGTGATCCTCAGCCATGAACCGGGCAAGTCAGTCACGTTCCGCCTGGTTGAAAAGATAAGGTACGTCGAGAAGAAGCCTCCCGTTCAACTGATCTTGCTGAGTCACGGCATTTCACGCGAGGAAGTGGAAACGGCGTTCCGGAGCGGCATAAACGATATCATCGCGGAACCGCTCGATCCCTCGATCCTCGTCTCCAAGCTTGAGGGCGCGCTGCTCGGACAGCAACGGTCAATCGAGAGCAGACGATTCTTCCGCAAGGCGATTTCGGGCAAGATCACCGTCAGGATGGACAGCGAGATTCTCGATATCAGCGAAGGCGGAATGAGAATCGCAACCAATATGGCGCTCAAGACCGGCGAGATACTCAAACTGGAATCGAAGTTGTTCAATGATCTTCGCCTTGGTGAAAAGACCGGACGCGTCGTGTGGATATCCAAGAACGACACGGAACACGGCCTGGCTTTTCAGGCAGGCATCGACTTTGTTGACCTGACCGTGGCTGAGCGAACCATGCTGAGAAAATGGATTTTTGCCGTAGAAATTTCCGACCGCACAAAGAATGAGAAGCGACACGGCGATATGGGGCCCTACACAAGCAAAGTCTGAGGCCACCCTGGTTTCACGCGCCATCCCCCATCCCGCATTTATCGGTTTTTTCCTACCAGACATTCCTGCGCAACGACGACCTCATGACGCCACCTGTGGGCAAAGACTGCGTCACGCGCACGCAGCGAATAGGTCAGGACCGACATCGAGTGGTATAATAAGTTCTTCGATGCAAACATAAGAATCAAGGGATGCGAAGAAAACTGCATCTTTGTTTGTGTCCTTTGCGTCTCGGGTCTGAGGGCCTTTGCGGACAAGAGAATGGGTCGTTTTGAAAGGGGGATACGATCATGCTCGAAGAGGTCAAGGAATTGCCGATCATTCAAGAACTGATTGTAAAGCAGAAGAAGTGCATGGAAGCGCACGCGGAGCGGCAGAAAGCAGGCGTGATTTCATGGTTCACGGAGGGGCCGCGCCATTCGCCGTTTGTCCCAATGATCATCAAGAAGGCAAAGGGTTGCAGGTTGGTCGATCTCGATGGCAACGAGTTCATCGATATCGCGATGAGCTACGGGCCGCTCATACTGGGACACGGGCCGGATGTCGTCGTCAAGGCAGTGCAGGAGGCAGTTACGCTCGGCACGAGTGTGGTGGTGGGTCACGAGTTCGAGTACAAGCTCGCAAAGCTCATCATTGACAACGTCGCGTGCGCGGAGCGTCTTCAATTCACAAATTCGGGCACCGAGGCGACGATGCAGGCAATAAAGATAGCGCGCGCATTCATGGGTCGCGAGAAAATCGCCAAGTTCGAAGGCGGGTATCACGGCACGCATCCGGATGTGATGGTCAGCTCAAACCTGGGCACTGAGCGCCGGGGCACAAAAGACAGGCCCGAGGGCGTGCTCGACACACCGGGCATCTGCAAACACATCCTGAATACGACGATGGTGCTCCCTCGCGATAACGAGGCCGCGTTCAATATCATTCGTGAGAACGCGAGGGACCTCGCCTGCGTCATCCTCGAGCCGATGGGGCCCGGCTGGCCAAAACTCAACATCGAGTTTCTGAGAAAACTGAGACAAGTGACAAAGGAAGCGAATGTGCTTCTCATTTTCGACGAGGTGGTGACAGGATTCCGCACCTGCTTCGGAGGCGCGCAGGACAGGTGGGACATCGTTCCCGATATGACGACCTTCGGCAAGATAATGGGTGGCGGACTGCCGCTCGGAGCGGTCGTGGGCAGACACGACATCATGGAGGTCGCAGTCACCACGGGTGACCCCCGCGAGGACGTCAACACGAAAATTCACTCCGTCGGGACCAATGCCGGCAACATTGTCTCGTGCGCGGCGGGCTATGCTCAACTCAATTATCTCAAAGAAAACCAGGGCACTGTATATCCCTATCTCAGGGAACAAGGCGGACGCCTTACCGGCGCGGTGCAGGAGTTTGCGCGCAAGAATAATGTGCCCTTCCGCATGATGGGTTTCGAGAGCGCCTTCGTCTCTCATTTCCTCGAAGATGATCCCGAGGACATGCGCCAACTGGAGAAAAACGCGAACATGGTGGCTGGAAAGCTTCTTAGCTATTACATGCGGCGCCATGGCGTCCACATGCCCGACAGCCACGTCGTCTTCCTCTCCATCGCCCACAAGCCGGAAGATGTTGACACGCTAATCGGCGCCTTCAAAGCCTCACTAACCGACATGCGCAAGGACGGATTCTTCTAAGCCCTTGACCGTCATCCTGAGCGCAGCGAAGAGCTTCTTTCACCATGAACGTCATTCAGATCATGGAGGCGAGAAGAAGAGGCAGAATCAAACGGAAGCATAGCCAGGTGTGGCCGCAGCCAAACAGAACATATCGGGCGCGATGAATCGCGCGTCAGAGAATCGGGGACACTGATTCGACATCGTGTCCCCGATTCTCTTCATTCTTGTCTGTAGGGGCGCAATTCATTGCTCCCGCCGCGCCTTTGCGGTTTGATCCATCCCCTTCGCCGTGTTCCTATTTGTTCATCATTCATCACTCGTCATTAGTTTCCGTCTCCCTTTTGTCCCGGTGGCGTTGGCCGCCCATACATTTATAAGTGGTGTCAAAGCAATCAGTTAAATAAAGGTTTTCATTTCATAAATTCCGGCGAGACACTCTCTTTTGCCTTGCAATTTGGCATTTGAACATATATAATTCAGACGAGAGAAGCAGGATTATGAGGAGAAATTCCCCCTTACCCCCTTTGTTAGGGGGAAAACGTGAGGCCGTCCCCCAAGGATTTCATGAAAGCCATGAAAGAGCCGGACACGAGGCAACTAGAGTTGGGATGCAGCGCAGATGAGGAGTTCAGCGTGCTGACACGCCCCAGGCCGTCGGATGAAGAACTGATGCGCCGGGTCGACAAGATCATCGGTGACACAATAGGGAACGTTCGACCGTATCTAAACCGGATGGTGAAGGACGTTGAAAGGCTGCTCGAGGGCAGTTTTATCAGGACCCCCAGTTCGAATGTGCTGGACGATATGATAGAGGGGCTGGAGAAAGACATCCGCAAGTTTGTTTCCGAGGTAAGAGCGCTCAAGCGATGGAGCCAACCTCACCCTCCACATTCTTCCTCACGTAATCTTCGGTAGGAAATTGCTCTTTGTGGCCGACGCGCTCGGATAGCGGCGTGAACATAATCGTGTTGCATAATCCGGGGACACCACGCGGGGGCGTCATAATCCGGGGACACCATGCGGGGGCGTCATAATCCGGGGACACCATGCGGCATGGTGTCCCCGGATTATGACGAATGCCCTATCATAAAAGACCGATGAAATACTATGATATATCCGTGCCTATCTGCGCCGGGATGCCGGTTTATGAAGGGGATACGCCGGTCGAGGTGATATCCGCTTCATCAATTGAAAAAGGCGACCCGTACAACGTGTCGCGCCTGTTCCTGGGCACGCATACAGGCACGCACATCGACGCGCCGCTACATTTCATCAAGGGCGGCAAGTCGATAGACGAGATACCGCCCGACGTTCTGATCGGGCGCGCCGCCGTCGTCGAGGTTACCGACCCGGTTGAAATCAAACATCAGGAGCTTGCGACTGCTCCATTGAAAGGGGAAAAACGAGTCCTCTTCAAAACACGAAATTCCCGGTTGTGGCGCGAGAAAGAATTCCGAAAGGATTTCGTTTATATAGCGGAAGACACTGCCGGATATCTTATTCAGGCAGGTGTGAAGCTGGTCGGAATTGACTATCTTTCGGTCGAAAAATTTGGCTCGGCTGACTCTGTGGTTCATCGCGCGTTGCTTGGAGCGGGGGTCGTTGTGGTTGAAGGTTTGAATTTGTCGGAGGTAGAACCGGGCAGTTACGAGCTTATCTGTCTCCCGCTGCGCATTGCAGGGGGTGACGGCTCACCTTGCAGAGCCGTGTTGATTCAAGTCTAGAAATCATAATTGGGGACACCATGTCGCATGATATCCCCAATAATACGTTAACAATGGCCAGGAGGCTTTATGCCACATCGGAAGAAAGACAGGCTGAGCATCGAGCGAAGAGCGCAGGCGCCCGAGGCCGACGCGCTCAGACTCGGGACCGGCTGGACAAAGGCCGACCTCGAGAAACCGTGGACTCTCATTGAATGCTCGGGCGGCGATTCGCATCCATGCTCAGTTCACCTGTCGGATTTGGCGCGGGTGGCGAGGGACGGTGTCATCGAGGCGGGTGGCGCCCCGTCCATCCATTATTGCACCGATATGTGCGACGGGATTGCCCAGGGCACCGAGGCGATGAGTTACTCGCTTGCCTCACGGGAGGTGCTCGCAATGGCGTCGGAGCTCCATGCGCAAGCGGGCCACTTCGACGGCGCCATTTTCATTTCGGGCTGTGACAAGAGCGTTCCGGCGCATCTCATAGCGGCGGCGAGGCTCAGAATACCCGCCATTTTCATGCCGGGCGGAGTGATGCAGGCAGGCCCGTCCGACACGACACTCGACATGGTCGGCACATATTATTCGCGTTACCGGCGACGCGCAATGACGCGAAAAGACTACCAATTCTATCGCACCCATGCGTGTCCGACCGCGGGCACGTGCGCGTTTCTCGGCACGGCGAACACGATGCAGATACTTTCCGAGGCGCTCGGGATGGCGCTGCCGGGCTCGGCGCTCCTGCCGGCCGGATACATGCTGCAGGCGCGGATAGCGCGGCGCACAGGCAATACGGTGTTGAAACTTTTTGACAAAAGGCTTACGGCCGAAAGGATACTCACGCAGGAAGCTATTGAAAACGCGCTCGTGGTTCTCGCCGCCATCAGTGGGTCCACGAACGCTCTGCTGCATTTGCCCGCAATCGCGCATGAGCTCGACCTCGAGTTCTCGCTCGAGACGGTTTCCAAAATAAACAACCGCGTGCCTGTGATCCTTAACGTGCGCCCAACGGGCTCGCATCCCGCGAGCATGGTGTGGGCGGCAGGCGGAGTTCCCGCCATCATGCGCGAACTCAGGGAATATCTCCATCTTGATGCGCTCACGGTCACGGGCAAAACAGTCGGCGAGAATCTGGCGCAACTCGAGAAGGAGGGATTCTTCCAGAACAGGCCCCGATTCCTCGAGAATTATTCGCTCGGCAAGATCGATATCGTCCGACCGGTCACGGATCCTTTGAAAGACACCGGCGGTCTGGCCGTCCTATGGGGAAATATTGCGCCCGACGGCGCGGTGATGAAAAGGTCGGCCGTCGAGAAAGAGATGATGCATTTTACGGGCAAGGCCCGTGTGTATGATAATCCGGCGGACGCCCTGGAAGCCATTTATGAGAAGAAAATACGCCCGGGGGATGCCCTCGTCATACGCTATCAAGGCCCCCGGTGCAACGGCATGCCGGAGCAATACTATGTGACAGAGGCAATAGCATCGGACAGAATCCTCAGCAGGAGCGTGGCGCTCATAACGGACGGCAGATTCTCAGGCGGCTCGAAGGGCCCGTGCGTAGGCCATGTGTGCCCCGAAGCTGCGGACGGCGGTCCCATCGCAGCGATTGAGGATGACGATCTCATTCTGATCGACGTCGAGAACGGACGGCTTGATCTCGTGGGCGCAGACGGTGAAGAAGAATCGGAGGCTGAAATCGATAGGATTCTGAAGGACCGCTTGCAGAACCTGCCCGAACACAGGCCGCCTGCACGAACCGGATTGCTTGCTTTATATACGGAGAATTGCGCGCCTGCGAATCTCGGCGGTTATATGCGGTAGAACCTATGAAGAGAACTCCCCCATCCCCTTTCATCAAAGGTCTTCTTTCCGCCTTTATAAAAGGGCCTCCGCTTTCTCCCCTTAATAAAGGGGGAGGGGGGATTTGTCCAATGAATAAAATAATGCCAGTCTCTGCGACTGACTGAGAATGAGGAGATCCATCAATGCCTGACACAAGGCCTGAGACAATAGCGTGGGAAGACGGACGACTTAAAATAATCGACCAGACAAGACTTCCGGCCGAGTTGTCATACGTGTATTGTGACACCGTTGAGGACGTATGGGATGCGATAAAGCAACTGAAGGTGCGGGGAGCGCCCGCCATCGGAATAGCAGCCGCGTTCGGCGTGCTCGTCGCGCTGCGGAACAACAAAGCCACGTCTTCAGACGCGCTCACGAAGAAGCTTGACGAGGCCGTCTCCTATCTCGCATCCGCGCGGCCGACAGCCGTCAATCTCAAGTGGGCGCTCGAGCGCATGCGTTCGGTGGCCCGCAACATGAAAGGGCAGCCGCCCGACCGTATCATGTCGGCCCTGCGGGAAGAGGCGCTTCTTATTCACGACGAGGATCGGAATCTTTGCCGAAAGATCGGCGAACACGGGGCCAGGCTAATTCGCTCGGGCGCCACGGTTCTCACTCACTGTAATGCCGGCGCGCTGGCGACGGGAGGGGTAGGCACAGCCCTGGCAGCCATCTTCGTTGCAAACGAAAAAAGGAAGAAGGTGCGCGTCATTGCGGACGAAACGCGCCCGCTACTGCAAGGGGCGAGACTTACGGCGTGGGAGTTGATGCAGGCCGGAATCGACGTGACACTTATTTGTGATAACATGGCGGCCCAGGTGATGCGAGAGGGCAAGGTTGACCTCGTGATAACGGGCGCTGACCGAATCGCCGCAAACGGCGACGCGGCAAATAAAATAGGGACATACAGCGTGGCGGTGCTCGCACGAGCGCATGGCATCCCTTTTTACGTGGCAGCCCCGAGTTCGACGTTTGATCTCACCTTGCGAAGTGGAGAGGAAATCCCCATCGAGCAGCGTAGTCCGGACGAGGTTACCGAAGGCATGGGCAAGCGAACCGCTCCGCGCAACGTTAATGTCTACAATCCGGCCTTCGACGTGACGCCCGCGAGACTCATCACTGCGCTCATTACGGAAAAAGGAATAATACGCCCGCCTTACAAGCGCGCTATCACAGCGGCTCTTTGCGGAGGCTCAAGCAGGGGACACAAGAAGCCCGCCCGCGGGAAAGCGGGACGCGGAGTCGCATAAGATGGCCAGGGCGGTTCTGATTGTGCTCGACGGTGTGGGCTGCGGCGCCCTGCCCGACGCAAATTTATATGGGGATGAAGGCTCGAATTCACTCTCGCACGCAGCCGCTTCGCTCGACGGCTTCTGTCTCCCCAACATGCGGAGGATGGGTCTTGGCAACATAATGCCGATTGCAGGCGTCTCCCCCACCCCGAATCCGGCAGCCTGCTACGGCAAAATGGCCGAGCGCTCCCCCGGCAAAGACACAACTGCCGGTCATTGGGAAATGATGGGCGCCATACTTTCAGAACCCTTTCCGCTGTTTCCAAACGGGTTCGACGGCGAATTGATCGAACGATTTGAGAAAAAGGTGGGGCGCAAGGTAATCGGCAACAAGACCGCGTCGGGGACCGAGATAATCGATGAGCTTGGCCCGCGTCAATTGCGGACCGGGGAACTTATAGTGTACACGTCCGCCGATAGCGTTTTTCAAGTGGCCGCCCACGTGAGCATAATTCCGCTGGATGAGCTTTACCGCGTATGCGAGACCGCTCGCGCCATGCTTACAGGGCCTTACGGAGTGAGCCGCGTCATAGCGCGACCCTATTCGGGCGAGCCGGGTAGCTTCGTTCGCACGGTTGACCGCAAGGATTTCTCGGTCGAGCCGCCGTCCCCTACACTTCTCGACAAAACCCTCTACGCAGGCATGGAAGTGCAGGGTGTCGGCAAGATCGATAATATTTTCGCAGGGCGCGGCTTCACGGAATGCAGACACGTGGAATCAAATACAGAAGGGATCAAAGTCATCGCGGAGAAGATGCAGAAGCGGTTCGAGGGACTGCTATTCGCGAACCTTGTCGATTTCGACATGAAATACGGGCATCGCAACGATTCAGCCGGCTACGCTCGAGCGCTGATGGAATTTGACGCTGCAATCCCCTTATATATGGAACTGATGGCTTCGGATCAGCTTTTCTTCATCACCGGCGATCACGGCAATGATCCGACTACACCGAGCACCGACCATTCGCGTGAGTACGTTCCGCTGCTCGCCCTGTCATCGGGACACAGGGAGGGGATCAGCCTGGGAGTGCGGGAGACCTTCGCTGACGTGGGCGCAACCATAGCTGATTTCCTCGATCTATCGCCGCTGGAAGAAGGAGAGAGTTTTCTCGAGGCTCTCGTTTAACAATGGACAAAAGAAACCATATAGTCGTCGCCATTGACGGACCCGCCGGAGCGGGCAAAAGCACGGTGGCCAAACTGGTGGCGCGCAGGCTTTCGCTGCTATACATTGACTCCGGCGCCATGTATCGAGCTGTCGCATGGAAGGCGCTCACGACGAAAACGGATATTTCGGACGCGAGAATAGTCGCGGAACTGGCGAGACAAATGAAGATCGAACTCGCTCCGGCAGACCGGGGGGCGCGGGTGTTCGCCGACGGCAAGGAGATAACTCATCTTATCCGTGAGCCCGAGGTGACCGAGGCAAGCTCCAGGATCGCCACCATCGGAGCGGTTCGGGAAGTGCTCGTCAGACAGCAGCAGGAAATGGGGCGCACCCGCGGTGTCGCGATGGAGGGACGCGACATCGGAACGGTGGTTTTTCCTGACACGCCCTTCAAATTCTATCTGGACGCCTCGAGCCGCGAGCGAGCGCGCAGGCGAAAGAACGACCTTGAACGCGCCGGCCACAATGTTGAATTGGAAGACCTGGAGCGCGAAGTGGTCGCGCGTGACCGCAGGGACATGACACGCGCAGTGGGACCACTCCGAAAAGTCGAGGATGCCCTCGTGATTGACACTACTGCGATGTCCATAGAGCAAGTAGTTGAAGTAATTGTTGAACACGTACACACAATCCGCAAGGAAGCGATGAAAGAATGAAAAGGGCCATTCAGGTGACGGACCAGGCCGGCTATTGCTTCGGCGTTCGCCGCGCCCTCGACATGGTAAAAGACTACCTGTCGGAAAAGACGAAAAAAGTCTATTCGCTCGGCCCGATAATCCATAACCCCGAGGTAGTGGAAGAACTCCGCAAAAAAGGGCTGGCAACCGTCAACACACTCGATGACGTGGAGGAAGGCGTTGTAGTGATACGCTCTCACGGAGTCGAGAAGAAGCTCCTCGATGAAATTCACAGGAAAGGACTTGAAATCGTTGACGCAACCTGTCCCTTTGTGAGAAACGCGCAGAGACTGGCGCAAAAACTTTCGGAAGACGGGTATCAGGTGGTAATAGTCGGCGAGCAGGCGCACCCGGAAGTAAAGGGAATCGTGGGCTATTGCATGAAAGAGCCGATTGTCGTGAGCAATGCGGAACAGTTGAAGAACAAGGAGATTGGTCCGAAGGTCGGTGTGCTTGCCCAAACGACGCAGGCTCAGGAAAACTTCGCAAAGGTCGTTGAAGCCTTATTGACCGTGGCATATGAGTGCCGCATATATAACACTATCTGCAAGGCCACCCAGTCGCGTCAGACGGCCGCCGTAGAGATGGCGAACGCCGTGGATGTCATGTTCGTTGTAGGCGGCAAGAACAGCGCGAATACGGCGCGTCTCGCCGAGCTCTGTCGCACAAGCGGCGCAACGACGTACCACATCGAATCGGCTGACGAAATCGTTCCGGAAATGGTTCGCGGCAAGGAACGGATCGGGATTACGGCAGGCGCGTCTACGCCACGGTCTCATGTTGACGCAGTGAGGGCCGCTTTGGAACAGCTTGGTTCCTAGAAGGAAGCAACACGTGGATTTAGATGAGAAGAAGTGGGTATTCTGTGAATCTGATCCCCAGCTTGTCACGCATATCTCGCAGGGGGTCGGCTGTTCACCTGTCATCGGGCAGTTGCTGTTGAATCGCGGGCTAGAGACCGTCGAGCAAGCGCTCGCCTTCTGGAACCCCGTCCTCGAGAGGCTGCACGATCCTTTTCTGTTGAGGGACATGGACACCGCCGTATACAGGCTCAAGCAAGCCGTCAATGACCACGAGAAAATACTGGTGTTTGGAGACTATGACGTGGACGGCATTTCAGGCACGGCGCTGCTTGTGCATGAGCTTCATGCTTTGGGTTGCCAGCCTTATTACTACATCCCGAACCGTCTCGTCGAAGGCTACGGCTTGAACAAAGAACGGGTGTGCAGAGCGCGCGACGAAAAGGTTACTCTCATCATAACGGTCGATAACGGCGTATCGAGCCATGAAGAAATCAGGCTTGCCTCGAGTCATGGTATCGACGTGATCGTGTGCGACCACCACGAGCCCGAAGGCCAGTTGCCGGCTGCGCTCGCAGTGCTGAATCCGAAAAGAAGCGATTCCACATATCCGTTTCGCGACCTTTCGGGGGCGGGAGTCGCCTTCAAACTGGCGACGGCATTGCTCGGGAGACTGCCTGACAGGCTCGATTTTGCCTCGCTGGGGACAATAGCTGATATCGTTCCCCTTGTTGATGAGAACCGAATCCTGGCGAGGGCCGGCCTGAAAATGGTAAACGAAAACCAGAACCCCTTGCCCGGTCTCCCTGAGCTTTGTAAGGTTTCCGGCCTCGAAGGCCGCCAGGTGAATTCAGGAAATGTTGCGTTTCAGCTTGCGCCGAGACTGAACGCGGCGGGCCGACTGGGATGCGGCCAACTGGGCGTGCAACTCCTGCTGACGACTTCACAGGCGCTCGCTCAAAGAATCGCGAGAAAGCTGGACGAAGAGAACCGGAACCGCCAGACAATCGAAGACGAGATACTGAACCAGGCGCTCTCCAAAATAGAGAGCGAGTTCGACCCGGAACGCGATTTCTCTATTATGCTGCACGACTGCCGGTGGCATCCGGGCGTCATCGGGATTGTCGCCTCAAAGCTTGTAGAGATATACCATAGACCCGCAATACTTGTGGCAATGGGCGAACAGACCGGCAAGGGCTCCGCCAGAAGCATCCATAAGTTTCACATATATGAGGCGCTGAGGAGATGCCAGGAGCATCTGGTGAGTTTTGGCGGTCACAAATACGCCGCCGGCCTCACAATTGAATGCTCGAAGGTGGATGCGTGCCGGGCTGCATTCGAGCAGATATGCAGAGAGCAACTAATTCAGGATGATCTGCGGCCTGTGGTAAGGATCGATGCGGATATGGCCCTCTCTCAGATCACCGGCGAATTCCTTGAGCAGCTCGAGATGCTCGCCCCGCACGGGAATGCCAACCCGACTCCCATATTTGCTTCGCTCGGCGTCAAACCGGTCGGAACGGTTCGCGTCCTCCGGGGCGACCACCTGAAATTCGCCGTCCGGCAAGCGGACAAAATGCTTCCGGTCATAGGATTCAAGATGGGGCAATATGCGGACATGGTATCCAACTGCGCTTCGCTGGATATCACGTACACTCCCCAACTCAACACGTATAAAGGAACAACATCCATTCAACTGTCCTTGCGCGACATACGACAGAATGGTTAGTCGACGGTTTCAAGGCCCGCAGTCCGGGTTGTCTTACTAACCTCTCACAATCTTCAAGACTGACTAATCGGCAACTGTAAACCACGAACTGTATGCAGTAAGCCGACTATCGCCTTTCGCCTTCTTTTTGACACTCCTCACCCAAAGGTGTATGATAATTTTGGGTTTCATGGAGTCTTGGGCGGTTCGCGAATCGCCCTTACTCTGAGGAACCATCGACTGCCCAAAAGGCTGTAAATCTTATAATATAGGACACATATAACGCCTTGCTATGAATGAACTTGCGGCTCTTCTGAAAGAGATAAGAAGCTACAACCGGAAGGGTGACCTGAAGCTCGTCGAGCAGGCATTTGCGTACGCTGAACAGGCTCACTCGGGCCAGATGCGCCTTTCGGGCGATCCATTCCTGACGCACTGCATAAAAGTAGCCCAATTACTTGCGGAACTCCATCTCGATACGACCACCATTGCGGCAGGTCTGCTCCACGACGTTATCGAAGACACCCATCATACGAAAGCGGAACTGGCGGAGCGATTTGGCGAAGAAGTCGCTACCCTTGTTGAAGGCGTCACCCAGATAGGCCGCGTCAAATACCATAGTAGCGAAGAACATCAAGCGGAGAATATCCGGAAGATGCTCATCGCGATGGCCAAGGATATCCGCGTGATTCTGATCAAATTGGCCGACAGACTTCACAACATGCAGACCTTGAAGTACCTGCCTCCCGAGAAGATTCAATCGATCTCCACTGAGACTCTCCAAATATACGCTCCCCTCGCCCACAGGCTGGGAATCGCGAAAATCCGGTCGGAGCTCGAAGACCTTTCTCTTCATTTTCTCAACTCGAAGGTATATTACGATCTTGTGGAGCGGGTTGCAGAGAAGAAGGCGCAGCGCGAGAAGGAGATTCAGACTTTTTGCGCTCTGCTCCAAACCGAGCTCAAGAAGGCCGGCATAAAGGCCGAGGTTACGGGCAGGCCCAAACATTTCTACAGCATTTATCGCAAGATGGCGGATCAGCGCAAAAGTTTCGACGAGTTGTTCGACTTGAGGGCGCTCCGGGTAATCACAGACAGTCTGCGCGACTGCTATGCTGCTCTCGGAATCGTGCATACATTGTGGACGCCGGTCCCGGGGAGATTCAAAGACTATATCGCAATGCCCAAGATGAACATGTATCAATCGCTCCATACAACGGTTCTCGGCAAGCTCGGCGAGCGCATCGAGGTTCAGATACGGACGGGCGAAATGCATCGGACCGCCGAGAACGGGATTGCCGCTCACTGGATTTACAAAGAGACAGGCGATGAACCCAAGGAGCGATTCGATGAGAAGCTTGTCTGGCTGCGGCAGTTACTCGAGTGGCTGCAAGACCTCAAGGACCCGAAGGAATTCATGCAGAGCCTGAGATTGGACCTTTTTTCGGGAGAGGTTTATGCATTCACGCCCAAGGGAAGGGTAATCGAGCTTCCGGCAGGCTCGACCGCAGTCGATTTTGCATACGCCATCCACAGCGACATCGGAAACCAGTGCCGGGGCGCCAAGGTGAACGGACGAATGGTCCCCTTGAGATACCGCCTGAAACAGGGCGACGTTGTCGAGATAGTAACATCGAAGAAGCAGACTCCCAGACGCGACTGGCTCGACTTCGTGCAAACCTCTCGCGCGCGCAGCAAGATACGCCACTGGCTGAAGGTGCAGGAGGACGAGCTTAGGCACGCAGCCGAGAAGGAAGAGAAACCTCGCGTTCAGAAACAGCCTGAGCCGCAGCCGCCGACGGAATTGCCGCGGCAGGCGCCGGCGAAGGAGGCTCCCGGTGTAGGCGTTGCCGGCATAAGCAACATGATGGTGCGATATGCGAAATGCTGTAATCCCTTGCCCGGCGACAAGATTAGGGGATATATCACGCGTTCGCGCGGACTGTCGATCCATCGTGAAGCCTGTCCGAACGTGCCGAATGACGACCCGGCGCGTATGCTGAACGTGAACTGGGACGACAAGACGCATGCGACATATCCGGCCGGCATCCGGGTCAAGGCCACGGATAGGCCCAACCTTCTCGCCGATATACTTGCCTCGATACGTGAGCTCAATGTGAATCTCCAAACGGCCAATGCTTATGGGCGCAAGGACGGTACGGGCATCTGCGATTTCACGATTGATGTGACCGGCCAAAGCGAACTCAACAACATCATCATTGCCATCCGGAAAGTTGACGGGGTCTATAGCGTGAAACGCAGTTCGCTCAAGGAAACACCATAGGAAAATAGGCAGGCGACGAAAGGAGCAACGCGAAAGGGCAAAGAGCCCTTTCCTCGGATACAAGAAAGGCCCCCTTCATCAGGGGGCCTTTAGGTTCATCCAACAATTGCCTTTTCTTATTTACAGGTTCTCTCGCTTTCCGGCTTTGTGTATCCCAGCTTGAATTCAACCCGCCGGTTGAGGGCCATACCCAACGTTGTGCCGTTGTCCGCGATTGGCCGGCTCTCGCCATATCCTATCGCTTCCAGCTTCTCAGCGGCCACGCCCTCTTTTACCAGCTCATTCTTGACGGTATTTGCGCGCCGCATCGAGAGCTTGTCGTTGTATTCATCCGTACCCTTGAAGTCGCAATGGCCTTCGACAGTCACTTTGTTTACGTCCTCGACCACTTTCAGCAGCTTGGCGGCTTTCCTGGTGCTATCGAGCCCTTCAGGAGTCAGCCTGGCCCTGTCAAACTCGAAATGGATGTTGGAGAAAATGATGTGGTCAGTGATGACCAACTCAGGCACTGCCACTTCCTTCTCCACTATCTTGTCAACGACCTTGACGCCCGGACCGACTTCCGGAGCGGGCGGCTGAACCAAAGTCTCAGGCTCGAGACTCTCGCCCCGTGGAATGATTGTGAAGGTCACTCTGCGGTTGAGTTTTCGGCCAATCTCTGTGTCGGAGGTTGCCATCGGCTTTGTGGGGCCGTAGTCCTTCACAATCAGAACTTCCGGCTTCACTCCCAATTCCACGATGGCCTTCTTCACATTTTCGGCCCGCGCCTGGCCCAAGCTCGCGTTCTGCGCCGACTCGGCGGAGTCGATATTGCCCTCCACCCAAATCATCTCACACCCGGTCTTCTTTATAAGCTCGGCTGCATACTCAATCTGTGTTCCGCTTGCAAGCAGCTCTCCCCATTTTCCTCTCTTCTCGTCGAACCTCAGGCGCTCCGCCTTCAGTTCCGCGCTTCCTTCGTCAAAGGTTATCGTGGGGAAAATATAGCGATCAGCCTGGATTTCCTTCTTCACCGGGATGGGCTTGTAGATTATCCTTTCGACCACTTTGGCCTCCGGCGGCTTCGGTTTTTCCGCCACAGGCGCCGGAGCGGCCTCTCCCACATAGAAAATAACGCCCCTGTTCCCCTGCTCAATCACGGTTCCTTTGGCCGGGCCGATCTTCGACGGCATCCACCAGTATCCGCTGGCGTGCCTGCCCACCCCCGGATATGCGCCCGGTGGCGGATACGACGGCCACGGATTCTCCTTTGGCCACGACCCCGTTGAAGCGCAGCCGAATTGGGCAACTAGAAACACTGTCCCCACACCTGCCACCAGCTTCTTCAACATGCTATCTACCTCCCTTTACCTTGTCTTGTTCCGCTTCTGCCGTTAGCCACTGGTTTGTTTCATGGTTTTCAACAAACTCTCTCGATTCACCCGTAATTTCACAAAAAGGTAGAGAGATTCCATGCCGAATAATATAACAGATGCCGGCGGGAAGAGCAAGGAACGACAGGAACGACCACTCGTTCGTATTGTTCCTCGATTCCGCTTTCGCAATCGCCGTCCGGACGCGGCAGAGCATTTACGACTGCTTATACGTCGCATTAGCAGCCCTTCTAAAAGGCAAAATGGTCACCGCCGACCGAAAGCTTTACGACGATTTGCAGAAGAGCCCATTCAAGAAACAAGTTGTCTCGGTCGCTGATATCGGCTGAGTCGCTGCGACCGCGAGGAGAAAGGCAAGAGGAGCAAGGCGAAAGTTAAGAAGCGTGGGAACACGAATCTGACGAATCCAAGTATTCTTCGCCAAAGCTTCGGACAATCTAAGAACAGTCACTGGCTTCCCTTCTGCTTTGACCCGCGACCCACGACTCGTGACTCTTCTTTCGTCATCACTCATCAATGCCTGGCCTTGACAGCCATTCAATGGGATGATATAATTAGACCATCGAAACAATTGAGGATAGAAGGTTCATGATTCCCATCGACAAAATAGATAAATACAACGCGCTGCTCGCCGTGGTGTACTCGAATCTGATGCTTCGCGAGATCGACGGGATAAAGAACGGGAGCATGAAGGACCTCACCTTCCATGAAATACACACGATTGAAATCATCGGGAACATGGAAGAAGGCACGGTCAGCCAAATCGCGGAACAGGCAAAGGTCGCGCAAAGCACAATGTCAACCATGATAGATAAGCTGGTCAAGAAGGGCATAGTCAAAAGGACGCGAAGCAAATCGGACAGAAGAGTAGTGAGCACAAAGCTTACAGACAAAGGCAAACTCGCATACAGGGAACACGAAAACGTGCATCGGGAAGTAACCAAAAACTGGCTCCACGTCCTGAACGAACAAGAACAGAAGTTCTTGCTGGATATAATGGAAAAGATCGCCGCCGTCGCGCTTCAGAAATAACTTTTTTTTGGCCATATACATAGAGTGTCTATATATTAGAGTCTCTATATTAAAAAAAAGCGAACAGAATCGAGAAACACTGACATATGCAAACCAGGAAACCTCTTTGTCGTGAACTGCAAAGGCGAAACAACTTGCACAAATCATTAACCGCAGAGTGCGCAGGGCGCACTGAACACATTGGCTTTTTGCCGTTTTTCTCTGCGCTCCTCCGCACCCTCTGCGGTGAAAAAAAGCTGTTTTGGACAACAGAAGGAGGAATACAAATGGCTAACCTAAGCGTGAATTTTGCGGGACTGCAACTGGCGAATCCGCTCATAGCATCGGCGGGACCCATCACCGCCAACGCAGAGCACATCAAGAAGCTTGAAGAGGCAGGGATAGGAGCCATTGTCACCAAAACCGGCTTCACGAAAAAGGAATACGAGAGATGGGTTGGCAGAAGTGACATATTCCCCTACAAGCCCGCGTACAAATACATGAGCTTGAAGGATGGGACTCTCCTTTGCCTGCCCACTCTCTCGGACGTCCCCGTCTCAGAGACCGCAAAGCGGATCGAAAGAATGAAAAGGGATCTCAATATCCCGATAATCGCGAGTATCATGGGACTGTCCCTTGCCGGCTATCGGGAAAGCGCCAGGATCGTTGAAGACGCCGGCGCAGACGCAATCGAACTCGACCTCTGTTGCCCGCTGCCCGAATTCACGACCTTGTACAGATACGCGGGCCAAAACGCGAGCTTGGATCCGAAGGTGTACGCGCAAATAATAAAGTGCGCTAAGAAGGCTGTCTCGATTCCGGTGGGCGTCAAGTCAACCGTGTCTCTCTACGTTTCGCCCCGGATACTGAACGGCTTGATCCGCTCGAAGCTCGCAAACAGATTGCCCGACTTCCTGACCGTCGTAGGTCAGCTCGATCAAAACCCCGGTGTGGACCTCGAAACCCTCAAACCGTTGATCCCGCACATACCCTCATTCGGATGGGAAGGCGAACTCCACAGGTTGACGTATTCCGCATTGGCCGTTTTCAGCAGCGCATTGGGCACTACGAATCCGGCGCTTTCGGCCTCCGGCGGGATCAGGGACTATCAAGGCGTCGTGCAGGCCATGGCGCTCGGGGCGACAACCGTCCAATTCCAGACGGCGATTCTTGACAAGGGTCCCGCTGTCATCTCAAAGATTCTCAAGGACCTAAACAGCTATCTTGATGCCCGAGGGCTATCCCGCCTCGATCAAATAGTTGGCATTGGAAGCAAGGATTGCATACCCGCCTCCGTTCTGGGCGAATTCATGCTCGCGCGAGACACCCTTTACGGCGTTTTGTGCGCAGCGGTTGATGCCGGCCTCTGCACAGGTTGTGAAACGTGTGCGAGGGTATGCACGGAAAACGCCATAACCGTCAAAGATAAGAAGGCCGTAATTGAAAAGGCAAAATGCAGGGCGTGCAACCTATGCGTATTGAAGTGTCCCGTTAAAGCCATCAGTTTGGATAACATCGTTGAATTGGAGAAGCTGATGGACAAGTACAAACATTCAGAAAAGGCAAGCGCACTTAAAGGGTTTATGAACAAGAAGAAGATAGGACGGATTGACGCCCTTTTATTCATCAGACAAATGAAAAAATGGGGATTGGTCTAGCGCTATCTGACTTGCGGGAGGAAGCACCTATGAAACTGATAGACGTCCACATTCATGTCTTTCCGGATGACGTCGCTGACGCATATATCGAGAACTACGGTTCGCACAGCAACCTCAAGGCCGTTTGCAGACCGACGCTCGACAGCGTGTTTGAAGAGTATCGCAATATCGACGTTCTCAAGTTTGTCATCCTTCAAGAATGGCAAAGCACCATACCGTTCAAATCCAGGAATCTCAAGCTGATGGCCAAACCTGACGACTACTATTTCTATTCATACAACGCATGGCTCGCGGAGCTTCAACGCAAGCACAAGAACGTTGTCTGTTTCGGAGGAGTACACCCCGAGGAAGATGATCGACTCGAAGAGTTCGAGAGAATGGCCGGCGTGTACGAACTATCCGGCTTGAAACTCCCCCAGTGTATGCAGCAGTTCCACGTCAACGACAAGCGAATGTTCCCGGTCTATGAAAGAGCGCAGGCATGCAACATCCCTGTGCTTTTCCACACGGGCCTCGACCCTATTCCGGGAATGGACATCTATGGACATCCGAAAGACGTCGATGACGTGGCGCGCGAGTTCGCGGGCCTGAAAATCATAATGGCCCACCTCGGAACTCCTTTCATTGACGAGGCTCAAGATGTCATGAAAAGGCGCCAAAACGTGTTTGCGGACATTTCTTTTTTCATCGAAATTGAAGGATCAGACAGCGCTTCGTGTATAATAAGGAAGATCGGCGCGGAGAAACTGATGTTTGGCAGTGATTTTCCATTCATCAAACCCAGAAGCGCCATTGAAACGCTCCTATGCACAAACTTGAGCGACGAGGATAAGGAAAGAATTCTCTGGAAAACCGCACATGAGGTTTTGAACCTGTAGTACTCACGTTTGAAATCGTGAATTCTTGTCGTGATTTCGCACGACACCCTACATGGAAATCACGAGGGCGCAATGAATTGCGCCCCTACAAACATAAATCAAGAGATTCTGTAGGGGCGCGATTCATCGCGCCCGATATGTGCTGTTTGGCTGCGGCTATGCCGCGCTGTGAGGCTTCAATCTGCTCAGTACAACCTGTCGGGAGGAAGAAATGAACGTCACCCCCTTTACATCCAGACAAAGAGTGCTCGACACGCTCAACCACCGAGCGCCTGACCAAATCCCCTTCGACATCGGAAGTTCAATCGAAACTGGGATCACGGTTCAGGCGTATGATAGATTGATCCAATTGATGGGGCTGGCAGAAACGCCCGACGATACATTGTACAATTTCTATGTGGAGGCTGGCGGCTTCAAGCAGATTCCCGAAAATATCCTCAGACATCTCGGCGTGGACGTGCGCGGAGCGCTCGTCCAGTTGCCCTCTGAACCGGAAGCAAAAGTCGAATTCGAGGACGAAACTATGGTGGTCCATGACGAGTGGGGCATCAAATGGGCAAAGCCCCCCTCAAGCCTCTACATGGACCCGGTAGATCATCCGCTCAAGGGGGACCTCACTCCTCAGCGACTGGCCGCCTTCCCGTGGCCCGACCCGGCACAGGCCGGCAGATTTATGGGACTCCGCGAGGAAGCTCAGCGACTTCGCGACACGGGCTGCGCCGTCGTATTCAGTCTGTACGGCCTCGGACTATTCGATATGGCCCTCCTGCTGCACGGTATTGAAGACACTCTCGTAGACATGATGCTGAATCCTGCACTCATGGAAGACCTGTTTGATCGCATTAACGGATTCCAGATGCAATTGTGGGAAAGGGTGCTCGAAACAGTTGGCGGAAACATCGATGTCTGCTTGCACAGTGATGACCTCGGCACACAAAACGGCCCGATGTTCTCGCCGGAATTGTACCGCAAACTCCTAAAACCGCGCCACACCAAACTTTTCTCACATATCAAGAAAACAGCGAAGACCGAAGTGAAAGTACTCTTGCATTCTTGCGGAAGCATACGCGCCATAATTCCCCACCTTATCGAAACCGGAATCGACGCCCTCAATCCGATTCAGGTGAGCGCGGCGCGAATGGATACAAAGGACCTGAAAAGGGAGTTCGGGAAAGAGCTCTCGTTCTGGGGAGGCGGAATCGATACTCAGGACGTTCTTCCCCACGGATCACCGGCCCAGGTCAAAGATGAAGTCAAACACAGGATCGAGGACCTGGCGCCGGGCGGTGGCTTCGTGTTCACCGCAGTTCATAACGTTCAGGCGGACGTTCCTCCCGAGAACCTTCGCGCCATGTGGGAAACGTTTCAGGAACACTGCAGGTATTGAGGCCTTGCGAGCGCAAGTCGAACCTTGTCGGAAACATCGACTCCTCCGTCGGAACCCCGTGACCGGCATAAGGAATCTGCTTGCCATAATGTCAATGCTATGGTAATATCAGTTTACGATATCGGACTCAGATATCTATTCAAGAAAGGCAAGCAAGAAGATGATAAAAGAATTCCTGCGAGGGTCCGTGCGAGTCCATGTGCTCTATCATGCCTCGAAGGAACGAGTCTACGGGGTCGCCTTGCTCAAAGAACTGCGGCGGCACGGATATCGCCTGAGCCCGGGCATGCTCTATCCTTTGCTTCACCGGATGGAGCGCGAGCGACTTCTTTCCTGTGAGAGAGAGATTGTTCGCGGCAAAATACGCAAGTATTACGCCGCAACGCCCAAAGGCAAGCGGGCCCTCGAACAGGCCAAAGAAAAAATCCGGGAACTGGTTGAAGAAGTGCTTGAGGAAAAGGCACAATGAAGCGAGGAGATAAAATACCTTATGGAGACGATTGTCACCGTTGCCGTAACGCTTCCCGTGGCCGTGCTGACTCTTCTCACAGGCTTCGGACTCGGCACCGCACTGACCCCGGTGTTCGCAATCTTCTATGACGTGAAACTCGCGGTTCTAATGGTGGCGATCGTGCACTTGCTGAACAACGCTTTCAAGCTGTACTTATTCCGCGCCCACGTGGATTTCGCGATCATCCGGAGATTCTGTTTGCGCCCCATTTTCGCCTTGCTCCTGCGAATTCGCGTCTGCGGAATTACGGGACAGTTCCTCTCTCCAAATTGATTTGACCCTTACGAGCGCTCTCACTTGCAATTCCGCATTTTTGCGGATAGTATAGATAGTACAGTTGCACTGGGGGTCCGGGTAAACTTTGAGGGGATTCGACCATGGAAGAAAAACAAGGCAAGCAGTCCACGGTTATCGCGATCGCGGTAGTCATCGTCCTCTTGGTCATCGGTGGTCTCTTCTACCAGAGATCCATTGATAAAGAACGAAAGAGCGAAGAAGAGCAACAGACTACCGAACAAACAAAGATCGCGAAAGAAGCCGAATCTAAACGTCGCGAGATGGCGACGCAAGCGCCGTCCGCTCCCGTCAGAACCGAGCCGCTTGCAGCTCCCCCGGCGCCTCCTCCTTCCACCGGCCAGTGCGCCGTCGATGCGCCACAAGTGATTCAGGCGCGCATGGCGGCCGCTCCCGAGGGCATGGTGTACGTGGCAGCAGGCCCGTTCACCATGGGGAATACGCCCGAAGCGGGGCAGCCAGATGAGTCGCCCGTTCACGGTGTATGTCTTCGCGGGTTCTACATCGACAAATATGAAGTTACAAACGAGCAGTTCAAGAAGTTCGTGGATGCCACCGGCTACATCACTGACGCCGAAATGGCTGCCTCCTCAAACGCCTCCTTGCCCACATGGAAACATCCTTACGGCGCCGACTCGAATGCAGATAACATGTCCAACTATCCCGTGGCCTGCGTAAGTTGGAATGATGCAAACGCATATGCCCTGTGGGCCGGAAAGCGACTGCCTACCGAGTCTGAATGGGAAAAAGCGGCGCGAGGAACCGACGGCCGGGTGTATCCGTGGGGAAACGCCGAGCCCACCATAGCGCTGGCAAATGTGGCCGATAGCAGCGCCGGCCTCATGTGGAGCAATGCGTCCCTCAGCGACAACCAGAAGAAGGCCGCCCCGGTGGGCAGCTTTGCCGGCGGCAGAAGCGTCTACGCAGTCGAGGACATGGCCGGCAATGTGTGGGAGTGGTGCTTCGATTGGTGGGGCAAAGACTACTACAAGGTCAGCCCTCCCACGGGCCCTACAGGCCCCGAGACCGGTGAGTTCAAGGTCATCCGCGGCGGCTCATGGTTCTATAGCGCCGACGGAGCGAGAACCTCTCGCAGAATGTATTTCAGACCTGTTGGAAGCAGCGCCGACATCGGATTCCGCTGCGTAAAAGACATGCAATAACCAAGCCGAACGAACTCCAATTATCTTCAACGACGGGAAGCAGGGAGAGCACGAGGAAAAGCCATTTCTGCTCCGTAGCTTTCCTTTTGCTTCCTCTCTCCAACCTCCAACCATAAACCATGAACCCCGCGCCCTGCGCGGCCCCCTTTCGCCTATTGCTTGACGGCTTTGACGCTGCTGCGCTCGAGGAGAATGTAGACGGTGTCGCCGGACTGATCCTCGGGGAAAAAATAGAATCGCTGGTTCTTCTCATCGTTGTACCCGATCATGTAGCCGGGCAGCGTTTGGCCATCCGTAAAGTCGATCGTAGCCGGATGCTTGCGCATCTCGTCGCCGCTCTTCAAGAGTTCCCTTCGAATGTCTTCATCCCAATCGCACATGAAATACACGCCCTTTAGTCTGTTGAAGCGAATGAACTTCGCCTCATTCCATGAGAGCGCGTCGCTCGGAATGAGCACAAAGCCGGCGGCATTGATATCCCATGTGGCAGGCACTCCCTCGTCCGTCCTGCCGTCTTTGTACCGTGCCTGCACTTGCCGGTATTCGGTTGGTCTCTCGTACTGGAACCGAAATTCGCCGATCTGCACGTCGGCCTTCTGGCCGAGCGGCATGATTTCGCCGTGCGCGCCATTGACGATCACCTGTCCGTCTCCCATCTGCTCGATATATGTGACGTTGCCGCCCTCGGTCCTGTACGCCGATATCAGCGCATGATGGTAGTCCACGGACTTGTGCCGCAGGCGGATGTCGACGCCTGCGCCGGAACCTATCAAGAGATGTCTCTTCTTCAACCGTCGTGCCTCGAGCCAGAGGTTAATGTTGGTCGACTGCTCACCGGTCGGGTTAGTGATACTGAGCAGACGCCCATCGGGAAGCGGACGCCAGCGGTAATAAAGCCTCAAGATGATGTCTTTCAGGAGAAGGAGAAGAAGCGCTAAAATTGCCAGTGTATAGTACCAGTAAATCCAAAGCATCTTCACGTACTCCCAAAGCTTTTCGATGCGCACCAGCGGTCCCCACCGAGGATAGCGGCGGTCAATCTGAATGTCGAGCGGTTGCGGCGCCCCAGGCGATGCCACAACTGGGCGAGGCGGCGCGGGAGAACCTGGCGGTTTTCTATGAATGACTATCTGATTTATTCTATTTCCGTTAAACCAGAATAACATTCCGTATTCATTGTAGAATATTTTACTAAACGTTCCCCTCTTGAATAATGTCCTGTTCTCAAAATGAGGACCCAAGTCATCGACACTTTGCTCCGCCACCGGGCCCCCATAGATTTGAAACACGTCATTCATGAGAGAGTCCATTGAGACATTCGAACCGAGCTTTCCTCTGAACCCCGGATTCAAGCGGATTTCGATGAGCATGTCCTTGTCGGCAGTCGTAAGGAAATCAAGCCCGTATTGAGGCTTGTAATTCAACCAATGATCAGTCTCTTCGGCTGGCCGCCCGAATCTGGACTTTATGAACTGTTTCGTACACTGAGGGTCGCCCACAACGAACTGGTCGAATCCGCGTCCCTCTTCGACAACAATCGTCGATGTATCTATTGTCCCCCGGTATTCCGTAACGGGCTGCGGTTGATGTGAGACCGGCGGAGATTCCTGTGAGGCGTCAGGTTTTGTTTTCCTGACAATGTTTATCTCGCGTATTCGGTCTCCGGCAAATACGAACCGCAGTCCCAGGTATAAATAACCTATCTGGTTGTCGTTCCCCTTCACGTACAATGTCCTGTCGCCGCGATAAACGGGGAAATCATCCACATGTTCTACAGAGGTCGGCTCACCGTAAACCTTGAATATGTCCTTCTGCGAAGAGAACATCGTGATGCCCGACCTCAGTTTCCCTTTGAATCCATCGGTCAAGCGAATTTCTATGGGCAAGTCTGCGTCGGACGCCATGACAAAGGTTAACCCATGCTTGCCGGAATAGGAGAGCGCATCCTTTGTTTCTCTTTCAGGCGGACCCAGCCGCTCCTTTATGAACTCCTTGGTGCATCGCGGATCGCCGACAGCAAACTCATCGAATCCGATTCCTTCCGTGATTACAATTGTTGAAGTATCTCTCAACTGCTGGGCTTGCGCGACAAGGCGCGAAGACCCATTGCCCGTGTCTCCGGCAGCGAGCCCCTCCTGCGGAAATATGAAACACGAGAAAGGAAGGGACAGTAACCACAAAGGAACGAAGACACGAAAGAGAGAAACCAAACCACGGTGGACACGGGGAGCAAAACGGAGAATATCGACGAGGAGCAAGTCAAGAGGAGCAAGAGAGAGAACCGGGGCCTTCACGTTTGATTTCATTCCGCCTATCCTGCGTGAAATATGCACGGCTTCAAGAGTTCTTACGCACCGAGGAGAGCCATCACAATCCGTCATTCCCGCGAAAAGCCTGCCCTCGATCCCCAATCAAGTTGGGGACAAGCTCTGATCGGGGGTGGGAATCCACACCAATAAAGCCAATCGCGCCATTCGTGATCAGGGTCTTCTTCCTTTGCGCCCGTTGCGCCTCGGGTCCCTGTACATTCCTGGCTCAATTCGAGCTACTCCGCATCGTGCGCAAGCCGGAACCCCAGGTAGTTGACCCTGAAATCGGCCTCGGCGGAGTAGTAACGGTTCGCCGCCCGCAGGTTGTCCACGTTAACACTCCAAGCGCCGCCGCGAGTAGGGTGGGCAGTTCCATATGATGGACCAGCGGGATTACTTGTCGGACTCTTGATGTAGTAGTCCTTGTCGTACCAGTCAGAACACCACTCCCACACATTTCCCGCCATGTCATACACGCCGTATGGGCTCTTGCCGGCTTCGTACGCTCCAACGGGCGCAGTGTACTTGTATTTGTCATTTGCCCCCTTGTAACTCCACTCGAAATCAGTATTCTTGTCCGCAAAGTTGCACCTGCTGCCGTCCGGCGCCGCATTGCCCCATGGAAATTTCCTGCCATCTGCTCCACGCGCGGCCTTCTCCCACTCTGCCTCGGTCGGCAGTCTTTTGCCGATCCATCGGGCGTATGCGTTCGCGTCGTTCCAGCTCACTTGTACCACCGGGTGGTCCATGATATCCTCTATGCTGCTTTCCAGGCCATACGGATGCTTCCAATTTGCGCCCTTTTCTTTTGGCCATCCCTTGCCCGTCCACACTTTGCCCCAGCCGTCTCTCTCGGCTTGGGTTACATAATGCGCAGCTTCCACGAATTCCTTGAACTGCGCGTTTGTGACCTCGTATTTGTCAATGTAGAAAGCATCCAGGTATATCGTGTGTTGCGGATGTTCGACATCAGCCCCTTCATCTTCAGGACTGCCCATGAGAAACTTGCCCGCCGGAATCAATATCATGCCTTCCGCCGTAAATTCACGCGCCTTCTTCTCCGCTGCCTTCTTCTTCTCCTCTTCCTCTTTAGCGATTCTTTCACGCTCGATGCGAGCTTGCCGCTCCGCTCTGGTTTCAGATTCGGCGAGAGCCTTCGCCGCCGCGCCGACCACGTATATCAAGTCGTCTATTTCGCACCGGCAAGTCTCTTTTGCCATTCTCTCGACATTGCCCGTCCCGACATCGATAAGCCGCAGATTGATCGTATACGTGACCCCGACCTTGCCAATGGTTCCGCTAACCATTTTCTCAACACCGAGAATCCGGCCTGCCTCAACAACGCATTCGGTGGATACACATTCCGCCTGCTGAAAGCGCCGCTGCTGCAAAGTGCGGTCCATGTCACTGCGCTCGATCACTGCGAATTTGCCGGTGAGAAAAAGCTCCGACCTCAGCACATCCGACAATGCAACGTTCGCATCAAGCGGGATCAATTCTCCCGCATCGAAATTCCAGACGCCGATGCGCGTTTTCTCTTGCTGGGCAAGGGCCGAAGTTGACAAAAGTACCAATAAGAGGATCACAAACAACACATTCCGAACATGTTTCATTCTCTTGAAACTCCTACTTTCCACAACAAGCTAATTCCTGCACAGAGAGATCAGAGCCTGTGCACGGTAAGGCCGCAAACACATACTCCTCAGTGTCATTCTCGTTAGGATTACCTGGCCCGGTTCAGCGGTCAAACGCCGGAGGCAGAAGAATTGGCGGCCTCGACTTCTCATCCGGAATCCGCTGAATTTCGATTTCGCTCAAGAGGATGCTCGGAGCAATCCCGCTCACCGGGACCATACCGGATTCCGCCCCGCAATAGCCATTGTAGACGGCATAGTCGTTTCCTGTTGCGATGACTTTCTCCAAAGTGTTCAACGGCGTGCCTACTATGTTAACGCCTCTTACGAGCTCACGTGTGCCGTCGCTGACGTTCAATTTGTATACAAGCTTCGGTTTCCCAAGAAACGCCTGATAATTATATGTGTCCGTGTTCGTATGTCCGCCCAATGTTCCCACGAATATCAGACCGCAATCAAGCCCGCGTTTCTTGCATTCGTCGATAAGCCTTTGCTCCAGATCGGTTCTGGATAGTTCATTCTTCGAGTGGACTTGCAGATTTGCCATCCTCGCCGAAAGAGACGCTCCAATACCTGATTTCGCGCAAACCCTGCCGTGTCCATTGGAATTATCGAAATTCTCTATCGGCCTCCTTGACATTAAATAGTTCTTGAGAACTCCATCTTCCACCAGGATGGTCTTCTGCCCGGGAACCCCCTGATCGTCATACAGATAGTGGCCGAAGAGCGTCGTATTTGCGTATTCCGGCAAAGTCGGATTATCTATAAGCGTCAAGAATTCAGGCAGCACTTTCTCGCCGACTTTGTTCTTGAACGTATGCCCTTCCTTGTCTTCCCGTTGCCGATCCCCTTCGAGGCGGTGTCCCATTGCTTCGTGGAAGAGAACCGAACTCATTTCAGGATCAAAGATCGCAGGCACAGTGCAAGGCTTTATTTCTTCGGTCTGCCGTAACAGCTTCAGCTCCGATATCATCTCGTCGATGTCACTCTTCATTTTGGTTTCGGAAGGAAGCTCCCCGGCGTCTCGACATGAGTAGCGCACCGAATGAGCCAGCGGCATCCCATCTTCCGACCATGCGCCGGCCCATACCTCGATTGCATAGTAAGTGTTTCCTTCGACGACCGTAGTGCCCTCGCTGTTTACGAGATATTTCGTATCCTCGGTTGCGTCAAATTCAATCTGGGAGTACACAAGTTCGGGGTGTTTCAGGAACACTTCCGAGACGCGCCGAAGAACTCCAAACCAGTGTTCTTTGTCAAAAGCAAGGCTTGCCTTGGCTCCGACGAAGTCTTGTTTGTCCTCAAAAGAAAAATCGTTGACCTTCACTTTTTCATCTGCCTTGAACGCCCGCTTCCCCTTCTTGTTCATATATTCCGCCAGGGCCTTCTTGTAAAGAAGATCAGTAAGAATCCATAGCCTGTTCTCTATCACGGCTGCGTCATTGTCGACCGGAAATCCATGATCCAGCCGCCAGGCGGATGAAGGTTTGTCGGAATTGTCGAGCTCGTGGGTGCCGACGCGCACCTCTATATGACTGGGACGATACTTACTGTCGCTGAATGAAAAGATCGCTCCATATCTTGCAGTCACAGAAACCTCTCGTTTGTCTCTAATAAGGTAGCTGATGAAATAGGGTGACGGATAGTCGTCGAGAGATAACTTTGCCATGGAGCGATCAAGCTCGCGCTTCATCGCGCCCATGATCAGACTCTGTTCCTGAGACATTTTGGAAGATTTGAAGCCCTTCGCAACCGAGGTTTCGACGGACGGGACGCGCGAAGACTCGTATTCGGCCTTAAGATAACCAAGCGGATGCACGAGGGCCAACATGAGCGCGAGCAGGCTTCCCAAGAAAAGCTTCTTCATTCGTTTTCCTCCCTAAGAGGGCCATAGACAGTTTCCATAGTGCCAGAATCGGACCGACAGGCGAATAACCACAAGTTCTGCCCCTGCAAGACATCTCTAAACCCTAATGCTTATCAGAATTGTTGCCAGCCTTGTACTGCCACACTTTGCCATCTCCGCCCACTAGAAGCGTGTCTGTCTTGGAGTCGCTGAGAGATAGCGCTGCGATTGATGCACAGGTTTCCGGCAGGATTTCCTGGTACATAAGCTTGCCGTCGCGATCATGTACATATAGAATTGCGCGATTCCAATGTCTGAACTCCACGAGCGTAGCGAAGTATTCGGGTTGGTCAGCCATAAGCTTTACAGGTGTGCCTCTGGCGTGTCCAAGCGTGCCGCACTTGGGCGCTGTAAATTGCGCAACGGTTTTACCGTCGAAGTCAAAAATCCAGATGGTGTCATTTTCGGCCAGCAGGGCGTATTCATGATCCTTTTGGGTCGGCCATTTGCAGAGAGAGAAGTGAGAGAAATACGGGCCGGGATGCGTTCGCCGGACGACCTTGCCGTTTTGGTCTCTTATCGTCATCTGTCCGCCGGCGTTGCTGTGCACTATTTCAAGAATGCCGTCGCCATTGGTGTCCACAAATTCAACGTGCCAGACGTTGCCATCGGACTCGCTCCACTTCTTCTTCCCATTGATGTCAACAAGATGCACGCCTCCACCGCCGTTGAAGCCAACCACGAACTCCATCGTGCCGTCACCATCCATGTCGCCCGAATCCATGTCGTCAACGCCCGTTTCATCGCTGTATGTCCAAATGACATTGCCCTTGTGGTCCATCAAAGATGCGCTGACACCCCATGATCCCCGATTTAGGAATTCACAAACGCCGTCAGCGTTGATCTCGATAATATTAACATCATCTGTCTCTCCGCTGAACATGATTGTTGACTTCAGCCTCGCTTCTTCGTCCAGGAACGCTGCGCCGCGCGAACCTGCAATCCCGATTTCCTGGCCCGGGCTCGGATCGAGTTCCCCGAGTTCAATATCAGTGATCTTTCCCAGTCGGCTATCCTCAAAAAAGGTCTTCTTTGAAAGCAAGTCCGAGCCCGTAAGGACTGAGGCGTCGATGAGATTCTTTGGTATTTCCATGCGACCGGGAATGAATTTTCGGAAATGTCGAAACGCAAAGTAACCACCGACGGCAATGATGACGACAAGAACCGCAGAGGAAATAGAGCAACCCAGCGCAACCTTTTTCCAGTTCATATCTGCCTTTCCTCCATGTCAGAGTACTGACGCATGATTCGCGCATATTCTCGCCTTTCGTGAACCGCTACGGTGACATCTCAGCACTACTTTCCAGACAACCACATCAAGAGGTTGGATAGAGTGGGTCGTAGGATTCTGCCGCCGATAACTCCCCAAAGATCTCCCACGATAAAACCAACCACGAAGTAAACAGAAACGAAAATAGGCGCCACCATGAACCACGCCATTCGCAAGGTAACTCTTGAGAAATATTTGTACACCACCGAAATGGTTAACGAGCCTATGGCAATTGCCACAAGAATATAGTCTCTTCCCCTCCATTTTGATTCTTTACCACAACGATAATATTATGCCCATATTGAGTCTTGAGTCAAGGGGCACAGGTCAAAGTGTTTCTCAATTTTCCCTGTGCCCCCGTTAATACTCGGCTTTCGGTCTCTTGTTTGCTGTACTACTCACGTTCGAAATCGCGAATTCCTGTCATGGTTCTCATACGGTGTTCCTCGTAAGTTGTCCGGCAGACACCGGTTAAATTGGGGACACCATGCCGCATGGTGTCCCCAATTTAACCTTGCGTTGCGGCTCTGCCACGCTGTGTTCTTCTGCTTTCCCCTGCACCCCTTTCTCCCTTTCACGCTCTTTGGAGATTACTGTTTATTGAATGACCGAACCTCGACACTGTAGATGACCTCGAGCGGCGTATGATCCAAATCAGCGCCACGAACTTTCCAATACACTAGTTTCCCATGTGGAATTTTGTTCCAAATCGAGGCTGGCATAGTCCACGAGGTTTGATCAATAAGTTGATGCATGTTGTTGTATGTGGACCAGTAGCTTGAGAAATTGGCAGAATAGCTCAAATCAACTGCATAGACGCTGCTTGCGCCACCGTCGGCTGTCCACGTGAACGTGGGAGCCGAGGACAAAACCGATTGATTCGCCGGCGACAGCAGGTTTATCTGTGTGAGACCGCTTGGCACAAACAAACCGTAGTGATATCCCATGTCAACCACGCCGGTGTCACCCACGCCGTCGGTCCGCGTAGTATACGAGTCCATTCCAACATTGACGGCAGTGTCACTGCCTGCATTCATGCAAGGGCTGTTCGCGTTCTGTCCGGCAGCCGTCTGGCTGAGATAATATGTGCCAAGCGCCCCGGCCGCAAACAGCGGATTAGAGTTGATATTTCCGGATCCCCAATTCAGAACACTGCCCGGCTGCGAATAGACGCTCGAGCTTCCGCCCTCGACGTCACTGTAACTGATCGTGAGTTGAGAGATGTATACGAGCGCTATTTCTGCTCCATGGGCGCTGGAATCATCCCAGAGTATGCAGTCAGTGACAACCGGCGAAGAAAAATAGCAGGCGGTCCCGCCACCCTCGTCGAGAGCCGAGTTTCCCGCAATAGTGCAGTTCGCAACGGCCGGCGAGGAGTACCAGCAATAAATGCCACCCCCATCGAGATCGCTCTCGTTGCTGCTTACGATGCAATTAGTGATCGTCGGATAGGAGTAATTGGTCAAATGAATCCCGCCGCCATATTGCGCCGAGTTGCTGTAGAAGACGCAGTCGGCGACGTCCGCGAGAGATTGCGCGCAATAGATTGCGCCACCGTCGAGATCAGCCGAATTGTCGCTCAGGTAGCAATACGTTATGCTTGGAGAGGAAAACCAGCAGGCAATAGCGCCTCCACGATAGGCCGAATTACCGCTAAACGCGCAATTCTCTATGGTCGGACTGGAGTTGCCGACACATTTGACCGCACCCCCGCTGTTGTCGTCCGGCGAGACTTCGGTGGCGAATCCATTGATTACTGTGAATCCATCCAGAACCGATGCAGATGTCTCACCGCTATGGAAGTAGAACCCCCTGCCGCTGGCCTCGCAGTCGATGATGCAACCTGCGGGACCGTTCTCCGAGCGCAGTGTCAGTGCTTTCCCTTTGAAGTCGATGTCCTTGTTACCCGCTCCCTTATATATGCCGTCGCGGACAATAATGGTGTCGCCGGAAACTCCAGCGTCGATTGCCGCCTGCATTGTGGCATAATTGTCGGGCACGTAATAAACAGAAGCAGCGGCCATACCCGGCGCAACAAGAACAACAAGTACGATAACAAACAGAATTGAGGTAATCGTTTTCATTCCCCTACCCTCCCACTCGTGTCTTAGGCTATACCTACGGTTTCCGGTTTCATGTCTCCGGTTGATAACAGCAAAAATGTTCCTACCGAACATCCATTCGTGATGCAATTCGCGTAATTCGTGTTACAATCTCTTTTTCTTTCTCTTCTTTTCCCCTAAATCCGAGTTAATCAGTGTTAATCCGTGATTAAAATGCTTCTTTTCTTTTTCTTCTTCCTGTTCTTCTTCCTGGTGACTTGGTGGTGAATTCTTCTCGAATCCGTGGTTTCATTCTTTCAATTCGCGCCATTCGTGACGGCAGGTCTGTTTTTCGCCGCGCTCTTTGCGCCTCGGGTCTGCGACCCTTTGTGGTTCAAGCCGGCTGTGGCCTTTTGGCCGACTGAGAATTTCGAGAAATGCCTGATTTCGACGGTTATCTCGTTGTGTTCCGGATCAACAGTTCCGCCGAGGGGAACCCACTTCGGGTTCGCTGCGTCAATGTCATCATAATAGTAAATCTCGAGCATTCCCTCATCCAATCCAGAGACTTCGTCATCGGTATATCGGATGGTGAGAGTCATCGGCTCGATGAACTTCGGCTTTTCCAGGCCCTGCGCATCGAGGAGCCGCATTGCAAAGAACCGGCTCTCCCCCTCCGGCATTTCCGCCTCCTCTCCTATGCTGAATGGGGTGCTTATCTTGACCTTGAAGTCTCTCTCGAACGCGCCCGGCGGGACGATTAGATTGGTGCCGCTGTTGTCTATAAGCACGCCGCCGAGGTCTGCATCAATGTCCGCCTCGATGTCAAAGCTGACCACGCGAAGCTCAAGATTGTCGCCGTCAAAATTGCTGTACGCCAGACGATTCCCTTCCGGCGACGGCTGCATGAACATCTGATTGCCCGGCAGGTGAATCTGTGTCGGCTTTCCCGGCTCGCCCGGCAGCGCATTTGCATAGAAGACGTCGAAATCGCAGGGATAGATATTGGTCGGATAGAAAGCGTTGAACGCATGATTTACGTCTTCGTGGAAGAACACGAGTGATTCGTCGAAGGAAAAGCCCCCGGTGAATTGCATATTCGTGCTCGGCGCGATGCGCTTGATCCTCGGGTCGTTGAGTGAGCGAGGCGGCTGCGTGAATCCGTCGATTATGTCTTCGACTCCGTAGAGTATGTACGTCCCCATCTGACTGAAATTGAGGCCTGCAACACCCGTGAAGTCGGCATAAATGCCTGATGGCGATAGGCCGCCTCCCATTACGAACATTTCGCGCGGATTGAAATTTGTCAGGAACAGGCCGGGAACCGCCGGAACCGCCTGGCCGTCGGACTCCACTGGAATATACGCCAGATTGCCCCAATTCGAACAAACCATCGCATCTCCATACGGGAGTTTGGCGATTCCCGGAGAAATAGTCTTGCCTACAGGCAGCGGAAGCGGCAACGGAATGTCACGGAACGGGCTGTCAAAATCCACAAGAGGACCTTCGCCGGGGTCAACTGGAGCAATCTTGATTTTAACGTTGTTCGTGGGCCCGCGTTCATCCCACATTTGCCCCGTTTCAACCTGAAACAAGACATGTCGGTCATCCGGTGTCCACGTCAGCGGGAACATTGACCGCACGGAATTAGACCACTCCTGTGAAACATCCCACGGATTCTCCAGATCGTCCACTCTCACAACGCGCGCGATGCCGGTCAAAGCCATCAGATGCGTCTCTATGAACGCTATCATTGAGCCGTCACTCGACCATCTCGGAAAACCTGCGCCCGTGCCCGGATCGAGCGACACAATCTTTTCCTTCCCAATGGAAATCGAGCGATTGCTCGGGACGAAAAGGCTCTCGTAATACTCGCTGATCGCTCTCATGTCAGCCTGGGCATACCGGAGCGGAGCGGCCGGAGTATACGAGGCGAACTGGAACATCCCCTTGGGCTGAGCCCACATGCCGAGAATGGAAGACCCATCGAGACGATTCATCATCCGCCGCGTGAACTGATAGTTTGGCACGTACCTCGACATAATTTTCGCGAACCGCTGCTTGATCCGCTCTATCACGGTCTCTCTATATCGGGCAAATGGGTCAAGCACTTTGGCAGAGGCTAGCTCGAACGCGCTCGTTCTGTCCCGAAGAGTAGCCACCTGGTTCTCCGCCAGCTTGTGCGTTTTTCCGTCAGGCGCCGTCAGCTTCACATGACCGGCTGCGACCGCAATCGTGGTCGCGTCCGGAGAGCGACCAATCCCGAAAGCGCCACCGCTCGATTGAACAACCACCTTGGCCGAACTTACGCTGGCGGATTTCTTTCTCTCCGCTGTCGCTACAAACAGCGTCCCCTCCTTCAGTGACAGACTCCGGCTCCCCTCCGCTTCGATTTGCGCCTCACCCTCAGTCAGCAGCCTGATTCCATCAAACGAGATGAATGATTGAGCCCCAGCCGGTGTCCTGAGAACGGTCCCCTTTCTTAAGCGGTCGCCGACATGCAACTTCTCCCATTTGCCATCGGGACTCATTTTCTCGATGCCGTCCGAACACCTTATGACCATACTGCTGAGTTGGTACGAAAACGTCTTCCGGAAATATATGCGGCCGGAGATGTAGCCCGTGAGAAGAATCACTGCCAGACAAGCAGCCGCAACGATGAGAGCCCTCTTGAATAACCCACGCTCGACCCTCTTCGGCCATATTCGATGCCTGACCCTTGACTCGCAACCAGCCACAAGCTCGTCCACAGCGGGAAGGACAAACTTAGACGCGAGGCTCTCCTCGATGAGCGTCTTCATCTGACTGAACTCGCGAACTTGCTCGGAACACGACGGGCACCCTGCCAGATGCTCATTCAAACGGGAGGTTTCGTCCGGGCCCAATTCCCCTTCGACGAGTCTGTGTATCCGGTAAATTCTTTCGTTGCAACTCGGCATCTTACTCACCTTAACTCATCCATTATTTCGGCAAGCCGCTGCCTCAACTGCTTCTTCCCGGTGCGGAGACGGCCGTCAATCGTAGTTTTCGAGAGTCCGGTCATCTTCGAGATGTCGTCATATGAGAGCCCGGCGAAATGCTTGAGCATGATAACCACACGCATGTCTTCCGGAAGCTTATCGATGGCCCGCACAACTGCGGAATATTTTTCATCTTCGATCTGCGGGTCGGGCGGCGGCTCAGCAAGAGCAAACTCCATGAATGTGGCTTCGCGCTTCTCGCGCCTCGAACTCTTGCGCACGTGGTCTATGCAACGGTAGACTGTCGCCTTATAGAGCCACGAGGCGACTTTCTCCAGATTCTTCAGCTTATGAGCGTTCCGATACGCCTCGACGAACACGTCCTGCGTGATGTCCTCGGCGTCGTGACTATTCCGGAGTTTCGCATAAGCCACGGCAAACACCGCTTTCCGGTGTTCACGCACAATTCGGGTTAAGGCCCCTGCAGTATCCTGGGTCCGTTGCTCCACGAAACTTCCCTTTGGTTGGTGCTGTTCAGTCGGACGCGTCCGCCAAACTCTTCACAATATAGTCGTCGCCAAAACATGAAATCGAATAGAAATGGGGACACCCTGAAAAAATCCTGTTGTCCCCTGCGACTGCGAGCCGGTCGCAGCGAGGTTACTATTATTACCGCCAAGCACTCATCTTTGTCAAGACGCATGTACTGACATCGTTGGCAAAGGAAAAGAACAAGCCATTTCCATTAGAAACCTCGGAAAGGACCCTTCTCTTTCTTTTTCTTAATCCGTGAAAATCAGTGTTACTCCGTTGATTGGTAGGGTTCCTTTCACTCTTCACTCTTTACACTTCGTATTACTCACCTGCGTCATGGCCGGCGGAAGCCCCTGATGTCGTAAATCATTGCTGTCGCCGATGCTTGTTTAAGTTCGTTGAATCTGCTATAATTTATGAAACCTCAGAGGGTTGGGACTTATCGACATGCGATTTATTGACGCGGAGCGCATCTATACAGTTACCGAACTCACGCGCACTGTCAAAGCGTTGCTCGAGGAGAATTTCGGACACGTTTGGGTGTGCGGCGAGGTGTCAAACTGCAAATTGCACGGTTCGGGACATGTATACTGCACGCTGAAGGATGACCAAAGTCAGATTAGCATCGTCTTTTTCCGGAGCGATGCTTCGCGGCTAAAATTCAGGCTTGAGGACGGACTACAGGTAAATATTGCCGGCCGCTTGACAGTCTATGAGAAACGGGGAAACTATCAGCTTGTCGCCGTTACCGCCGAGCCCGTCGGCTATGGAGCGCTCCAGCTCGCATTCGAGCAACTCAAGAAGCGCCTCGGCGAGGAAGGGCTATTCGATGAAACTCATAAGAAACCTCTCCCCCGTTTCCCGCAGCGGATCGGAGTTGTAACGTCACCAACCGGAGCGGCAATCCGCGATATCCTTAACATTATCGACCGGCGCTTCTCCACCGTTGAAGTGATATTGTATCCTTCCGCCGTTCAAGGCGAAGGGGCAGCCTCGGAAATAGCCGCCGGTATCGAGACGCTTGACGCTCGAGGTGACTGCGATGTCATAATCGTCGGCCGTGGAGGCGGATCCCTGGAAGACCTCTGGGCATTCAACGAGGAAATGGTGGCGCGTGCGATTTATGCGTGTGAGACACCCATCGTTTCCGCCGTCGGCCACGAGGTGGATTTCACTATTGCCGACTTCGTCGCTGACGTCAGGGCGCCGACACCGAGCGCCGCCGCAGAGCTTGTCGTGAGAGAACGCGAGTCGGTTATTTCCGAGATAGCGCAGATTCGCGACCGGATATTTCGCGCGGTCGATTCTCATTTCTCGGAGCTTGAGCACCGGCTCGACCTGGCAATCTCGAGTTTCGGGTTCCGGCGAGCGCCGGATATGCTGGTTCAATATCAGCAGCAATTAGACGACTTGTGCGAGCGAGTAACTGAATTGCAGCAGCGCAGGCTAGGTGACCTTTTGATCCGGTTATCGACGGCATCCAAAAGGCTGCTTGCCGTAAGGCCGGACAGAACGGTCGTGTCGCTACTGGAAAGTCTCTCTGCAGCCACCCGGATGCTCAAAGAACGCATGGTCAATATCCTGGCGGCCCGCGAGGCGAACCTTGCCGGGATGGCTGCAAATTTGGATTCTTTGAGCCCCTTGGCGGTTCTGGCCAGAGGATATTCGATAACCTATCGTACGTCCACTGGAGAAATTCTTAGGGACAGCGCAACGGCCAAGGTGGGTGAGCGCGTGCGTGTGAGACTCCATAAAGGTTCGATGGGGTGCGCCGTGGAAACAGTGGAGGGTTAGGTCAGTGCCGGAACCCAGCTTTGAGGAAGCGCTTGACAACCTCGAAAAGATCGTAGAACAATTGGAGGCAGGCAATCTTCCACTCGAAGAGACTCTCAAGAAGTTCGAGGAAGGCATACGACTGTCGCGTTTCTGTGACAAGAAACTTAAACAGGCTCAGAAAAAGGTTGCCATGCTCACGCGGGACGAGCATGGTGATTTGAAGGAGATTCAATTTGCCGAACAGGGACAGGAAGCGTCGAAGCAATCAGGGAAAGAAGGCGCTCACACCGACTCTCTCTTCGACGAATAGCCTTGAGGAATACCTGAAAGACCGGGGCCTCATGGTCGAGAAGGAACTCCGTCGGCTGCTCCCCGAAACCAAAGGTCTGGAGGAGTCGGTTTGTGAGGCAATGCGCTATAGTGTTTTTGCCGGCGGCAAGAGAATCAGGCCCGTTCTCCTCCTGGCAACCAACGAGCTTTGCGGCGGCAACACAACCGAAGCCTTGCCGGCCGCTTGCGCGCTGGAAATGGTGCACACGTATTCGCTGATTCACGATGACCTGCCGGCGATGGACGACGGCCAGCTTCGCAGGGGAATACCAACTACTCACAAGAAATTTGGGGAAGCCATCGCGCTATTGGCCGGTGACGCTTTGCTCACGTTGGCCTTTGAGGCTCTCTCCAACTGTCACGAGTCGGTCGTTCCAAAGCTCGTGTATGAGATGGCCCATGCCGCCGGCACAATGGGAATGATCGGCGGACAAGTTGCAGATATCGAGTGGGCAGGAAAGGAAGTGGAATTCCCTACGCTCGAGTACATTCATTCCCACAAGACGGGCGCGCTTATTACCGCCTCCGTCCGGATGGGGGCGATAATCGCAGGAACGGACACGGAAACACTCAAGAGCCTGACGGGATACGGACACTGCCTCGGCCTCGCGTTCCAGATCGCGGATGACATTCTGGACGTGGAATCAGATTCATCAATAACCGGAAAAGACTCGCGCTCGGACGTTGCGCTCAACAAGGCAACCTACCCGAGGCTTTTCGGAGTGGCGGAATCGCGGCGGCGCTGCCTCAGCTTGATCGAGCAATCGAAGAAGCATTTGGCCGATTTCGGCCCTCGCGCCGGTATGCTGGAGGCCATCGCTGATATCGTCGGAAATCGCAAGGCATAAGAGGAATAAATAAGGTAAGCGTTACATGGAAAGGCTTCTCGACAAAATAGACAGTCCCAAAGACCTCAAGGCTCTTTCGGTAAGTCAACTCCGGCAGTTGGCGGAAGAAATAAGGCAGGAGATAATCGCGACGACTTCCTGCCGCGGCGGACATCTTGCCTCGAGCCTCGGAGCAGTAGAACTCATACTCGCAATCCATTACGTGTTCAATTGTCCGCACGACAAGATAGTGTTCGACGTAGGCCATCAGGCCTATGCGCACAAACTCATCACAGGCAGACGGCAGGATTTCAAGACGCTCCGCACACTTGGCGGGCTGGCCGGGTTCCCCAACCGGGATGAAAGCGAGTTTGACTGCTTTACCACCGGACACGCGAGCACAAGTATTTCCTCGATGGCCGGCATGGCGTGCGCGCGCGATATCGCAAAAGAGAATTTCAAGACGATCGCGCTCATCGGAGACGGTTCGATGACCGGCGGCCTCGCATTCGAGGCGCTCAACCACGTCGGCCACATGGGGAAAGACCTGATCGTCGTTTTGAATGACAATGAGATGGCCATATCCCAAAGCGTGGGCGCCCTCTCGCTCTATTTGAGCCGTCTGATAACTGCTTCCTCATATAACAGATTCAAAGGCGACGTGGAGTATATCCTCAAGCGGATACCCGCGGTCGGCTCCAAACTCTTCCAGACCGCCAAACGCCTGCAGAAAAGCGCGGCCAGCCTGCTCAAGCCGGGGTCATTATTTGAGGAGTTGGGATTCAAATACGTCGGCCCCGTCGATGGGCACGACCTCGACATCCTGATCGAGACCCTGCAAAAAATTGCCGCGTTCAGAATCCCGATCTTGTTCCATGTTCTCACGAAGAAGGGAAAAGGATATGAATACGCCGAGGCAGAGCCCAGCAGCTTTCACGGCATTCCCGCGTTCCGGATAGAAACAGGCGAGCCACTGCCTCCGCCTGGCGATTCGCAGCATTGCCCCCACTACTCCGAGGTCTTCGGCAAACACATAGTCGAGATTGCAAAGAAGAATCCGAAAACAGTCGCAATTACGGCCGCAATGACCGAGGGGACGGGACTGAAAGAATTCGCCGAGAAATTCCCGAATCGCTTCTTTGACGTCGGCATCGCCGAACAGCATGCGGTAACCTTTGCGGCAGGGCTTGCCGCCGGAGGGTTCCGCCCCGTTTTTGCGGTCTATTCCACTTTTCTGCAACGAGCCTACGACCAGATATTCCACGACGTTTGCCTGCAAAACCTGCCAGTGACATTTGCCATTGACCGGGCGGGCGCCGTCGGCCAGGATGGCCCCACGCATCACGGAATGTTTGACGTCGCGTTTCTCCGAAGCCTTCCCAATATCGTTATCATGGCGCCTAAAAACGGCGTGGAACTGAAGTCAATGCTGGATTGGGCTACCGAGCAGCCGCATCCCGTGGCCATCCGCTACCCCCGTGATTCATCTGCATCAGTTCCACAGGAAGGGGTTATCCTGCCGATTGAAATGGGCCGACCCGAGGTTATCCGGGAGGGCGACGACCTGCTGATCGTCGCGCTGGGAGCCATGGTGGACGTCGGTTTGCAGGCAGTGGAAAAACTGGCGCGCGAAGGCGTAAATGCGGGCCTCGTCAATGCGCGTTTCGCAAAACCGCTCGACGAGAAGTCATATTGCCGGATCATTGAGAAGGCCCGAAGCATCATAACCATTGAGGACGGCACTGTTGCCGGTGGATTCGGCAGCGGGTTGATGGGACTCATAACGCGCCTGAAGCCGGAGAAGGCCGTCAGTTTTGCCACGCTGGGTTTCCCTGACAGATTTATCGAGCACGGCCCGCGTTCGGCGCTTCTCAGGAAATACGGGCTGAGCGCGCAGGGTGTGATCGATGCCGCCAACAAGCTGTTGGGCACGAGAATCGAGACACACCCCCGGAAGAACTGAAATAATCAATTGCCACAAGGCATACCCTTCCTCACCCCCATCTGGGGGGAAGAGGTGGGGTATTGGTGTGTTCGGAGCCATGTTAAGCAGAATACGGAAACTCTCAGCGTTCGGGAAAACCGTCGAAGCATGTCGGTCCCATAACACAAACGTGTGGATACACGGGTTGTGCGGCGCTCTGCCGCGTCTGTTTGCGGGCGAACTGGCAGACATCCTCGAACGACCAATGCTTTACGTGACCTCGACAGTGGAAGCCGCTGAAACGGCATTGGGTGACTACGAGAGCTTCCACGATTCGGCCGGCCTCTTCCTCTTTCCGCCAAGGGAATACCTGCCGCCCGCCGAAGTGCTGCCGCCGGACACCAGCGTCTCGGAACGACTCGTCGCCCTTCGGGCTCTCTTAAGACCGGATCAAAACAACAGGCGGCCGATCATAGTGGCGCCCATCAGATCAATTCTGCAGAAACTCCCGAGGCCGGCGCTCGTAGCCCCGGCGGTCCTCTGCCTAAGAGTCGGCGACACATGGTCGCTTGAGGACCTTAGCCTGACTCTTGTTGAACGAGGATACCACAGATGCACTATGGTGGAGACGCGCGGCGAGTTCAGCATTCGCGGCGGTATTGTGGATGTCTTTCCCATTTGCTCGCAAGACCCTTTGCGTCTCGAATTCTTCGGAGACGAAATCGAATCCATCCGGGTATTCGACGTTGTGACGCAGCGTTCCTTTGAGAATCTCGAGCGCCTGGAGATGATGCCGCGCAACAGGTGGGTCGACTCGGCCGGTGATGCCTCTTTGCTCGACTATCTGCCGAAAGACTCAATTATCGCGTGGGATGAGCCTCTTCTGATAGAGCAAGAAGCAAGCCAGGAGCATCTCGCTCCTTTGTACGACCTGGCCCGCGAGTCACTGGCCACCCTTGACGAGGTTCTCGGCAAATTCACAGGGCCGACGGTATGCCTGAGCCGGTTCGAACAGAGTTCAGAAACTTTTCGCCGGTTCGATTACTATGGGGTCCATTCCAACTCGCTCGACCCTGTCGCCGGCCAGCTTGACACTTTCATGAGTAAACTCGGGCAATGGCTCGACGGAGGATATCAGGTCGCGCTCGTGTGCAACAACGAGGGCGAAAGCAAACGATTGCTCGAGATTCTCCAGGATGCTGCTATGAACCCGCACTCCGGCCCGCGATTTGACGAGAAACATCAGTTGTCGGTTATCATTGGCAGATTGCGCAGCGGATTCGCGGCGGACGAAACCAGCCTGGTTGTCGCAAGCGATCAGGAGATATTCAGACGCTACGGACATCGCCGCCCTCGAAGGAAGTTCAAGGGAGGCGCACCCATCTCTCATTTCACCGACCTGCGCGTGGGCGATTACATCGTTCACGTGAACCATGGCATCGGGATTTATCGGGGACTTTCCTATCTGCCCGACCAGAAGAGCGAGTTCCTCATGCTCGAATATCTCGGCGGCGACAAGCTGTATGTCCCGGTCAACATGATGAACCTTGTGCAGAAATACGTTGGCTCGGACGACGAGCCGCCGAAGCTGTACAAACTCGGCGGGACAGCCTGGTTCAAGGTACAGGAACGAGTGAGACGCGCGATCCGCGACATGGCCGGCGAACTGCTTGATCTATACGCCTCGCGGCAGGTCCTTCCGGGCATCTCGTTTTCGGCCGATGCGCCCTGGCAAGCCGAGTTCGAGGAGGCATTCATATACCGCGAGACCGAAGACCAACTCCAGGCAATTGAAGACGTAAAGCTGGACATGGAAAAGCCTTCGCCCATGGACAGGCTCATTTGCGGAGACGTGGGCTACGGCAAAACGGAAGTCGCGCTCCGGGCCGCGTTCAAATGCGTGATGGAGGCCCGGCAGGTCGCCGTCCTTGTTCCGACAACGATACTGGCCCAACAGCACTACACAACGTTCCGCGAGCGCCTTGCTGATTACCCAGTAGGCGTCGAGATGCTGAGCCGCTTCAGAACCGCGGCCGAGCAAAAGAAAGCTATTGCAGACCTTGCCGCGGGCAAGGTGGACATAGTTATCGGCACCCACCGGCTGATACAGAATGATGTCACTTTCAAGAACCTGGGACTCGTCATTATTGATGAAGAACAGCGCTTTGGGGTCGCGCACAAGGAGCGGCTGAAGAAGCTCCGCAAGCTGGTGGACGTGCTCACGCTAACGGCGACCCCCATCCCGCGGACGCTCCACATGGCGCTCATGGGCATACGCGACATGAGCGTGATAAACACTGCTCCAGAGGACAGGCTTGCCGTCATCACGGTCGTAACGGAGTTCAACGACAAGCTGATCCGTGACGCTGTCTTGAGAGAAATGGCGAGGGAAGGCCAGGTCTTCTTTGTCCACAACCGGGTGGAAACAATAGACAGGATGTCCGCGTTCCTGCGGAGGCTTGTCCCCGAGGCGCGGCTCGGGATTGCGCACGGTCAAATGGACGAGCGCGAACTCCAGTCGGTTATGCTGCAATTCCTCGAGCGGCAAATTGACGTTCTGGTCTGCACCACGATTATCGAATCCGGCCTCGATATCCCCAATGTGAACACAATGCTTATCAATCGGGCCGACAAATTCGGCCTGGCCGATTTATATCAACTGCGGGGCCGAGTCGGCCGTTACACGCGCAGGGCATACGCATATCTGTTGATCCCAGGCCGCCAGGCTCTAAGCGAAGTGGCCCAAAAACGGCTCAAGGCTATAGAGGAGTTTTCGGAACTCGGGTCCGGATTCAAGATAGCGCTCCGCGACCTCGAGATACGCGGCGCTGGCAACATCCTTGGGGCTGAGCAGCACGGCGACATCGCGGCAGTCGGATTTGAGATGTACTGCCAGCTTGTCGAAGAGGCCGTGGCCGAACTCAAAGGGCAGAAACCCGAGAAACTGTTGCTGCCGACGGCGGAGTTCGACGTGGACTGTTTTATTCCGGATGACTATGTCGCCTCGCCCGCTCAGAAACTTGACCTATACAAGAAAATAGGACTTGCGAAAACTGAGGAGGACATCGGTGCGATTGCGGACGAAATAGCAGACCGCTATGGCCCCCTCCCGTTTGAGACGGAGAACCTCCTCAAGATAGCTCGTCTCCGGGTGCTGGGCGCCGCCGCCGGCCTCGAATTCATCGGGAAACTTGCAGGCGACGTTCTCTTCCGTCCCGCACCCGACAAGGGATTTGCGTCACCCGAGCTAGTGAGTTTGTCGAATGCTTTCGGCAAGAAGCTCCGAGTCCAAATCGAAGGCGGCGTGAAGTTACTCATGCCGATTGGAAAAGCATCGTTCGATGAGTCGCTGGACTCGGCGACAGCGATTGTGCGCCATATCGCGAAACTAAGAAAAGTGAAAGCCTGACTCGGTTTGAAGATTGAAGCAGAAGCGTGTATAATAATTTATTTGCTGAGGTCAACCGGGGGCGAGAAGACATCCTCCCCCCAAACTTTCGGTTCTCAACAGGCGAAACAATGCGAATAATTCTTTATACAGGCAAAGGTGGAGTAGGTAAGACGACAGTTTCGGCGGCAACCGCAGTGCGGTGCGCCGAGTTGGGCAAGAAGACCGTCGTCATGAGCACCGACCCCGCTCACAGCCTTGCGGATTCGCTCGACTGCAAGATTGGGGCAAAACCCAAGAAGATATCCGACAACCTGACGGCCGAAGAGATCAATGTAAACGAGGAGCTCAAGAAGAATTGGGGCCGCATACAAAAATATGTGACCAAGTTCCTGAAGAGTCGTGGTTTCGAGGACCTGGTGGCCGAGGAGTTTGCGGTTTTCCCGGGTATGGAAGAGCTATTCAGCCTGCTGAAGTTAAGGGAGTATTTTGAGAATGAGTCGTACGACGTTGCGATAATTGACTGTGCGCCGACAGCGAACACGGTGCGTATGCTGAGCATGCCGGACGTCATCCGCTGGTACATGGATCGTTTCTTCGACATCGAACGCCGCATAGTCAGGACCGTGAGGCCCATTGCGGAGCGCATTGTGAAAGTGCCGCTTCCCACCGACGACGTTTACAGTTCAGTCGAAGAGCTCTTTCATAAAGTCGAGGGTATGAAGGAAATCCTGACCAATCCCAAGAACTCCTCGATAAGGCTCGTGTTCAATCCCGAAAAAATGGTCATCAAAGAATCCCAGCGGGCTTACAGCTATTTGAACCTTTTCGGGTTCACCGTCGACGCGGTAATAGCAAACCGGATTTATCCGGCGGAGATCGCCGATTCCTACTTCGAGCGCTGGCGGGCCGTGCAGGCGAAGTATCTCGCTGAGGCGAAGACGATATTTGATCCGCTCCCGATGTTCATGGGAAAGCTCTTTGACCGAGAGATGGTGGGGCTCAAACTGCTACACGCTTTCGCAGACAACGTATTCGGCGACACGGACCCATCCCAGGTGTTCTATAAAGAGCCTCCGATCAAGACGAAGCAAACGAACGAACGATACATGATGTCGATTCATCTGCCGGGAACCGAGAAAAAGGACCTCAATATCTGGGTGCTCGGAGAGGAACTCATAGTTGAGGTAAGCAATTACCGCCGCAATATTCTATTGCCCCGAAGCTTGGCCCAGACCCAGATTGTCGAGGCCAAGTTCGAGGGGGACTCGCTCAACATAACGTTCGGGAAATAACCCCATGCGCCCGAAGACATCGGCTGTCAGCGACGGTTTTGTTCAGGAGATTCTGCCGCTAGTAAAGAACGGGTTTGTCATCCTTCGCTCGATTCTCGACGCGCTCATCGAGAGAATGGAGGAGGCAGAACGGAACCGCCGGACCGACGTCAGGAAAGAGACTTACCTTACCATAATCGAGGCGCTTCAGGCCGAGTTGGAGCACGTGAGCAAGAAAGAAGCAGCCACGCCCGTCGGCACAGCCAAGGTGGAGGTGCTTCAGGCAGTCATCTCCGTGCTCGAGCGCGAGATGGAAGAGATGGGCTCCAAGAAGCAGAGCAAGGCAAAACGGCCGCAAAAAGTCAAGATCGGCTAGCCGAACCAGACGGACCTGCGTTTCTTCACCAAGTCATCCACCATATTCTGGATTTTGCTCCGAACGTCTTCCTTCAGCTTGTTGACCAGGACGTCGTTTTGCGCCGCCTCGCGGCCATATTTGTCGAAACGAACAGGTTTTCCGAATCTGATGCGCCACTTGCTCGGCAGTGGAATCAGCCCGAGGGGGCCCAGCAGCGGCCAAGAAGGTGTGACGGGCACATAGGGAAGGCCGAACGGCTTTCCGATCCACTCGAACTTGGCCATGATCGGGTATATTTCCTCGGCGCCAATCACCGCAACGGGCACGAGCGGCGTCTTCATTTTCATGCACAGCTTTATGAAGCCGCCCCTGCCGAATCTCTGCAATTTGTATCTTTCGCTGAAAGTCTTCCCCGTACCTTTGACGCCTTCGGGGAATACGCACACGAGATGATCCTCTCCGAGCAGCCGCTCCGCGTTTTCCTGACATGCCCTGACCGCGCCGATGCGCGTGAGAAAAGGCGAGAGAAACGGCAGCGTGCTGAACATATCCTCGGCGAGGAACCGAACTTCACGTTCCGTGCGGCTCTCGGACTTGACGGCCTCGTTTATCATAATCCCATCGAATGGGAGCATGCCGGAATGGTTCGCCACAAGGAGAGCCCGTCCCTTATCCGGAATGTTCTCGATGCCTTCAACTTCGACTCTCCAATAATTCCTATAGAGCCATTCGAACAGGGGCTCGAACCTCTCGACATAAAGCGGGTCTTTTCCGAACTCGTCCACGTCATCGGAGTGTGTTCGAAGCCATAATGAGCCGAACAGTTTTCCCATCTTGCGAGGAGAAGCCATGCCGATAAGCTGACGGAACAACCCCGCGCCGTCATCCTCTTCGCTCACGGAGTTATCTTCGCTGTCGGAGCTGACGCTTTCCTCTGAAGAAGTTGTGCTTTCCGATTCGGCGCTTGAAGAAGAAGCGTCTTCTTCAGTCTCTTTCTTGTCCTCGCTCTGTTTCCTTACTTTTACTTTCACCTTTTCTTTTGCTTCTGCTTTTTCCTTTGCCGTCTTGCGAGTTCGTTTTGACGGGTTGGCCTGTTTACTCATATCTTCCGTTTCCTCCAACAGCTTGCCGAGTCGGTTCTCGAACTCTGATATCCGCTTCTCGATCTTCTTTTCAATTATCTGTTCCGTGGCTCCCACGGCCGCCGGCTTCTGCGAGGGCTCAAGCAGCTTGATTCTCTTGGGCGCCCTGGCCGGTGCTTTCTTCGTAGCTTCCTGTTTTTTTATTCCGCCTGCGTCAGCGGCGCGCGCATCTGCCGCTTCCGTCCCCTCTTTCGGCGCTGACGACTTGGAGCGTTCAAAGGGGTCTTTACCGAGAACCTTTCTTGGCATTTCTCAAAACCTCCTGGCTGACTTCCCGGAGCATTTCCGCCCCCGCGCTGGCCGGGTCGTATTCCCATATTGTCAGGCCGTGGCTCTGGGCCTCGTCGATCCTGACGTTGTAACGGATGACAGTCCTGGCGAGTTTGCCGCCAAAGTGTTCTTTCAGTTTTTCAAGAATCTCATCCGCGAGTCTCGTGTTGCGGTAGAATGTCGGAATGACCATGCTTACGCGGAGGTCGGGTCGTTCGAAGCTTTCGCTGACGGAGTTGATGGTCTCCACTATCTCGCAGCATCCATCGAGGGCAAAATACGTGAGTGCAACAGGGATAATAATCTCGTCGACGGCAAGCAGAATATTGATTGTAGTGAGTCCGAGTGAAGGTGGAGAATCGAATATCAGGTAGTCGTAGCCTTCCAAACCGTCAAACTTCTGCTGCAGTTTTCGCTCGGGCGCGACTTCCCTCGCGACAGTAACCGGAAAATCGATGAGGGCCTTATTAGAAATTATCAGATCGAGCCCACTGATCCGGCTGGGCTGAATCACGTCGGTCGGCCGAAGCTTCGGGTCTGACAACAAATCATGAACGGTGCGCCCGCAATCACGCACGTCGATGCCCAGCGCTTTTCCCACCTGCCCCTGGGGATCCATATCCACGAGGAGGACGCGGAGTCGTTTCTCAAGCGCAAGAAACGCGCTTACATTGACTGCAAGCGTGGTCTTGCACGTTCCGCCCTTCTCATTTACGAAAGCGATTTTCCGCATCACGGTTCGGGGACGGCAAGGTGGATTCTCCGGAGGCGTTCTGCTCCGGCGAATCCCATGGCCGCCTCTTTGGTGGAATACCGGGGTTCGAAACCCAGTTCCCGTTTTGCCTTCTCTCCGTCGGCAACCCAAAGGTAGCGGATGTAGTCAAGATGTTGACCCGGCGCGTCGGCGGCGTTAAGGAGCCAGAGTCCGGAGATAATCGGATATGCGAAGCTGTGCATCAGAGGCAGATTGACTCGCCCCATCAGGCTGATTACGGTGCTCAGAGGAAGCACGCCCTTGCCCACAACGTTGTATGCGTCCGAGCAATTCTTTTCGATGGCAAGTCGGAACGCGCGCACGGCGTCGTCTTCGTGCAGGAATTGAACCAGCGGATCATGCCCCAGCAGCGTTGGAACAAACAGCCGGCGGAAGTATTGCGTGGCAAGGTTCTCAACCGTCGGTCCGAGGATCATTGCGAACCGGAGCACGGTCATGATAATCTCCGGATGCGCTTCTCTAAAGCGCTTTGCAAGGTTCTCAACCTCGATCTTGTCACGGATATAGCGGTAGTTCTTACTGCCGCTCAAGGGATGCTCTTCGGTGAGGAAGTTTGGATTCCGGGGGGAAGCGCCATATACGGCAGTGGAACTCGCTATGATGATTTTTCTTACGCCCGCCTGCGCACACGCATTGAGCACATGCATCGTGCCGATGACTTCCAATTCATGCGCATATGATTCGTCGCGCGTCGGCTGCCCGAAGAACGATACGTGGACGACCGTGTCACAATTGTGCGATCGTAGTATTTCCGCGATGGTTGAATCCGCAGTCGGTTGAGTGAGGTCGACCTTGAGGAATTGAACGCGCTCAGAAGAGAATGCGGGCTCCCGCGAATCGAGCGCGATGACCCGCCTCCCGAATTTTGGGTCTTTTGCCAGCGTGTCGGCAAGGCGCACACCCACAAAGTTTGACACGCCCACGATTGCAATACTACTGGAGATTGGAGCCGCCTGTCGCCCGGTTTGCTTCCTGGCCAATACCAGACCCCTTTCAGAAACTGCCGATGCAACACTCATTCAATGGGCCGTCCATTCTCATATAATCTACCATCACCCGAAAAACTTTGTCAAGGGATGATGATTGCGACAGCAGACCAAGAACCGCAGATTTAGCTATTTAGAGATACAAAACCGGAAAATGGGGGATGCGATGAGGCATCATGTCCCCACGAAACAGATATCTCGCTATTCAGAAATATGCGGCTGGAAAATCGGGGACACGATGAGGCATCATGTCCCCGACTTTCCGTGTCGGCCTCCGAAAGGCCCATCGGTTTCGAAGAAGGATTCTCCGAGGCATTTGCGGGAGACAATCCTACACAGCGGCGACCTTCCTCGGCAGCCGGGCGATCTTTCTCTCGAGTTGATCAATCTTCTTCGAGAGCTCCTCGACGTCCTTTTTTGTCGGGAGACGGAAGCTCTTCAGCGCTTTCTCGATTCTCTCATCGACGCTGCTCTCGAGGTCCTTCCGGTTTCTCTGCGTGCGCCTGCGGAAGTCGCTAACTATCTTTTTGCCCTCTTTCTCCGAGGCTTCTCCGCGCTCGACGAGATCACGCACGAACTTCTCGATTCCCTCTTCCGCAATCGAGAATGCGCCGACTGACGCCAGAATCGGGGTTCTCAGGACATCTATCCAGGTCCACTTGGGATCCCTGGCGCTGCCTTTTGCCGCGGCTTTCTTCGGGTCTGTCTTCTTTGCTTTTCGTGTAGCCATTACTGCATCCTCCTAGGAAACTCGGTTCATGGTTTATGGTTCATAGTTCATAGTTTATGGTTTAGGGTTTAGGGTTTAGGGTTGAACTTAACAGAAGGCGAACATGTCATGTTATTCTCCTGAAAGCGAAACCCATTTCCTGACAAGATCACGCCTACAAATGCGCCCATTCTTCAACAGCGTCAGCATCATTTTTCTTCGACAATTAACCACGCCACAGCGCGTCAGTCGCCTCCTAGTACCGCGTTTCCTAAATAACATGCACTTAACTCGGCGACGTTCCCCCCTTTGCAAAGGGGGGAAGGGGGGATTTAAGACTCTTGTTTTCCAAGGATTTCTGCGACTTCCTAAATCCCCCTTTGTCCCCCTTTTTC
>JACRIR010000129.1 GCA_016215705.1 Candidatus Poribacteria bacterium | reverse complement strand
GAAAGTCTCAGTGGAAGAGGGATACTCGTAAGAAGATACCGAATCGTGCAGGAGAATATTAAGCAAGTCAGAATCTTGATCGCGCTGGACAATGACAATCCGAAAGCGCGCTTCGGACTCGAACAACATTTGCGATCAGAAATCGGCCCCATTCTAAAAGGACGAATAGAGTATCAAATTCAGTATGTCGAAGAAATCGACACCCCTCAGCCGAATCAGAAATTCTCCTTTTTCGAATCCCGGTTGGATGATCGATGAGGTTTGTATTTGCTTCTCGGGAAGGTCGGTTACCCAAAGTTGTTAAACACAGCTTGAAGGGCACTGGTTTTGTTCTGGAAGAGACTCGATAGCATCTGGATTACCTGGGAAAATCAACGACGCACAAACGAATTAGCGAAGGCTCTTGATGTTTCTTTGTTCAAGTACCTTTCCGGGCATAACTATTTTCTCAGATGCCTGCTTTTGTCTGCCAAAACATCTCTGAGGCTCTTTGTGAGCCGGCCAAGAACGGTCATCGTCCAGAATCCTTCCATTGTTCTGACCACTTTGGCCTGTCTGCTGAAATCGCTTATAGGTTTCAATCTGATGGTTGACCGGCATTCCAACTTCAAGCTGGAAACCATGGGCAGTCCTTTGCTGAAATACAAGATTTTTCATGTGTTGAGCAAGTATACCGTCCGAAAGGCGAACCTGACAATCGTCACGAACGAATTCCTGAAAGAGCTTGTAGAAACTTGGGGAGGACGTGCCCTCGTCCTTCCGGACAAGCTTCCATCGCTGTCGTTGGCGGAAAGAGTAGACTTGCCCGGCAAGAGTAATATTGCTTTTGTCTGCTCGTATTCCGATGATGAGCCACTCGATGCAGTCATTGAGTCTGCGCGATTGATTGATCCCGAAGTAGTAATCCACGTTACCGGTGACCACCGAAAGTTGAACGGAACAATTGTCTCTGAAGCGCCTCCCAATGTGGTTTTTACTGGTTTCTTAAATGAAGGAGCCTATCAATCGCTTTTGTACTCATGCGACGCGGTTATGGTTCTCACGACAGAGGAGAATCTTCTTACATGTGGCGCATACGAAGCTGTCTCGCTCGGCAAACCGATGATTCTTTCGAACACGAAAAACTTAAGAGAATACTTCTACAGAGGGGCGATCTTTACGGAAAATAACGCTGCAGGAATTGCCCAAGCAGTCCGGGCGTCGATCTTCCACAGCAATGCTCTTCGCAGCGATGTGATGGCGTTGGCTGCGGAACTTCGTAACAGTTGGCAAGTGGATTTTGACTCTTTGAGAGCATTAATTGACCGTCATTTGGCCGAACAGGTCCAGGATTAGAATGGGCAAATCTCAACCCTGGCATATCTACCGGTTTGCGATGAAAGTCGGATTTGCGGCTATTTGTTCTGGTAGCATAGTAAACGGCCTGAAGCAGTTCCTTTGTCCTGTCGGATACTGGCGTTTTCCAGTTCTCGGTGTCGTGGATCAAGTCCTCAGAGAGCATTCGTTTAATTCGCCATGGATTCTCGACATTGGGAGTCCAAAACTGCTATCTATCTATCTTGCCGCCAAGTATCGGGGGGTAGTTCATGCAACCGACATTCAGGACAAGAACATTTTTGGACGCTATGCCGCTGAGTTTAAGTCTTACAACTCCACCTTTGGAGCTTCGGGAGACTACAGGGTGTCCTTACAAGACGCAAGGCAGTTGGAGTTCGACAACAATACCTTCGACATCGTTTATTCGCTCTCTGTGATTGAGCACATCCCGAACGGAGGAGATTCAAAAGCTATGACGGAAATTGAACGTGTACTCAAACCGGGGGGATTGGCAATTATCGAGGTGCCTTACGCTTCTGAATGCTACAACACCTTTACCGAAGAGTCAGTTTATGAGAGAGAATACAATGGGCAACCGCTCTTTTATCAGAGGCATTACGATGACGAATCACTTCAGCAGAGGTTGATTTCTGCTTCGTGTCTAGTATTGCTTTGGAAACGCTATTTCGCAGAGAGACTCCCCTTTGAACACTATTGGGGGAAGATACCGGACCTTTGCAAAGTTCCCTTCCTTTGGATGGAGGCGATTATTTCGGCTATTAATCACGTGCAATTCACGGGATTTCAAGCGATGCACTTGTACGTACGAAAGCATTGCGGTGCAAATGCCATCCTCTTGCTTCAAAAGCCAAACAAATGAAATGACCACCGTCCAGTGAAATATTGAGCATGATCTTGGAGATATTCTCTTCTCCTTCGCCTCGTTATCTCGATCAAAATCTATCTGTTCATGCATTGCCAAACACCAAACACTGCGGGGGGGGGCGCTAATGGCATCTGGGAAATCATTCTCTGACTACAGGCATTTTGTAAGAAGATATGCGCAATTCAGTAAGGTGTTTTATCTGAGCCAAAGTCTTTTGCCAAAAGAACGTGGCCTTTCCTCTAAGAGTCAAGAAGTTCTATGCATGCTTAACAAGCGCCGCACTGATGCTCAAAGAATAATTGCCGAGTTGAACTCTTCACTCTCATCGGTTTGCGCGGACTGCAAGGGCGAATGTTGCAGGGGTTCATACGATCATTTCACATACATTGATTATTGGCTGAGAAGATACAGCGAAAGTCCGTTGCAGACTTGCGGGACAGAAGGTTTTGTTCCATTTCGTCAGAGCCTGTTGAAACGTTTTGGATTACATGATCAATCCAACGACAAGATCGGTAGAAATGGGTGTACTTTCCTGCATGATGGAGGATGCAGATTGGCGGTCACTGATAGACCTATCAGATGTGTTGCTTTCACTTGCAGCAGACTCAGGCGGGCGATGGATACTCAGAAGCATGTCATGTATGGGAGGTTGATCCGAGATCTATTCCTGACGTCTGTTTGCGCCTTCAATATCCTGAAAGAGGAAGCTGATTTCCCCACGAGATACGGTTATTTATCGTTGCTTGTTACGCCCTAGCCGAGGCGAAACGCGGTAAGGAGTGGTTTTCAATCTTCATTTTCGGAACCCAGAGATAACAATAACGTGTTTTGCCAAAATGATCTCTCTGCTTGGCTGGTGGGACAGGATGCTGGAAGCGCTTGCAATAACGTATTAGCAATAAGGATGTTAGCTCGATACTGCATGGAATAGAGCGCTTGTGGCATTAGAATTGCATCTCTGAGACACAAGTATTTCGTAATTCCATGTAATCTAGCGCAAAAGTGGACAGACGAATGATCCTGACAGATAGTAAGGAGGGTGGAGTAATGCTTAAAAGTACCGCTTCCATGATGCTGTTGCTCATGCTGATTCTTGCCAATGTCAGCACCTATGGAGACCCGCAGATAAGTGGTGTGAGTGGACAATTTCAAGAGGGTGGCGCTCTAACTGTGAGCGGAACAGGCTTCGGAACCAAATCGCAGCCGGTTCCTCTGTTGTGGAAGGATTTTGAGGACAGCCAGCCGGGCGCCGCAATCGTTGGTGATAGAAATACACAGCAAACAGAGAATAAGGGCTGGACTTATGCAGTGGGGAATATAACGTATGCGGATGGAAACAATCTCCCGGGGAGTCTTCTTTGTTCACGCCATGACATGAGCGGTTGCGACACCAGCGCCAGAACGGCGGACTTGTACTGGGTGACTGACGCAAATCTAAAACGAGTATTTGTCTCTTTCTGGGCCGTCTTCGACTGGGGAATTCAGGACCCCAGACATTCAATGAAGCTTTGGCGTTTGTCCAGTTCATCCGATGATTACGTTATCCTTAAAGATCAGCACTGGTCGGCGGACCCAATAGATCCCAAAATTGTGGCGAGTCATTACTATACTCTCCAGGTAGGCGACGGATATCCTCTCACCGACAACTACTACGGTCATATTCAGTCGCCTCCGGTGAAAAAATGGTATAGAATTGAAATTCAAGCGGAACAGTCCTCTACGGGTGTTGCGGATGGATCGATCTCGATTTGGCACGGAGGGCTGGATACACCGATGGTAAATGTGCTGAATCTAAGAAACGTCATAACGACGCATTCGTACCTTTGGAATACTCTTGAGATAGGTGAATACTGCGCAAATACACCAGGATGCCCTACAAACTGTGAGGCCGTAACTTACTTTGACGATGTATATCTGGATAATAGTTGGGCTCGAGTGGTGATCGGCAACGCCGCCACATATGAAGCCTGCACCAATCTGCAAACACAGGTTCCGTCCGCGTGGTCGAACACTTCGATAACAGTCACGGGGCATACAGGCTTCCTGCCTTATGGAACGGCGTATCTGTATGTGGTCGACAGCAACGGAGTGCGCAACAGCGCGGGCTATCCAATCACCGTTGCGCGGTCTCCAAAATGGCTCGCAAGTGTTGTGGACCGCTGGCAGGCGGGAAAACTGACGCGAGACGATTTGAACAAGGCTGTCTATTGGTATATGAAAGGAACCACACCTCCGGCAAATCCGATGACGGAGTTAACCGAGGAAGACATCACAAACGCCATCAAACTCGCAGGTCAATAGATGAGCCATTCAATCCTTCAGTGGGATGGCGTGCGCAGCCTGAGCGCCGGAGAAACGCGCAAAGACCGAGAGTAGAGCCGCCTCTTCCATACAATCTTCTTCTTTTCTCCACTTTGCACGATTTGTGACTGCCGGATTGCTCCCAGTCCGGCAGTCCGAGAAAACTCTTTTGCAACGCAAGACAAAATCCCTCCGTCGATTCTTCTTCAGGGTCTACTGGAAACTGGAGAAGCTGTTGGTTCCCAATCTCCGTCACTCTCAAGATGTCTATCTGAAGTTCCTCCAGACTCGAGTACGACCTAATTCGGTATGGCTCGACGTGGGATGTGGCCATCATGTGTTGCCGGTCTGGAACTCCACGGAAGAAAACGCAATCGTCAGGTCCTGCAGAATGGTTGTTGGAGTTGACCGCGACCTGGGCTCCTTAGAGAACCACAAAAGCATTTCTTTCAGAGCCGTTGGTGACATATCGAATCTTCCTTTCAGAAACGGCGTCATAGACCTTGTCACAGCCAATATGGTGGTCGAACATCTGCAGAAACCTGAAAGGCAGTTCGAGGAGATAAATCGAGTGCTCAGAGGTGACGGCGTTTTCCTGATGCACACGATGAATGCTCTCGGATATACTACATTGTTTTCCAGAATTATCCCGTGGCCTTTGAAAAAAATTCTTGCGGGGATTATCGAGGGAAGACTGGAAAAGGACATTTTCCCAACCTACTATAAAACAAACAGCGAACGGAGAATCCGAATAATAGCCGCCCAAACAAACTTTATGGTGGCCCGGCTGGAGATGATCGTATCATCGGCGAAATCAGTGCTGCTACCTCCTATAGTCGTGCTTGAACTGCTTTGGCTCCGGTTGTTGATGATGCGCTTCATGAGGCCATTCCGCACAAACATTATTGCTGTTTTGAGAAAGCGCTGACCTCCGTTCTCTCTTGAGATCGCACTTGCAGTCTTGACCGATTTCTTTCCCCTTTTTGAAGAAACACGCCTCGAAAAACAGGGAAAGAACAAATAGGACACCTGAAATGGAGAATATGGAAACACAAAGCTGTCGGAAAGATGGTGAAGTAAGCCCTCCGCGGAAAATTTCGTTATTACGACCAAGAAATTTCTTCATTACAATTCTGTTATTCCTGGCATTCGTTTGGCTCTGTTGGGTTGGAAACAAGGCAGCTCAGAAGAAAATTCTCGTCTGGCTTCCCTCATACCTCAAATGGGAATTGAAAACCGCAAATGCGGCGCTGCCGCAAGAAGGGCCCATCGACATAGTGTTTCTTTCCGTTGACCACTACGAACCTGGCTTCAACACATGGAAAGTTAAGGAGTGGGTTGAGAAATACCCGCTCATTGCGCGCAAGCATCCCGATGCCGATGGAGTAGTGCCGCAATACACATGGTTTTACCCTGCAGAGCAATTCAAGCTGGAGCAAGTGGAAATATTGGCTGATCTTTCAGCGGCGGGATACGGCGAGATCGAACTGCATCTGCATCACGATCATGATACGAGCGAGACGCTGAGAGCGAGGCTGCGAAAAGCGAAAGACAATTTCAGTCGTGTTGGCGCGCTGGAAACCGTGGATGGCGCCAAAGCCTTCGGTTTTGCGCACGGCAACTGGGCTCTTGATGATTCGGTTGCTCACACGGATAAGAGAAATCCCTGCGGTGTAACTAATGAGCTTATTGTTCTTCGGGAGGAGGGATGTTACGCCGACTTTACTTTTCCCTCTTGGGGTTTTGAGTCGCAACCCCGCCAGATAAACAGCATCTATTACGCAACTGATGACCCGGACAAGCCGAAGTCGTATGATCATGGTCCCCCTGTGACGGTTGGCAGGCGTGCGACAGGGGACCTTCTGATTTTCGAAGGTCCGCTCTCGATCAACTTCGGGAAATTGCGGCATCACGAGTTTCCATACTACTATCCACTAGTCGAAACCGGCGAAATCACCGACAGAAATCCGCCTCTGCCATTCCGGGTGGATGAATGGGTTCGGGCCGGCATACATGTGGAAGGTCGGCCCTCGTGGATATTCGTGAAGACATACGCTCATGGCGCAACGGACGATGCCCGTTCGGCGCTCCTTGGCCCCATTTGGGAAAATATGCACTCCTATTTGGGGGAGAAATACAACGATGGAACCAAGTATCGCCTGCACTACGTCACGGCGCGCGAAGCATACAACATAGTCAAAGCTGCAGAAGCCGGGAAGAGCGGCAACCCGGGTCAGTATCGAGACTTCGTCATCCCTCCCTACAAGACCTCTTTGAGGAATCCGACCGATGTTCAATCAGCGCGGTTGAGCGGTCGGGATAATTAGTTCGACGAGATGGGCATCACGGTGTTGGCCTAAAACTTGCATCACACTCAAACCGATAGAATACGAGATAGCGCCCCGGCAACTTCGCATCCGTAATACTGTCTCTTCTTGAGTTTGTGTCGCAATTTCCTTTGGAGGGTGATTCGTGAAGCGCCTTTCCAAAATAGTCCCGTGCATCAGCTTGGGTCTGTGGTTTCGGTAGATTCTCTTCCTTTTGGCTGCGGTTATGCCGCGCTGCGCTATTCGAGGGCGAAGAACACAAAGTGAGAATTCCTAAGCATCTGACAAAAAGACTCAAGAACTGTTTCTTCTTATACATCCTCACCTCTCTTCTCTGGTTCGTGTTCAGGACGGGAACTAAGCCGTCGAGGATAGCCTACCCGTGCCAAAGGGCTGCGCTTTCGCAATCTCTTGTGCTTTTTGCCGTTTTTCCATTCAGCTTTCGATGCATTATTCACTTTCTGAAGTATCGGCTGAACTGGAATGCAATCTCAGGGCTGGCTATTGCGCTTGCGCTCATTAGCGCGATTACTTTTTCGTCCTCGGTTGCATATGACAAGATGCTGAGCATCCGGAACAGAATTCAACTGAAGAAGATATCCGCTGAGTTGGCGGGCGTCTCGGTCGGCGGAATGGCTTTGTCCAGTCCCGCGCAGGCGGCTGTTCCTTCTCCCCATCGGGTCGTAATGGTTCATAATAGCAACGCTGCTTCGTGGCACAATCAAAGCATTGATTACTGGAACATGATCAGCCAGACCGCAGTGGACGACATGGTGTATCGGGGGTTGAAAGAACTCACGGGGACTTCGAGCGTTTCCGCCGCATGGCGGGTATTGATCCCGAACTACCAGCCGCATCAGAAGATTGCCATAAAGGTGAACAATAACAATGTGGGTTTCTGGGGAGATTGGCCGACCGACAGAGATGATGACATCGACGCGATTATCGAGCCGGTCAATGCGATCGTGAAAAGCCTTCAGGAAGCATTCGGCTCTGATATTTCCGGCGCGGACATATGGGTTTACGAATCATACAAAACGTTCTTCGGCGCGAGTTTCATGGACAAAGCAATCGGCGGAATACAGTTCTATAGCGCACAAAGTGGAGGTCCCGCAAATACTCATTTGACGGCTTTCAGCGGAACTGCGCCGGACTCGGTAATCACGTTTCGATACAATCCTGCCTTATCATTGGCGCTAAACGACGTCGTCGCAAATGCGAACTACTTGATAAACATTCCGATAGTCAAGAAACACGGAGACGGCTCGGCCACATTGGGATTCAAGAATCACTACGGTTCAATAGAAACCGATTATTATACCTCTTTCAGCACGGCATTCCACGCCGCCAGATTTCCGCGAACAAACAATGACCTTGTAGATATCAACAACAACACTCACATCAAAGATAAGACAGTTCTGATTCTTGGTGACGCCATAATCGGCGGCAGAGACATGAACTATACTCCTCCAAGCTTGTGGTCCACAAGATTCGCGTCCGAGGGGACGCCGGAGATGCTCTTCTTTGCCGTTGATCCCGTTGCTGCTGACTCCGTGATGGCGGACCTGCTTCTGTGGGAAAGAGGAAGCGAGAACACCGCGAATACCCGCAACTACATGCTCGAGGCGATGGACTTGGGATTGGGGGTTGCCGAGGTCGGCACATGGAGCGGCGCCTCTTATCCGAATGTGAGTGCTACGTATAACAACATTGACTTTGTTCACGTGAATATGGATGTCGCAGGCACATTGAGTATCTCCGTCACGCCGGATGCGTGGAGCATGGGGGAAGTGGCGCCGGGAGGCGTGAGGAGCAGCGCGCCGGCAGAGGCTTTTACGGTTTCGAATGATGGGACACTCACGGGCACGCTGAGTATGCAGATAACGAATCCCGGAACGGGGTGGACGCCAGGGGCGTCTCAAGGCGTGGAGACATATGTGCTCAGGGGCCTGTTCTGTGGCGACGCTGATGACCCGCGCGCCTATTTCGTCAGTGACGACGTTCTGAGCGCCACGGCGACACTCTCGACTCCCTCGGTTTTTGGCAACGCGGCGCTAACGGAGGACGGCGTTTCAGTGCCGCCCGGGGAGAACGTGAAACTGTGGTTTCAATTCGGGGCGCCGACGCGAACCAGTCGGGCCACCCCTCAGAATATGGGTGTCACAGTCGCGATTCAACCGGATTGAGAGAGGTGTACACCACGAAGGCACGAAGGCACAAAGTGACAATAAGCGAAAGACGAAAGGGAGCGGTCTAAACGGAAAAGAGAGTTCGGTGTTGTCTTTGATTCGTGTTATTCGCCTGATTTGTGCGATTCGTGATCCGAGTCTTTTTCTTGCGTTTGCGGCTTTGCCCGAAGAGCTTCCGGGCGGGAGTGAAAAAGGAGAAAGCAGAAATGGCAAAGCAAAAAGTATTCATGGTTTTTCTGGCAGCAGTTACCACCATATGGATCGGGCTGACAAACAATGTGTTTGCCGCTTCGTCCGACACTGTCAACATCACCGTAACCATCAGCCAGACAATAGGAGTCGATATAACCGAAACGTCTTACAATTTCGGAACTCTGGCGACCAGCGTCACCTCGACCTCCGCTAGTTCGCTGACGGTCACAAACACAGGGAGCGGGGCAAATGAGACATATTCGCTGAACTGCTCGAACACCGCCAACTGGACGGCTGGATCCTCGCCGGCGACCAACGTGTTCGTACTGAGCGCTAAATTCAATTCGATTGCGCCCACAAGCTTTGTCGCAGGCGATATCCTAAGTACGACGCCTGTTGCCTCAGACGGCACTCACTTCGCCGGCAACGAAACCGGCTCGAGTGTGCCTTACCAGGCCGTTCGGCATCTGTGGCTGCAACTCAAGACCCCGACGTCAACAAGCGCCTCTGCGCAACAGACTATTGTGCTGACTATTACGGGGAGCATTAGTTGAGGAGATTTTGGATTTTAGATTTTGGATTGGAACCAAAAAGGAATAATGAGACGGTAGGCCACTGCCCATGCACGCAGATGAGCGCGGATGATCAAGGACCTCTGGGGGAAATGGGGAAAAGGTCAAAAGGGGAAGCGGGAGTAGTAACCCAAGATGCACATAGATTCTTCCAATAGTGGAAAATGTGGACGTATTGCGCTGGGCGTCGCCTTGGTCCTCGGTTTCTTGGCCTTAGGGCGGACGTCTGTGTTTGCCGCCGGCTTGAGTACCCGTTTCGGAGAAGTCACCGTAACGAATCTTTGCATCGGTCACAGGTACAGCATGGAGGAAACAGCGAAGCTTCCCCTGGCCATACTCAACACCAGCGCTGGTCCCGTAGAATTGAGAATTGATCCGATGTTGCCTGCTGAAAGCGAGTTGAAGAACGGCTACGAGCCGATTCCGGACCTCTCATGGATAGGCCTGGAAAAGAATCTATTCACAATTCCTCCCAATGAGCACGGCACGACCGACATTTTCGTTACCATACCCAATGAGAGAGAACTTCTCGGGAAGAAATTCCAGGTTTTCATATGGTCGCGCACAATCGGCACGTCTATAGGTGTCGGACTGAAGAGCAAGCTCTTGTTTGACATCGCGCCGGAGGAGTGCGACACGAAATCACTGGATAAGGCAGTTGGCGATTTCGACTTTGTTGTCGAACCCGAAAAGATATCGCTTCATGACGTAAAGATTGGAAAGACGTTTGACATGGAAAAAGAGGTCGGCGTTGTTCTAAAGATCACGAATAAGGGAAAAGAGTCGAAGAATATCAAAATAGAATGCATCGATGTGCCGGATTCGTACTCGGGCATTTCAGCAGGCTATCGTAAGTGTCCGGCGCCATCGCTCCTCACTCTCCGGACAAGTCCGGAGTTCGACCTCGCGCCGGGCAGCTCGGCAGACATAAGAATGTATCTCGATTTTCCGGGCAAGGACGAATACGCAGACCAAAACTATGTGTTTCTTATCAAATCGCTCAACGGAGACGTGAGCATTTACACTCCTGTCTATGTGTCAACGACGAAATAAAGGATTTCTTGGCAATGCCCGACAGCCAATGACGGCCAACCGTCTTCCGGTTGCAACCATTGCCTTCTTCTTTGTACTCGTGTGGCTCGGTCTTTTCTTCTTCCCGGGCGAGGCAATCTGTGCCTCAACGGATTCTGCCACTATCCTGGTCAGAGTCTGCGACGACCCCGATAATGACGGCTTATGCACACCTGATGACAACTGTCCCGGCGACTACAATCCCTCCCAGGAGAATAATGATGGAGACGACTCAGGCGATGCTTGTGATCCGGATGACGACAACGATGGATATTCAGACGTTCTGGAGCAGTCGATGGATTCCGACCCGCTGAACTCCACGAGTCAGCCTTTCGCAGCCAATCTCGTCTTGTCGCCGACACAGACCCAGTTCAATGTCGGGGCAAGTGAACAACTTGATGTGGTCGGGACTTTCCAACCGCAGGCAGGCGGCTCAATCCAATACGACATGACCTGTCTCGTTGAGTACAAAGTGTCCGTGTCGGGCATTGTCTCGATAGGAGCCTGCGGAAGCATTCTCGGCCAAGCGGCAGGCACAACAAACATTTGGGCCGAGCAAGTCGTAAACTCCCAGACGGTGGCAACTAGCAATCCCGCATCCGTAACCGTTCTTAACCCTACTTTCTCTTTTGTGCCCGACGACTATGCCACAATTCAAGCTGCCCTTGATGCATCCACGGATGGAGACACAATCATCGTACGCGACGGCACATACACCGGGGCGTCAAACAAGAACCTCGATTTTCGAGGCAAAGCGCTGACTCTCCAATCAGAAAACGGGCCCGCCAACTGCATCATCAATTGCGAACTCGACGGTCGTGGGTTCCTGTTCCACAGCGCCGAGGGCTCAGGCTCGATAGTGAATGGATTCACGATCACCAATGGTTTCACCGATTACGGCGGCGGCATTTACCCGTACTATTCGTCCCCAACGATCACTAACTGTGTCGTGAGTGGGAACACCGCCTATGTTGGCGGTGGAATCCTCCTCGCTGGCTCCTCAGCCACTATTCGCAACTGTCTCATCACTAACAACGTGGCAACCTATGGCGGTGGAGTATATTTCTCCCTTTCATCAGCTTTTCTTAAAAACTGCACTATCAGCGGCAACTCGGCCTATGCAGGAGGAGGCGTCTGGAGTTTCGCGTCCTCTATCACGGCGACGAATGCCATTCTATGGAACGATTCTGCGACTGTCGGACTGGAGATAGGGCTCAACTCGACCTCCTCTTTCGATATCAGCTTCAGCGACATCGAGGGAGGCGCAGAGGGTGTCGAAATCGAAGCAGGCTCCACTCTCATATGGGACGCTCAGAGCAACATTACTACGAACCCCATGTTTGCAACAGGGTCGCTGGGTGACTACTATTTGAGTCAAATCGCCGCTGGTCAGAGCTCGAACAGCCCCTGTATTGACAAAGGCGACGCTATGGCAGCCGACCTCGGGCTTGATCTGCTTACGACCCGAACCGACCAGGCCGGTGACATTGGAATTGTGGATCTCGGATATCACTACGCTTCGGCGCCACAACTCACCGGCATAAGTCTTGTGTCCCCGGCAGACTCCTCCATACTGTCCACTCCGCCTACCTTCACGTGGCGAACGGATGGTGGAATCAACAACGCATTTGCTGTCGATGTGAGTCTCTTACCCGCCGGCCCCACCTGGTCGACGTGGAACAGCCTAGGCCAAATCATTTACGGCACGAACTGGACCATGCCCGATTCGATCTGGAACATGATCCCTTCCGGAACTGCATTCAGTTGGAAAGTGCGGGGAATGGATTTGGCAAGTGGGACACCGACAATCATCACAAGCGATAAAGTGTGGTCTTTTTCGAAATACTAGTAGCATGTTTCTGAAGTAATGTTTGCAGCAAAATCCCTCCTATCCCCCTAGTAAAGGGGGAAAACCATGCAAGAAAGAGCGCATCACATCTCTCCGCTTTCACGAACTCCTTTGGCGCTGTTTTTGGCGCTTGCTCTGGCGCTTCTCGGGGCAGCTTACTGGTCCACATTTGTCTGGCTCTGGGAACGCGCCATGGCGCCGGACTCATATTATTCTCATGCGCTGCTCATACCATTCATATCAGCTTATCTGATCTGGCGGCGCAGAGAGCGATTGCGCGAATTTCAATGGGAGTCCTCTCTCATGGGCCTTGTTCTCATTCTATTCGCGTTGGCAGCGCACTTGCTGAGCGTTCTCCTCGACGTTTACTTCACATCCGGCTTCTCGATTCTTGCGCTTGTTTTCGGCCTGTCCCTATACTTGTTCGGATATCGAATTACGAGAGAGCTTCTCTTCCCGCTGGGTTTCCTCGTCTTCATGTTTCCCTTGCCCGGCGCCGCCCTTGATGCCATCGGCGTGCCCATGAAACTCTTTGTTACGACATCCGGCGCAAAAATCGTGGAGCTCCTTGGAATTCCCGTGATCCAGGAAGGCTTCCAGTTGCACTTTCCATCCGCTTCTCTCGTCATAGGGAATCCGTGCAGCGGACTGCGGTCTCTGATTTCGCTCCTGGCGCTTGGGTCGCTCTATGCGTACTTTCTCACGGTCCCTTTGCATGTGTTCATATCAATGCTGATAGTGTCTATCCCCATCGCGCTGTTCTCCAACATAGTGCGGGTATTGACGCTCTCACTCATAGCCCATCGGTACGGATCGAGCGCCGCGACCGGCTCTGTGCATGATCTATCCGGTTTCGTGGTGTTTGTTCTTGCGCTTGTCTTGCTTCTTGGAATAGGAAGACTATTCGAATGGCGTCTTTCAAAACACGGCTCTCGATAGTAGTAGTCCTATTGGGGGTCACCGCAGTCCTGACGACGCTTGTCAAAGTTACGGTCCGTGCGCATCCGACGAATGCTGCGCCACTCGATGAACTCCCCCTGGTCATCGGAGATTTCTCAGGTACGGAAATTCCCGTAGAGCAATCCATAAAAGAGATTCTAGAAACTCCGAATGTGCTGATGCGGGAATACGTAGGTCCGCGCGGAGTAAGCATCACCGCTGCCGTCGTGTATTATCCTCAGTATCGCGTTTATTTCCACATGCCCGAGGGATGCATGGTCGGCAGTGGCTCGGTGATCGTGGCGGAAGAGAGGGAAATCATAGCCCTGCCCAACGCGCAAAAGGCCACCCTGGCAGCAAATAAAATCGTGCTGAAACAACGCGGCAGTGATGAACATGTTATGTATTTCTTTGTCTCCGGAGACTTGATGACACCCAGCTATCCGGCCATGCGCTTTCATCTTATGATGGAACATCTCAAGGGGAGAACTGCGGGGGCAGCCCTGGTTCGATTCTCGACCCGCGCCGGTGAAGATAATCGCGTTCAGAATACACAGGCGCTAAAAGCCTTTATTGCAGACGTGTGTCCGCTGCTGCCGATATACCTTAAGTAAGGGTCCTTGCCGGGCGCAGGAAAGGAAGTTACCGAAGATGAAAAGGGTTCAGGGAACATTGCTGAATGATTTCCTGGAGCGAAGCGCCAATATGGCTCCGGAAAAGACAGCCCTGATATGCGGAAAACAACGCAGCGCGTATGCACGGATAGATGCCGCGGCAAACCAGTTGGCAAATGCTTTGCGAGCCCATGGCGTGGAAAAAGGCGACCGCATAGCGGTCTTTCTCGACAACTCCCCGGAGGCCGTAATCTCGATTTTTGGCATTGTCAAGGCGGGCGCCGCTTTTGTGCCGATAAACCCCCAGACCAGATCGCAAAAACTCTGTTTCATCCTCAATAACTGCAGGGCAGTCGGCTTCGTCACCCATTCCAAATACGTCCTCCTCTTGCAGGATGTCGAAAGAGACGTGCCTTCTCTCAAATTTGCAGTGGTTTGTGGTGATCTGAAAAATATCCCGCAAGCAGGCAAGAAAAACCTTTCGATGCAAGAGATACTGGAGACCTCTTCTGCTACGCCTCCGGCTCCTGATATTATCGACCTCGACCTGGCCGCCATTATTTATACCTCCGGGACGACCGGCTTTCCCAAGGGAGCGTGTTTCACCCACAGAGCAATGGTCTCCGCCACGTCCTCCATCACAACCTATCTCAAGAACGTGGAATCGGATATCATCCTGAATGTCTTGCCACTATCTTTCGGCTATGGTCTGTCTCAAGTGTTGACATCCAGCCGGACGGGGGCCACGCTTGTCTTGGAGAAGTCCTTCGCATACCCTTATCAGACCATCCAGGTCATTAAGCAGGAGAAAGTCACTGGTTTCGCCGGTGTTCCAACGATTTTTGCAATGTTGCTTGCGCTAAAAGATGTGTGCCGTCGCGATTTTGATTCTGTTCGATATATCACAAATGCAGCCGCCGCGCTGCCGCCCCGTCATATCCTGCAACTCAAAGAGATGTTCTCACGGGCGATGATTTACTCGATGTACGGAGTAACCGAATGTACACGGGTTTCCTATATGCCCCCCGACGATCTGGATAAGCGTCCGGCATCGGTCGGGAAAGGCATCCCCAATCAGGAGACATATATCGTGGACGAAAACGGGAACCGTGTTGGACCCGAGGTCGTCGGAGAACTGGTGGTTCGCGGTTCACATGTTATGATGGGTTATTGGGAGATGCCGGAAGAGAACAAAAGAGCCCTGCGAGAGGGAAGGTATCCCGGTGAGCGCGTCCTATATACCGGCGACCTCTTCCGAATGGACAACGACGGCTATCTGTATTTTGTCTCACGCAAAGACGACATTATCAAGAGTCGCGGGGAAAAAGTCGCTCCCACAGAAGTAGAGCATATAATATATGAACTCCCTCAAGTGTTGGAAGTGGCTATTGTGGGGATTCCGGACGATATTCTTGGGGAGGCAGTCAAGGCGTTTGTCGTCCTGAAAGATGGGATGGCCCTCACGGAACGGGATGTCGCAACGCATTGCAGCCGCCGGCTTGAGAGCTTCATGGTCCCAAAACACGTCGAATTCGTTTCGGGGTTGCCCAAGACTTCTTCCGGAAAGATATGCAGGCGAGACCTTAGAGTTGCTTCGCCCGATGCTGTGTGAACTACTCGAACGCAGTGAGAAAAGCGACCGAAAATAGCGAGCAAACAAACTCACACCCGCAAAAGCCCTGTCATTATGCCCGGTTGTTGGGCGGATTTTGCGCCACCGCATCCGCCTCAGCGCCGCAATAGTGAACCGGGAGCGTTGCTCAGTGACCAATCAGCGGAGGCGCAGGCGTCGAGGGCGGCGAAATGTCGAGAGTGATCGAATCGCTCACTGTGCTTGACGTCCAGTTGCCTGCTACATCCTTGTATCTCACATAAACTGTCTTCGCGCCGTCTCCGCTCGTGAGCGTCCACGACTTGGTGGCTGCGTAAGATTCAGGAGTTGACCACGTCACGTTGTCATTACTGAAGCGCATTTGTGCCCCGGAGCCCATACCGCTCCCCGAGTCCGTTGCCGAAAGGGTAAGGGTCACAACGGTTGCATGCGCATATGCGGCGCCCGCGTTTATCGATACCGATCCGGAAGGTGGCGCAGTGTCCAGTATTGTTGAGTCACTTGCCGAGCTTGACATCCAGTTGCCCGCGGCGTCCTTGTATCGCGCGTAAACAGTCTTTGCGCCGTCTCCGCCGGAGAGTGTCCACGACTTAGTGGTTGCGTAAGATTCAGGAGTCGACCACGTCACGTTGTCGTTGCTGAAGCGCATTTCCGCGCCGGAACCCATACCACTGCCCGAATCCACAGCCGACAGGGTCAGGGTCACTAATGTTGAAGACACGTATGAGGCGCCGCTGTTTACCACTACTGTGCCCGAGGGCGGGGTGACATCCGGTCCAGCCGCATGCTGAGAAACGGAAAAAGAGCCGCCGCTATTCGTGTCAAAAGAAATCGTTCCGGTGGAAGACACAGGAACGGGTGAGACTGCCGAGAGGAGAACTGAATTCTGGTACACGTCGTAAGAACCCGTGCCGGACGCAAGATCACAGATTGTGTGGTGAATCGTCCCGGTTCCGGAGGCAGAATAAGACACCCCGGTCAATGATTGGTCAGTCTTGCTGAAGATAACCACATAGGCGTCTGCCAGCGCCACCGTGGGAGATGTTGCGCTCCAAAGGACCAGTATGCATCCGAGCACAAACAGTATCCTTTTGGCCATTGCTAAGTCCTCCATGTGTCCTTTCAGGGGAAAATCCCTCAACGATCCCGGTGTATCTGCTGAACCCTCGAAGGATTCTGTTGACAACTGAGATTATACCAATGTCGAAGTAACAAGCAAGACAAATGCCATACCTTCGATGATTTCATAACACGTTAGCAGCCAATATGTTACGAACGCCCACGATATACCTTCAGAGAATCCTGATTACAGAATTGGCGGTGGATACTGACGAATCTGCCCGCCGGAAATCTCAAACCTGTGTCTTCCAAACCCGGACTCGGCCTCTTGCCGCGAGAATATCGAGCGTACAAGTCGCCCCTATTCTACGCGCAATCTGAAAAAATCGCAAACCATGAATAATCACACAACCAATGCTATAACGTTTGACATTGAAGACTATTTTCAAGTGGAGACGCTAAGGCCTCTCATCGAGTTTGACGATTGGCCTAGATTTGAGCTGCGAGTAGCGCAGAGCGTTTGCAAACTGCTTGAGATAGTCCACGCTCATAGTATCAGAGCCACATTCTTTGTCCTTGGTTGGATTGCTGAGCGTACTCCGGATGTGGTGCGAGAAATTCGGCGGCACGGCCATGAAATCGCCTGCCATGGCTACGCGCATCGAATGATCTATGAGCAGACTCCCGAGGAATTCAGGCAGGACATTCGCAGGGCGAAAGCGATCCTCGAGGATATCACGGGAGACAAGATTGTCGGCTACAGGGCGCCGACATTTTCGATCACGGAAAGGACTCTGTGGGCTCTCGACATTCTGGCTGAGGAAGGTTTCGACTACGATTCCAGTATTTTCCCCGTGAGGCATGACCGCTACGGGTTCCCCGATTGGAGTCGCTACATCGAGGTGGTAAAGCTCCGGAACGGCGCCACAATCACCGAGGCGCCACCGCTCACTCTCAGGTGTTTCGGACTTAATCTTCCCGTCGCAGGAGGCGGATATTTTCGCCTGGCGCCGCTATGGTTTTCCGCTTTTGCAATCCGACGCATGAATTCCGAAGGCCATCCCGCTGTCATCTACCTCCACCCATGGGAACTGGACCCCGCCCAGCCTCGCTTTCCTCTTCCGCCCCTTCCCAGATTCCGCCACTATGTGAACCTCGCAACAACGGAGGTTAAACTCCGCCGCCTCCTTGCTTCAGGCTCGTTCGCCGGCCTGCGCGACATTATCGCGCAGCCGCCTCATGTCTCCTTGTAGTTCACGTCCAACAATGCGTGCCTTTTCATCTTCTGATAAAGAGTGGTGCGGTTGACCTCGAGAAACTCCGCTGTCTTGTTCCGATTACCTTTGAAATGCTGGAGCGTCTTCGATATTGCCTTCTTTTCGGCTATGTCCAGGGCAACCTCCAGCGGCACTAACCCATCGGACGTCTCAATCTTATCGTTTGCATGAAGATAGTCGGGCAGAAGATCGAAGCCGACATGTTCCCCGTCGCAAAGGATGATGGCCCTTTCAATCGTATTCTCGAGCTCCCGGATGTTTCCAGGCCACGGCCATGACAAGAACCGCTTCATCACTTCGTTGCTGATTCCGCGCACTTTCTTTGAATTGATCTTGTTGTACTTTGCTATAAAGTGGTCTACGAGCGTTGGAATGTCACTGAGATGGTCTTTAAGAAGCGGCAAACGCATCGACACCACATTCAACCTGTAGAAAAGGTCTTCTCGAAACTCGCCCTCCCCAACACATCGCGCAAGATCGCGATTGGCTGCCGCGATCACCCTGACGTTGCTGTGTATTGTATCCGTGCTGCCCACTCTTTCGAACTTCTTGTCCTGAAGGAACCTCAGAAGCTTGACCTGCAGCCGCAGGCTGAGCGTATCAATCTCGTCTAAGAAGACGGTTCCTCCCTCCGCTTTCTCGATTTTGCCCACCTTATCGGTCAAAGCTGTTGTGAACGCCCCCCTCACGTGCCCGAAGAGTTCGCTCTCGAGCAAGTTCTCGGAAAGCGCCCCACAGCTTATCTCCACGAGAGGCTTTTCCTTCCGTCGCGAGTGGTAATGAATTGCCCGCGCAATGGTTGATTTGCCCGTCCCACTTGCGCCGTTTATCAGAATCGTCGCCTCGGAATCGGCCACAACCGAAACGAGATGAAAAACCTTTTGCATCTCATTGTGACTGCCGATCAGATTCTCGAACTGAAACTTCTCCGCCAGTTTTCTCTTGAGCTCCAGATTCTCGAGTCTAAGGTTCTTCTGCTCGACGGCTCGCTCGATTGAAATCTTGACCTCGTCATCATTGAGCGGCTTCGTGATGTATTCGTATGCGCCCAGCTTGATTCCCTTGACTGCGTCCTCGATTGTGCCGTAGCCGGTTATCAGAATCACAACGATGTCGGGGTACTTGTCTTTCACCGCCGTCAACAGGTCGAACCCATTGACCCCGGGCAAGTTGATGTCGGCTATGACAACGTCGCAGGGAGTGCTTTGCAGCGTCGCTAAAGCTGACTCGGCGTCGTAGACGGACTTGACAGGGTAACCTTCCAGACTCAACAACTCTTCAAGGGAGTACTTGACAAGAGGGTCGTCATCCACTATCAGAATATGTGCGTTCTTCGATTTGTTGCGTGCCATATGTTTTTGGAGATGAGCGCTACGAAGTCAGCTTGCAGCGAGAGAAGGTGAGATGCATTCGGGTGCCGATATTTTCATCGGACTTCACTGCTATTTGACCGTCATATTTCTCGACGATTTTCTTGACAATCGCCAGCCCCAGCCCGGTGCCCTTTCCGCGCTCCTTCGTGGTCACAAACGTCTTGAATATGCGTGACTGCAAGTGTTTCGGGATTCCGCAGCCGTCGTCCTCGACGATTATGTGGAGTTCATCGTCATCTAATTGTGTCTCTATTCCAATGTTCCCTTGTTCCCGAGTGATTGCATCAAACGAGTTTGACAACAGATTACTGAACACCTGGTAGAAGTCGTTCGTTCTCACGTTCGGGCTCTCCGTCGCCAACTTCACGTGAAACGAAATATCCTTGACATCGTTCCTGTTTCTGATGGTCGATATCGCGCTGTCAACGAGGCGATTCAGAGGAATCACTTCGGCGTCGAGCGATATGCTCTTGCGCGAGAAGCTAAGAAGCGACCTGACGAGTGATGCAATTCGTTGTAACCCCTTCTGCGCCTCGACCAGGTATTCCTTCGTGGGGTCATCGTCTTTGATCTGCCCAAGCGAGATGTTAATGAGACGCATAATCCCATCAAGCGGGTTGTTGACTTCATGAGTTATCATCGAGGTCAAGCTGCCAATCAACGAGAATCTTTCAGCCTCATTCAAGCGTTGTCGCATCTCATAAGTCTTCGTAACATCTTCTACGAAAAGCAACCCTCCGAGAATGTTGCCCTCGGGAGAGAAAAACGGAGAAAAAGATAGATTTGCGATGTGAAAATCAGATCCCTTGAGCCTCACGTCTTTCAAGCCGAAAGACATGTGTTCCACTATCATCTTCTCCAGACTTTTCTTCAATTCACCCCGATCGACGTCAAAAGGAAGGTCAAGAACGCAATGGCCCTTCATCGTAACGTCTTTCTTATTGCCGCTGCCAAGCGCAAAATCCGAGTCTTTGTTGCAATGGATTATGTTTAGATGGCGATCAAACACAAAAATGTAATCGGAAAGGTGCTGCACGATAATGGCATTATAGGTCCTCAAGTCCTCTAACTGTCTCTCGATGCTCTCATAGTTCTCATGAGCGTCGATTGCTCCGTCAGTAACGCATTCCTGCATCTGACAGGTCGAGCGATAGGAAAGCATTCGATCAAGCATTGTTGCGCACCCCGCTGCTATCGACTGCAATTTCTGCAAGTCTTTTTTTGAAAAAGCGCGGCCGGTTTTGCGCCCTGCAACGTTAATCACCCCCAACACCGAAGAGTCCTTCAACACGGGGCACGACATGAAAGTCTCTACCGGATGTCTGCCCTGCCGGGGCGTGATGCCCTTCTGGCTACACGAATCTGCAACGAGAAGTGGCCGCTTGGTGGAGGCCACAAAACCCGACACTCCGTCGCCGATTCTTATGCTCTTGCCGCAATGGTGATTCTCGCGGGCGCCGATCGCTCCCAACAGGCATAGCGTCTCACTGTTTTCTTCTATGGCGAAAAGCGACCCCGATTCAGCACGCAATTCCTTAAGACAATACGACAGTATTTCCTGAGCGGTCTTGGCGCCATCGAGAACGTTGCTAATACTGATACGTGGAATGAAAGTAGATCGTCTCTTCATGACCTGTCGGGGACTTGCCCTCAAGAACGTCTTCCTCCGCGCCCTCTCGTCTGAGACGAAGCAGGGACGTATTCTCAGACCTCACCTCATGGGTGCGCGCCATACCCATTTTAGTGCAACGAGGCTCTCCCTCATTTGCGGATATTATGTATTTCCATCAGGGCCGGCGCAAGATCACACAATCCATTCTCTCCAGAATACTAATCGTCTTTTCAAAAGAGAGCTTGAATTCTTCTCCCAGAGACTATCACGAGTATGGAGAACTTACTTCTTTTGGGAAAACCCGGCCTCATATGTCCTAGGGGCCGAATGTCGCTGGCGCCTTACGTCTCCAAATGCAGGAATCAAACGCCCTCATGCCAGCAGAATTATTATATCGTAAAATCTTAATTTGTCAAGAAAAATTTCTGAATATATGCGTTGGCTGAATTCCCACGTTCGTAACTCCTACAGTCAGCACATTAACTAATAGGCAATAAGATTCTTAATGCTAAATTCCTCTCAGTCCATGTCTTGCTCGCAGCCTCGGTCTGACACATTATGGGTTTCCCCGGTCCGAGGCGAAAATGGCCCGGAACGAGGGCTCGGAGACAAGGAAAAGACAAAGAAAAGCTGTTGCAAATAACCTACATTATTTCGACCTCGTTTGTGTTCAAAAACATTCTGCCATTCATTCTTTATTGAGCTCGGAAGCGGTTTCCATTTATAACAATCTCCAACTAAAGAAGTTACAAATAGGACTAATACAGTATACAATTACGGCTCGCAAATTGCATTGACACTCATGGGAGGAAGTGGTCGAGCACGCAATCAGAAACGAAGAAACACATATAATGGACAAACACACAGATGCCTTGGTGGGCCAACCCAACAGACGTGGGTATTCCAGAATCGAAACGAGCTTGTTCACAGTTTTCAAGCACAAAGCCAAAAGAAATGACGATTCTCCACCCCAGATTGGATACACGAGGGATATCACTCCGACAGGGATATACTTTTACACTCAGACCAAGACGGAGCGGGGGGACAACGTGTTTCTGTCTATCCACCTTTCTGCCGACTGGGCAGGGGTTGGAATGCCTCCAAAGCTTGAAGGCGAAGGTAAAGTTCTGAGGGTGGAAAATGCAGCGAGGATTCTTCCGCTCGATGATTTTAGCGGCGTAGCCGTCCAGTTGAATCAGGAATTGGCATTGTCAACATAGCAGGGACGTCAGGCAGATAAATATGGAAACTATCAAACACTTCAGATTGGGTATCGGTTTTCTGGTCCTTTTCGGAACGCCACCTTATCTTGTCTATGATTTTCACAAGATGGCCCACGGGCAAGTGACAGCGCTACGCATTCTGGCGCTGGTCGTGGCGACGGTCGCCGCAGTGGCTTCGGTCCTCTGGCTTTCGAGACAGAAGGGAGAAGACTATGCGCGCGTGAAATTCTTGTGGGAAATACCTTTCGCCCTTATGATCCTCACGCTAAGCGCTCCTTTGCTCCTGGTGGTCGCATTGCTCATTAAACTGGAATCTCCGGGTCCCGTGATCTATAAACAGAAAAGAGTGGGCCTGAACAGGAGAAGAAAGGAGCGGCGCGCGAAATCAGATCGAGCCGAACTGCTCTCCTCCTGCGATCCAAGAAAGGACGTTCGCCGCGGGGAGAATCTGGGAGGAAGGCCTTTCACGATTTACAAGTTTCGTTCCATGAAAGTGAACGCGGAAGAACAGACGGGAGCTGCCTGGTCTACCGGCGACCATGATCCCCGCGTTACCAGGATCGGCTACTATATTCGCAAGACCCATATTGACGAGATGCCCCAATTGCTTAATGTCCTTCGCGGTGAGATGAGCGTCATCGGACCGAGGCCCGAAAGGCCCGATTTTATTGCTCGCCTTTGCAGTACCATTGAAGGCTATCGTCATCGCCTCATCGTCCAACCAGGCATCACCGGTCTTGCCCAGGTTCGCCAAGAGCACGATGAATCCATCGAGGACGTCCGAAGGAAGCTTGCTCACGACAAAGAATACATCCGGCACACCTGCCTCCTTTTGGACCTGAAAATAATACTTCAAACCGTGCTGCTCATCATAAACTTGCTGCTGGAGGCCGTCAAGAGAAGAACTGTTCCAAAAGTCGAACCGAAAGCGCTTAACACGTTCTTGCCCGAAAGGGCGCGTATACCCGAAAGGGCGCGTATGGAACGAGGCTGACCGCGCAACTGTAACACACATTCGGCGAGCCGACAGACTCTGTCAAGAGCCAAAGCGGGTTCACTCATTCGTTAACGCCTGCCACCCTTTTCTTTTTTATCCAAAGATGACATCTTTTCTTTAAGATAGTCTCACCTCTTTCATCTTTTGATTTAAATTCTGCATTACTTATTTGCTGACAATGTGTTATAGCATAACACTCCCTCCTGCATAATCCCCCAAGAACTCCATCAGTGCCCACATCAAGTTGCCCCATCTTTAATCAATAGGTGAATCCTTTTATTTTTGATTGACATTTGCCGGGGCTCTTTGTTATAATACACAAACGATTGTTGTAAGCATGTCCCCATTGCGCTAAATATGGTATGCCACCTGTCTTTTGGGCTTATGTCGTTTCTTTCTTCCTACGAAGGCTTTTTTTGTCTTCGGCAACGGGCATGCGCCTCGTGTCGTAGGGCGCTATCTGTTGTGTTCCTCGCAGTAACACTGATCATGTCGTTTCGACAGTCCCCCTCCTGGGCCTATGTATGCATTGAGTATCCCTACGTTTCATTGTCTTGGCCGCCGGCTCCCGAACGAGATGTGAAGGGATATGAGGTTTTCAGAGCGGGTTCTCACGATGGGGCCTATGAAAACGCTTCGGGAACTGTCCCGAATACTGCATGGACCGATACAAACGTGGTCGACGGCGGAATCTATTTCTACAAGTTGCGAGCGGTTGATGTGAGCGGAAACTACAGCGGATTCTCAGCGCCCTCAGAAGCGGCAGTCATAAGGACTTCAGGATGTCCCTCAGGCGGACCGATCACTGTCATTTCTCCCAATGGAGGAGAGAGTTATTTCGCAGGCGCGCTTTTCCCACATCATATTCGATGGCTGAAGACCTCTGCAACAGGCAGATTGGTGAGAATTGAGCTACTGAAGGGCGGCGCGAATGTTCATACCATCGCGCTTCTGGCGCCAAACAACGGCGACTATGCCGTGAGAATTCCCGGAACCTTGGCGCCGGGAAACGACTATCAGATCAGGATCACCAGCCTGTTGAATGCTTCTTATTCCGATACGAGCGATACATACTTCACCGTCCGAACTCAAACCTCCGCGCAGTCCGCCGGGCAGACACGGATGACGGATAATTCACCCCCTTACGTAGCGCTGCTTGAAACATATCCGCGTGACGGTCAGGGGATAGACGAAGATACGAACGGGAATGGGATTCTCGACTCCGGTGAAGACCTCGACGGCGACGCCGAATTGGACCAGGATGACGGCCCGACGCCGCGAGTTCCACGCGACACGGCTGTGATGATTCGGACCGCGGATGACACCGGAATCGACGAAACAACCATAGAATTGAACATCGACGGCGCAAGAGTGTATCCCTTCATCCGGCGGCTTGAATCAGGAGATTCACGAGAAATTGATATTGTCTACCGGAATCCTGAAGGATTCGCATTCAATCATATCATAACAGTGGAATTGCGCCTTTCCGATCTCGCGGGCAATCACACGGAGTTCGTGGAGTCGTTCCGCATCGAGAGCGAGACAGAGTATCTATGGGCAGCCGAGAATGCGCCGGTTCAAACAATCACTGAAATGGGAGATGGTACTTGCGAGGTGGAGATAACTCCTGAACCCGATGCCGTAAACGACGAACCCCTCGATGGCGCGAGAATCGTATTCATGTGCAACGAGATCGTCGAACCGAGATTCGGGCCGCTCGATGAATTTCCTTCCCTCGACATCGGACAAGCAATCGGGATTTCGATAAACATCGAGCCCCCGAACGTATTTGAGAATCCCATCAGTCTGATCATCCCTCTCCCCGAAGGCGGACAGATTGAACCATATGGCGACGGCGCCACAGACACAGAAACGGAGGAGTACAAGGTTTATTACTATAAAGGGCAGCCAACGGAACTGTGGGAGAATATTTCAGATACTCACGGTGTGTTGAGCAAAGGCCCACTGACGGAACACGACGCGAATAAGGCGCTAACTCTCAAAGTGAACGTTACACGCTCCGGCGGCTTTCATGTCGGCTTCTGATAGGAACAGAGCAGAGATTCAGGTCTGTCCTAATCCGGAATAGGGCTCTTCCCCAGCCCGAAGCACAGATTCATCCCCCACACCTATAGAAAGTCCCCTCGAAGGTCCACCCCACCTGAAGGTAGAATTCTCATCCGCAGAAATCTGAAAAGAATTTGTGTGCCCGCTTTGACCTTGAATCACTCAGCGGGAGCGTTGTTCCTATGTCCCGCAACCACCAAAGCTTCTAAACCCCGCCCGAGTAAATACCCCGGGCAAGAATGGCCCGTGGGTGTCTTACGTTTCCGTAATGCCCGCTACATCTATGTATGCTTAGAGACTAATTTTCAAGGAGGTGAGCGCGTCTCAATGGGTGGGAATGCCAAGATATAACATCATATAAAACAAAGAGTTAAGTACCTATCTCGAATCGTTACCTGGCTTAAAGAGAGACTGGCACAGGCTTTGCCATTAAGCTAAATACGAATAGTACGTTACTAATGATAAACGATAGACGGGTCAGGTATGGACATGAATGCGGCAATGGATATGAACGATGGAGAAAAGCCAATGCTATCTCGCAACACTCATCGCGGATGGATTCCGGGCTTAGTTGCTGTTCTTCTTACTTCTGCTTGTTTGTCGCCAATCGCTTTGGCAGACGTGTACGTCAATCACTCGTCCATCTCGCTTTCTTGGGCGGCAAATCCGGAGCCGGATGTTCAAGGTTACGAAGTTCACAGGTCTTCCTCATACAGCGGTCCATATTCCAAGGCCCACTCCGGTGTTCTGAGCGCAACATCATGGACCGATACTTCGGTGACTAATGGCGGTAGGTACTACTACAAATTGAGGACTGCCGATGTATCCGGCAACTTCAGCGATCTCTCGGCCGCCTCTGACGCCGCAGTTGTAGACCTCACCAGTCCTACGGTGATGGCAAGCCCGGCCGGAGGGACTTATGGCCAAAGCGTCCTGGTTACGCTAAGCGCCAGCGAAAGCTCAACAATATACTACACAACAAACGGGAGTGTCCCCACTCAAAGTTCTCCTGTGTATAGCTCGCCAATTTCGATAACCGGAAGTCTTACCTTGCGGTTCTTTGCGATTGACCAGGCAACAAACCAGAGCGCCATAATGAGCAGTCAGTACACCATCATAACGTCGGACGGTGATTTTGACGATGACGGATATCCGGACTCATTGGAAGAAGCAATGGGAACCGACCCGTATTCATCGGCCAGTGTTCCGGTAGTCGCCGGCCTCGTTCTCTCTCCTTCTCAAACTACGCTCAAGCCAGGGACGAGCTCTCAGCTTTCTGTCTCCGGCGTATTCACACCTTCGATTGGAAATCCAATCGAGATGGACATGTCATGTCTGGTCAGATATGACTCTCAGCCCGTCGGCGTAGCCTCTTGCAGCGCCTGCGGCAATGTGTCAGGCCAGTCAGAGGGTTCGGCGAACGTACTCGCTCAGCAAATAGCAAATGGCGTTGCGGTGGCGACGAGCAACAGTGTAGCGGTCACGGTGGACGGCTCTGCGCCTTACGTCGACCCGATCGAAACGCATCCATATGATGGTCAGGGAACGAATAATGATGTTGGCCCTACGCCTCGCATTCCGTCGGATACGGGAGTAGTGATACGGGTGCTCGATGATATAGGGATAGACGCGGGGAGCATCCAATTGGCCGTGAATGGCGCGTCCGTGCCCGCCGCAGTCCGCGAAGTTGACCCGGGCGATTCGCGTGAAATCGATGTGGCATACAGAAATCTCTCAGGATTTGCCTTTGACGCGGTCGTTACTGTGGGTCTCACACTTTCCGACCTCGCCGGAAATCCGCTGAACTACACGGAGACTTTCCGGATTGAAAGCGCGGCCGATCACCAGTGGGCTGTTCAGCACAGACCGATCCAGATATCCTCGGGACCCCAGGGTGGCGCTTATGAGTTGACGGTGATCCCCGCTTCCGACTCCGTCAACGATGAGCTTCTTGAAGGGGCAAAGATCAGGTATAGATCAGGCGAGCCTGTTGTTCCAAGGTTTGGTCCGGTTGACGAGATTCCGGCTCTTGATATCGCGGCTCCTGTCGGAATTCCAATCAACCTCGAACCGGCGAATGTGTTCGACAACCCTGTAACCGTGAAGCTGCCTCTTCCGGGAGTCGAGTTGGTGGATAGCGATCAAAACGGTGTTCCGGATTCCGGTTTGGAGGCATACCAGATATACCAGTACGTGGCCGAGCCCACCGTACTGTGGCGAAATGCAGTTGACTCGAATGGATGGATGGTCGAAGGCTCGAGGGTCGATCACTATGAGACCACTCCGCCCACCATCGAGATTCAAGTGAACGCCTCCGGCGGGATACAAGTCGGGTACGAATGTTTGCCTCCTTATGCGGATTTCATTGCAGCCATTACCAAAGGGGAAATCGGCCAAAGCATTCCGTTCTTCGACTCATCCGCCGGAACGATCACGCAATGGCAGTGGAACTTCGGAGACGGCGCGACCAGTGCCGAACCCAACCCTGTGCATGTCTACACATCTATCGGTATATACACGGTCACTCTGACGGTCTCGGGTCTGTGCGGAACCGATTCCATACAGAAGACCAACTACGTGATGGCCTGCGACAACATGCATCTGGTTACGCCAGGCAACGGTCTAAAGCTCTACAAAAGGCCGTACATGAGTTGGACAATTGCCTGCAATACCATCTTCCAAATCGAGGTCGCGCGTGATGCAAACTTTACAAGTATGCTCTATGTGAGTCCGGCGCTTCGCACACCGCCTTATCCGCCTTTTGCCATGCCACTAAAAACGTGGAATTCCCTCCCAAAGAAACAGTGGCTGTACTGGAGGGTAAAGGGTTGGACCGATGCCATCCCGGTCGATATCCACACTAGCGCAGAAGTGGCAATCTTTATGAAAATGAAATGATATAAAGCGGCGTTCACAGGATCATTCTTGACTTCTTACGAGCAACCGATCCCGCCTCCCGGCAGGGTCGGTTGCTATGCCGCCTAAAATGACCCTCTTTCCGAACATTTCTCCGGCCATGTCGTAAATAAGAGACAATTGATTCGTCTATCGGTCTTCTCTGGGAGCCTCCAATAGCGCCATATGCTTACCTATCTCCTTTTACGCCAAGCGATTATAAATATCTCAATCTCGCCGCAAGTTTCCTTTCTCTTGGACTGATTCTTGCCTCTCTATTATGCAGGGAGGTATAATACCCAATGAAAAAGAGAACTACTTTGACTAGTATGAGCATGGCTTTCTTAGCCGGCGCTCTCATCTTTCTTTTACTGCCGCAGATGGCCGAGGCCATCCCTAGCCTGCAACTTTTCATCAGCGAAGAAGATGGCGGATATTATGACGCGGAAACCCAGACATGGGTTACCGCCTCCGATGATTTCACGCTGGACGCCATTGTGGCCGATGAGAGCGTTTTCGGGGGCGAGGACACGACGGAGCTTATCCTCTGTGTGGCCCTTGACGAAAGCCTTTACTCGCTCGATGCTAGTGGAAACGTGGTTTTCGATGATGCCACGGGCATAACAATCGACGGCGTGCAGCTTACGGCAAACGATTTCGAGTATGGACTGCCGCCGATATCGGACCTCAATCCGGATGGGACAGGCGGCGACTTGGGGCCGCATGAGATATACCCAACCGCGTTCACCGAGATCAAAATGACGATTGGTGACCCGGGAACCTATGAGTTCGAGATTACAGATGCCTCAGCCGGCATTCATTTTGATTTGTATGTTCTCGACGAGAATGACCGCATCACCACCGGAAACTTCGCTCCATTCTCTCACGACGCTGAAACGGTTCCGCCGGTGCCCGAGCCCTCCACGCTTATGCTCCTTGGCAGTGGCGCGCTGCTCTTGACCGCCGGGAAACGTTTCGCGCGAAAAAGAAGTGTGTGCTGAGGTTTCTTTCACTTCTCGACATCGCGGATTCGTCGCGCAACTTGCCTTCCAGTCGGTTTCTTGAAGAGCGTCTAACCGTCTCGCATCGATTGCTCCTCAATAGCGCAAACACGCCCGCGCATGCCAAACCCGGCTTGAAACTTCGGCGTCATTATGGTATAAGAATCAGGGACTACGCCCCTTTTGATCAACCTTCCTGTCCCGGCTTCAAACGAGACGTCATTATGAGGGACTAAGACGCGGGGAGATTCGTGACCTGGTATTACGGACCTTACGCAATTCCTCTATTCTTTACCGCGATCGGTATGGTCACCCTGGCATGCTATGCCTTGCGCAGGCGCGGCGCTTGCGAGAACCGAACGCTTGCGTTGATAATGGGAGCAGTGGCGATATGGTCGCTCGCCTATGCTCTGGAATTGGGGAACGCCGAACTCCCGGCCAAGCTTTTCTGGGCCCGGCTCAAGTACGCGGGCATAGTCGTCGTGCCCACAGCCTGGTTGCTCCTCACTCTTCAATACACAGGCAGGAGCCACTGGCTGAAGCCTTCGACACTTGTCCTCTTGGGAATAGGACCCCTCGCTACCTTGTTGCTGGTTTGGACCAACCGGTTCCACCATCTGTTCTGGACCAGCGCCAGCATTGAGATTTCCCGCACAATTTCGGTTTTGTTCCTTCCTGTAGGTGTAGGATTCTGGCTCTGCGCGGGATACTTCTACCTTCTGGTCTTCTTCGGGACCGCCTTGATCTTCGAGGCATTCCTGCGCTCTCACCGTCTCTATCGCAGGCAGGCGGCCGCCATGTTGTTGGCCGCCATCGCGCCGTGGGTGGGAAACGGCATATTCCTGGCCGGCTGGAGTCCCTTCCCGCATCTGGACCCGACTCCCTTCGCTTTTGCCATAACCTGCATTGTGGGCGCATATGCCCTCTTTCGCTTGCGCCTTGCGGACCTTGTGCCTATCGCCCATGCCGGCGTCATTAGAGACATGGATGACTCTGTCATCATGCTCGATGTGCGAAACCGAATTGTCGAACTCAACCCGGCCTGCCGACGTCTGAGCAACCTTTCCGGCTCGGAGATGATTGGCTCGCTCATAGAACAAACATTGCCGAACCTGAGCGGCCACTTGGACCTCCCACTAAATGGAGTTGCCAGAGAATTCATCTTGGACCGGGGAATCTCACGGAGCATATACGACGTCAGGGTCTCACCCCTGCAAGACCGGCAGAATCGGCCCATAGGGAAAGTCGTTGTCCTTCGCGATATTACTAAACGCAAAGAGATCGAGAGAGAACTTCAAACGCATAGAGAGCGCCTGGAAGAAATGGTGCGCGAGCGGACTGCGGAGCTTGAAACCTCGAGAATGGAAGTCCGCCTGTTATCAAAAAGACTCGTCGAAGCGCAGGAGGACGAGAGAAGGCGCACCGCCAAAGATTTCCTCGACGGACTAGCTCAACGTGTCGACTCGCTCAAGACGGACGCGCGCGCGCTTCTGGAATCTACCGGTAGCGAAGATGTGAGCGCTCAAAGCGTTGTCGGCGGTATTAACAGAAAACTCGATGGTATGATTGCCGATATTCGGCGCTTTTCCTCATTGCTTCTCCCGAGCATGCTCGACGACCTCGGCTTGATCTCGGCCATAGAATCCTACCTGGAGAGTTTTCGCGAGTTGACAAACATTGAATATCGTTGGAGTTGTGAAGTCGATCGCGGAGAGTATAGAAAGGAAGTCTCAGCTTGTCTCTACCGACTCATTCAGGAGGGCCTCAGCAACATCGGCCGTCATGCCAATGCCAGTCTGGTAAAAGTCAGGCTCTTTCTCCGCGACGAGTGCCTGGTTTTGGTCGTCGAAGATAACGGCCGTGGTTTCGACCTCTTAAACGTCGCTCCCTCCCGATGCCTTGGCCTCACTGGTATGAGAAAGCGGGTCGAGCAAATAGGCGGAACATTGAGAATACTTTCTACAATCGGCGGCGGAACGACAATCGAGGCTAAAATCCCTCTTTGAGAAGCTATTCCATTTGTGCCGAAGGAGGGAATCGAACCCTCATGGTGCCAAGCACCGGGGGATTTTGAGTCCCCTGCGTCTACCAATTCCACCACTTCGGCTTCTCTTGACACCACAAAAATAGCAAATATGGGAGTTTTTGTCAATCAGCGCCAATCAGCGAAATCTGCGGATAAAAAATGTGTATCTAATTCGTGTGATTCGCTCAATTCGTGCGATTCGTGATCCGCTCTCTTTTCCTCAGAAACGGAAACCCAACAAATTCCAATAAATGAGAAACGGAATGAATGCCAGCGCGGCAAGTGTGACAAGCGTGTAGTGCAAGCGGCCGGCAAACGACCAGTAGTTCCTGCCCCACGCCTGCGCAGTGAAGATGGGCAGCAGGCCCGTCAAGCCAGTGGTAACGAACGGCCCGAAAAGCAAACCGATAACCAAACGTGGCACGCCATACACAAACTCATACGTCTCGATTCTTAGCGCGACGGCCAATCCAATCAGCGTAAGCAGGATTAGAAAACTAATCACACCGGCGACAAATCGGGCCATGCGCGCAGGACGAGGGTAGTCAGGAGTCTTCTTTCTGAGGCGGCGAATCAGGGCGGCTGCCGGCCAACCCGCGCATGCGGACAAAAAGATAAGGCTGAAAAATGTCGCTAGCCCCAGTTGGAATACCGTGGTCTCATACCACCCGAGTCTTTCCGAAAATTGAATGGGCATTGTGTCTACAAGCAGATGCGTGATTCGGCCTTTCCCGTCCTCGCGGAATATGGCAAGCTCCTCGCCATTGACTTGCTTGAACACGAGTGATTCGATAGCGACCCATCGAGTCGGTTTCTTGTAATTCCCCGGATAATATATGGTCAGCGTGCCATCGTCATTGGCCGCCACGCAAAACTGCGCGAATAGTGTTGTCAGTTTCTCGATTGTGTGGCGCGAATAGCGGTTGTTTCGATAATGACCTGCAAAACGCTTCATATCTCTCACGAGATCAGGCTGTTTTCGTTCCGCGACTTGCCCTTCTCCAACTGGAAAATAGCGGTCGAGGAACTTTTCGGTGATTGCTTCACGCAACCCCGGTCCTTCCATATATGAGTCTATGGCATTGTTGTTGGAAGAAACGAAGAAGCCGATATTGTGTTCCGGCAACAAGAAGAGCAAACTCGAGTATCCGCGAATATCACCGGCGTGCATGATCGCATGCTGATTGTTCTCGAAGCCTTCATAAAAACTGTATGTTGCGCCGGGCAGGCGAGGGTCATGCCCGAACTGGCGGCGATGCATCTCACGCGCGGTTTCTTCAGACAGGATTCGTGCGTCTCCATAGCGACCATTCTGCAGATGCGCGATCATGAAATGCGCAATGTCGGCGGCGGTTGTATGAAACGCGCCCGCCGGCGGAACATTGTGGTAGTCGTAGGGAACCGCTTGATTCTTCCCTCTCTTATACACGTACCCCGTCGCCATCTCGGCCGCAAAAGGAGGCGGCTGCGAAAAGCTGCTGTGATTCATCTCGAGCGGTTTCAGGATATTTTCTTCCACGTATTTCTCAAACGGAATGCCCGAAACCGCCTCGACCAAATATCCTGCGAGTGCCATCCCGTGATTGGAATAGGAGTATTGCTCGCCGGGCGGAATCACGCGCGGTGGCATGCGCTTCGCCAAATATTCTCCCAGCGGAAGCATTTGCGCTTCTGTCTTCGCGTCCATCCCGATCGCGCGCTCATCGAATCCGCCCGTGTGCGTAAGCAAATTCGCAAGAGTCACCGGCTGCGGATATTTCGCCTCGAGCTTGAATAGCTTAAGGTGCTTGTTCACATCGTCATGCAGGTCAATGAGTCCTTTCTCATATAATTGCATGACAGCGGTCGCAGTGAACAGCTTCGACACCGATGCCACGCGAAAGAGCGTCCTATCCGGCGCTACCCGCCTTTTCCTCTCAAGGTCTGCATACCCATATCCCTTCATAAGGAATATTTCGCCGTCTTTCACCATCACGAACGTCGAGCCCGGGATATGCTGCTTCTCCATCTGTTCCGCAAAAATCGGGTCAATGAATGCTTCGAATTCCTTTGAATCGCTCGGCGCTTCAGCCCATGCCAGATATGAGCCCTTAGCGACCAGTATAAGAACCGCAGCCGTAACCCGACAAAACAATCGCTTCATTTCGAAAACCCTTTCTTGATGGGTTGTTGCCCAAAAGGCAATGGTCTTGTGTCATTCTGAGTGAAGCGAAGAATCTGTGCTGCTCAACCTCAAAATCTGAATTTCCGTCGTGATTTCCGACATCCGCTTTGCCGCAGGGGACTGCTTATCCCCCCTTTAACAAAAGGGGGAAACTGCCCCATAATTCTGTAGGTGCGAATTTATTCGCAGGTGCGATGCGGAAAAAGCCCGAAAACATTGTGCGAATTCATTCGCACCTACAGAATCCCGCGCCAAATCGCCAACTACAGGACAGTTTCATGAGGGATCTTTTCCCCCCATTTGGGTTGCACCCTGCAGCGCTGTGTTTACAGGCGCATAACTACGCCAAAACGAGAGAGATTCTTCGTCGCTCCGCTCCTCAGAATGACAGTTTTGGGCAACATGCCGTTAATACGTGTTCCCGTGCTCTCGTGTGCGCCTATTCTCCGTCACCGTCATGATTTGTGCCCCGTCACTCGCTGGAGCACGTTCTCGACGAATTCGACGACCTCGACGCGGGTGAAGCCGGCGGATTCCATATATGAGCGGACTTCGGCGCCACTGTGGGCTCGGCCCGCGCTGCCGAGAAGCGCTTCATGAATCCCCCATGTCGCCGCAATTAGCGGGCCGGTTTTCTGGTCGTCAAGATTTTCGGCGATGATGTGCATTGCGCCGCCGGACGGCAAGCCGCGAAACGCCTTGGCGATGATTGCCCTCGCCTCATCCGGGCCGTACTGGGTCAAATTTCCGTTGAGCATTACTACGTCCGGCCCCTCGGGAAACGCGTCGCGCGTGAAATCGCCCGGGTGCGTTTTGATTCGGTCGGCCATGCCTGCGCTCGCAATCAGTTCGTTGGTTACCCGGCACACTTCGGGGAAATCGAACACAATCGCGCGGAGGTTAGGGAACCTCTGACAAAGCGCGACGCAGTAAGCACCCGAGCCTCCGCCGAGGTCGAGCACAAGTTTGTGCCTGGAGAAATCAAACTGTTTCGCCAGTTTGTGGCCGCCTCCGAGCCCGACATTGTACATCGCGCGTGTGAGCATCTCCATCTGGTCGGGCGTCATTTTCTCATAAATACCAAGGACAGACGGCGACCTCGGGTCTGTGAGCCTGTCGGCCAAATTCACCCAATCCGCGAAATCCGCCTTGCCCATCAGCGACCACGCGCCGTAATAGCGCGGCCTGCCCTCCACAAGATACATCTCGACGTCGGGCGCGTTCACGTACTTGCCGTCGCGCTTCTCGATCAGTCCTAATGCAGCACAAGCGACGACAAGCCGCTCCGCATTCAAGAGCGAAAGACCACAAGCTGAGGCAATCTGCTCAAGCCTCGATGAGCCTTCAGAAATTCTTGTGAAAAGGCTCAACTCGATTGCCGCCATCAAAATGCCGGCATGCTTGAAACCAAAACCGATGTTTTGAATACGTTCGGTCCCGATTCGGGGTGTGTTGGGCGAATCACTCACAGTCTTCTCTCCTTGGAACGATGGGTTGCACTGATTTGACGCGTTAAGGTTTTCCAAATTCGGTTCTTCTCCAAATTAGTTGGTGAGTCTTAGTTAAAAGAGAATGGACATCTTCGGAATCTTCTGCTAAAAAGGGATTGGCAAACAAACCTTTTGGCAAAGGAGGCCTCAGATGTCCTACATAAGTATAGCACCTTAT
>JACRIR010000133.1 GCA_016215705.1 Candidatus Poribacteria bacterium | reverse complement strand
GGTCGGATCCGGCATTTTTCCAAACACTTCCCACACGACTTACAGCGCTCGATGAATTCCTGTTTTTCCCGAGTGATTTGATCCATGAAGCTTACAGCCATACGAAGGGCCTCCTAAGAAAAGGCGAAAGGCGAAAGGAACAAGGCGAAAGGAAAAAACCAAGAAAGAAGAAGAGTCATCGCTTGTTCCCAAACCTTCCCTTACTTCCACAGTTAACCATTCTCCCGAAGTATACATCATCGGGCGACACATTGCCAAAAGTTTTCAGGCGAGATGACAATCCGGAGTTTCGGAGTGCGGCAAAGCCACGACCAAAAAGAAGAGGGATCCGCGGATTGCGCTGATTTGCACAGATTCAAGGAGGAAGAAGAAAGAAAAGAAAAAGAGTCGTGTCACGAATCGCACGAATTGTATGAATTACGAATGACCGGCCGGAGGCAATGGCTGCTCCCGGCTTCACACGAACGATAATTCTGAGGGGGAAGAGGGGAAGAGGTTATACTGGGAGTTGTGGATTACGATCTTTTCCTACATTTCCAACAACCGGTCACGCGTCTTGTAATAGAACTTCAGACCATGACTGGCCAGATACGTTGCGGATGCCGAAGGGATGCCAAGCATGGGTTTATTTATCAACATGTTATTGGTCAGTTCGGAATTTTCCCCCGCCATCAGCGCAGCAAGCATCTTACCTGCAAGCTGGCCGAAGCCTAAGCCGTTACCGTTATAGCCCATGCTGTAGTAGACGTTATTGTGCTTGCCCGTGCGGCCCACCGACGGTAGAAAGTCCAGCGTTATCCCTATTCGTCCTCCCCACTGGTGCGTCACTTTGATGCCTTTGAGAAAAGGGAATTTCTCAATCATAAGTCTGTAGTGACTCCTATACTCGCTGGGACGGTGACTGTAGTCGCATTCGATATCATAGAAAAACAGCGTGTCGCATTCGACAAACATGAGCCGATTATCCGCCGTGAAGCGTGCGGCCCAATATAGATTCTTCGCGACAAAGACGTTTTGTTGCCCCTTGCAGTGAAATTCATCCAACTGCCCCTGTGTCAACGGCTCGGTCGTAATCTGATATATATAGAAGGGCAGCACTTTATATTTGAGCAATCCTAGAGGATTACTGTAGGCGTTGGTCGCCATGACGATGTCTCGCGCTCTCACGCTACCCAACGATGTGTAAAGCGACATCATCGGGCCGGGCTCGATGTGTGTGCAGCGTGAGTGCTCGTAGACCTCGACACCGATTGATTCAGCGGCCCTCTTCATGCCGCGCAAGAATTTTACAGGATTAATGACCCCTTCGTCAGGGAGGTACAAGGCTGCCAACACATTCACTCCTCCGAAACGGCTGCGGGCTTCTTCTTTTTCAAGCCACAGCGTTTTTGCGCCGACCTCTTCAGAAGCTTTTGCTTGTTCCTCGAGGTGTCTAACCTGTCTCTCACCTTCGGCGATAACGAGCCGCCCGGCTCTTTCATAATCACAATCGATATCGTGTTTCTTAATCAATTCTTCAACGAGAGAAACGGACTGGAAGGTGAACTGCAGAAGGCGTGTCGTCTTCTCAATCCCGAGCTTCTTTTTCATATGGAGGCAAGAATGCCCCAGCAAGCCGGTCACTCCTCCCGAATTACGTCCGGAGGAACCGTATCCGACGAACTCGCTCTCCAGCACTATTACCCGCTTTTCCGGAAAACGCTGCTTGATGAAATATGCGGCTGCGATGCCGGTGAATCCGCCGCCAATGATGGCCACGTCGGCCTCGTGCTCGCCGAACAACGCCGCCCCGCTTTCGAGAGGAGGTATTCCGTGAAACCAAAAGTTGTCAGATGCTGTCCGCATTTCACAAGTTCTCCACGAGCCGGTAGGTCCACATGCTGCATGCCGGATTGGCTCGCCGTTACGATTATTGATCGAGATTGCTGTTGATTCTCGCTTCGGGCACTTCCCTTTTTATGTCTGTCGGCCAATCTTGTTCGTCGTCGGACAGGATTATACCACGCAAAGCTTTGTCTGTCAACCAACATAATTCTTGAGTAATACTGAAATTCATGTACAAAAGGACTTTCCCTGTTATTCCTTTTCTTCGAGCAATGTGCCATTAACGAACCTGTACGGAGATTGGGTGGGCACGTCATCGTATTTGTGAAAGCGTGTACTTAGGTCGTTTTGTCGAGGCTCCATTTTACTCCGCCTCGACAGGCGATGAAGAGGAAGACAAAACAGTAGAGGACCGCCAACTCGCCTTCGTTCAGCGTCGGGAAGAACATGCGTCCGATTTGGAATTTCCAGTGGAACTGGAAATAGGCAACTGCCATCTCGCCGCTGCAGAGGAAAGCCGCTATGCGTGTTTGAAACCCCAGCGCTATTGCCAGCCCTCCTATAAGTTCGATGATCCCGCCAAACCATAGTTGGGACCCCACCGGTGGTTGAAACTCGGAAAGCACCCCCAGGATTTTCTGGGCGCCGTGGAACGAGAACATGAGTCCCGCCATGATTCGCATCAAGGCGTAAGCGTAGTTCGCATACTTTTCAAGCAATTTCATGAGAGCACTCTCCTATTTGGAAATCTTACCGCTTCCCTGAAGTGTAGTCTACTATGTAACCCCAACCCTGTTCCGGCAAACGGAGAATAGGGACGGCGCGGCCACAACCAAGAATTGACCTGAGCCACGAGAGCTCAGAGTTCCCAGAGACACAACGAAAGAAGAAAAGGAACATTTGTAGATATACACGAATATTCTGAAGGATGGTTCGCGAACCGCCCTGCAAAAGAAAATTACGATAGGAATCTACTATTTCTGCAAGTAGTAGTAGTAGTAGTAGGGACTGCGTCTTGAGCGCTTCCTAAATTTTGTTGCAATGATCGCCCTTTGCAAAGGGGGGAACGTCGCCGAAACAATGCATGTGATTCAGGAAACGTCGTATAGGAAACGTCGTAATAGTTCGAGGTTCGTTGAAAAGAAGAACGGCGCAAGCTTGCGAGTGAGAAGTGGATGCGAAAACGCGGGAGATGGCCGCTTCGGTTTCTGGCTGCGGGCTGCGGTTTTGTCTATAAACCATGAACGAATCTATCCGTGCTCCCGGCTCTGCTGACCGCGGAAATCCGCGAAATCTGCGGCCGGAGACTGTCCTTTTTGACGCGCTGCAAAAAACGCTTGACAAGCCCCCAAAAAAATGCTATAAGAGATAGGTTTTCAAATTTTCGGGGTGGATTGCGACTGTTGGCATCATGTCCAAATCGGCGCCTCCCTGGAAAATGCCCACCGTCTCCTCGTACCAGGAGCAAGGCTGCGCAATGACCCCATAAATTGCGCGGAAATTGAGTATTGGGAGAGATAATCGTTGGCTGAAATACTATTTGACAGTTGGTTTGTGGAACCATGCGGAAAGCTCGCCGGCGAGCAAACCGTCTCGAAAATCCCCGAGGCGCACAAGAAGTTTTTCGCGGGAAAAACGTGTCCGCCCGACCTCAAAGCGGTTGTCGGGTGGGGCGGCCTCGTGGTTCTGAGCGAGGACGTTTGCGCCGTCCAGATCATGGTCAATTTCTTCGAGCAGGTTCAGGCGAAGTCGTGCGGCAAGTGTTTCCCGTGCCGCGTCGGCTCGCGCATCATATATGATCTATTGAAGAAGATCGCTTCCGGAGAAGGCGACGTCTGCGACATCGAGAAGTTGCTGCCACTTGCCGCCGACATCCGCAACGCAGCCCTCTGTGGTTTCGGGATCGCAATGGAGAAGCCGCTCGCCGATGTCCTCCGTCATTTCCGGGCCGAATTTGACGCGCATGTGAACCAAAAGAAAAAGTGCGCGGCCCCGAACACGGCGTCCATGATGATAGCTCCCTGCAATTTCGGGTGTCCCGCAACGACCGATGCCGCCCGCTACATCGAACTCATCCGTGAACATAAATATAATGACTCAATCGACGTGGCACGTTCGCCGAACCCGTTTGCGGCGGTATGCGGGCGCGCCTGTTTCCATCCTTGCGAAACCGTATGCAAGCGCGGGAACGTCGATGAGCCTATTTCTATCGCATATCTGAAGCGCTTCGTTTCCGACTACGAGAAGCGTCTGATCAAGCAGAGACAATTCCGATTTGCGCCCCACGTTTCGACGGGTGAAAAGGGAAAGGTTGCCGTCATCGGAACCGGTCCCGCCGGAGTCACTTGCGCACGCGACCTGGCTAATTGGGACTATGATGTGACCATGTTCGAGGCTGCGCCGGTGGTTGGCGGCACAACGCACCTGGGCATCCCCTCCTATCGTCTTCCGCGCGATGTTGTCAACGGCGAGATCGAGCAAGCGCAGGCCTATGGCGTCAAAGTCAAGATGAATGCGGCGCTCGGCAAGGATTTCTCGATACAGGACTTGTTCGACCAGGGATTCAAAGCCGTCTTCCTCGCGATAGGCGCGATGAAGGGCAAAAAGATGGGCATCCCCGACGAGGATAAATATGAGGGAGTCGTCGATTGCATGGATTTCCTTCGTCGGATCAATCTCGGCGAAGACACGCGCATGCCGAAGAGAGTGATCATAATCGGCGGCGGAAACTCGGCGGTTGACGCTGCGCGGGTGGCGGCGCATCTCGGCTGCGAAAACGTGAGCATGGTGTATCGCCGGACGCGCAAGGAGATGCCGGCCAGCCCGTGGGAGGTCGAAGAGGGAGAGCATGAAGGCGTAAAGCTCAACTTCCTGATGGCGCCTAGCCGCGTTGTCGGAAAAGACGGGAAAGTTGCGGGGCTTGAATGCCTGCGTATGGAACTAGGCGAACCGGACGCAAGCGGTCGCCGCGCTCCCGTTGCCATAAAGGGCTCGGAATTTGTCATAGAGGCCGACATGGTTATCGGCGCTGTGAGCCAGGCGCCCGACATGGATTATTTCCGGACCGTTCAGGGTCTCGGGATAAGCAAGCGGGAGACGTTCGAGGTTGATCCCGATACACTGGAAACAACTATCAAAGGCGTGTTCGCCGGCGGTGACGCAATCACAGGGCCGCAATCAGTCATCAAGGCGGTCCAGACCGGTTTGCAGGCGGCGGCTTCGATTGACAAATACCTGAGCGGCAGGACTCACGACGACTTTAACCAGTTAATGCGCTTCCGAAACATAATCCAGGGGCTCGGAGCGGTCGCGAAGTCGGAATACTGCGCGGGAGTGAGCGGGCTCGAGCGCGCCAAGATGCCCGCCATGCCGCCGAAAGAGCGAATAGGAAACCTCAAAGAGATCGAGTTGGGCTTCAGCGAGCAGACGGCGGTCGCCGAGGCCGAGCGCTGCATGAGGTGCTATAGAATTGTGATGACCGCCTGATACGGGCGGAGTGAGGTAGAGCGTTTTCTGATGGTTAATCTTACGATAGACGACAAGAAGGTCAGCGTTCACAAAGGCACGACGATTCTCAAGGCGGCCGAGTCCGTCGGTATATACATTCCCACCCTCTGCTATCATCCCAAACTGTCCTCCATAGGCGCGTGCAGGGTGTGCCTGGTGGAAGTCGAGGGCGAAAGCAGGGCGGTCGCATCGTGCGATGTACAGGCCCGCGAGGGCATGGTCGTGCGCACGAACACCGATGAGATAGTCCGTCAGCGCAAGCAGATGCTTCAATTCGTGCTCCTGAATCATCCGCTCGATTGTCCGGTCTGCGACAAATCGGGCGAGTGTGACGTTCAGGACATAACCGTAGAGATGTGCATCCTGCAGCAGCCGTTTTGGTCGGTTAAACCCGAGAAGAGCAGAGAAGAGCTTTCGCCCGTGCTCGACATCTGGCACACGCGCTGCATCATGTGTGGCCGTTGCGTGCAGGTGTGCAAAGAGATTCAGGGAGCGCGCGCAATCGACTGCGTCGTGCGCAGCGGATACTCCTCGAAAGTCGGCCCCACACAGTTCGGGGGTTATCCGTGCGAAAGTTGCAGCCAATGTCTCTCCGTCTGTCCCGTGGGCGCAATACTGGACTCAACTTTCCGCTACAGCGCGCGCGCATGGCAGCTTAAGCCCGTGGATGCGGTCTGCACGTTCTGCGGGATCGGCTGCTCCTATGAGCTCAACGTGCGCGGCGACAAGGTTTACCGTGTGACCGTACGTGATTTTCAGGGACATAACAAAGGCAATCTTTGTTCCGTCGGCAGGTTCGGAAGAGACGCGGCTCACAGTGAATCGAGGCTCACGAGCCCGGCGATTCGCAATAACGGCAGCGTCCGAAATACGACATGGGACGAAGCCCTCGGGCTCGCAGCCGAGAAATTGAGAGAAATAGCCAAGTCGGCGGGGAACAAAAGCGTCGCCGGATTGGCCTCTGCCCGCTGCTCGAACGAGGCGCTCTTTGCGTTCCAGCGCCTCATGCGCGAGGGGCTCGGAACCAATCGTCTCGATACGCCGGCGCGCCTCAATAATCTGGCCATTATAGAAACCATGACCGATGTTTACGGCGTGGCCGCTCCAACGGCGACGCTTTCAGACATCGACAATTCCGACGTGATTCTCGTCTTCGATTCGAATATTATCTGCACGCATCCGGTGGCCGCTCTCGAGGCGTTGCGCGTTCACGCCTCCGGCTCGGCGAAGGTGCTTGTGGTCGGCCATCGCTCGAACAAGCTTACGACGCAGTGCACGCAGTTTGCGCGGACAATGCCCGGCGCGGAAGCCGCCGTGCTCAATTGTCTCGCAAACCTGCTCGTGGAAAAAGGCTCTCTTGACGGCGAAACCCTCGAGCGCCGAACCGACGGCTACAATAAGTTGAAGCTGCACCTGGCCAAGTATTCGCTCGCGGACGTTTCCGCCAGTACCGGCGTTGACGCCGCCATACTCTCGGAGATGGCTGCCGCAATCGGTAACTCGAAGAACCTCCTTTTGATGCTGTCGCCGGGCAGCCTGCATTCAGCCGTGAACTCCTCGATTGTCCGCGCCGCCGTTAATCTTGCCGTCTTGAAGGGTGGCAAAACACTCTCCCTTATGCGTGAGGGCAATGCGCAAGGCGCGCTCGATATGGGTGTGACACCCGCTTTCTTGCCTGGTCATAAAGAAGCATCGGAGGCCGGAAACGGCCCGCTCGAGGTCGCCGGAATCCTTCGTGGAATCGAATCCGGCGAAGTTAAGGCGCTTTATCTCATGGGCGGCGATATCCGTAAGGAAATGGCGCTTCTCGGCTTGTCCCTCGACGTGCTCCGGACGTTGGAACTCCTCGTCGTGCAGGATGTCTTCGGGGGGCCGGTCGCCGAAATGGCAAACGTGGTTCTTCCCGCTTGCAGCTTTGCGGAACAGGATGCCTCATATACAAACGCTTACCGGATCACTCAGCACAGCAACAAGGCGATAAGACCGATGGGTGAGTGCCGGACTGACCTCGAGATTCTCTCGGAGCTCGGACACAAACTGGGTTTGCCTTCGATCGAGTCCTTGGAATCCGTCCGAAACCAAATCGCGGCGGCAGCCCCGAACTATGGCTTTATGAAAGGGTCGGCGCGCCTGGCCCAGGCCGAAACATGGGACTACTCAAAGGTTGCCTCTTCCGGCCGGCATAAGCTCTCGTTGGTGAAAGAAAGCCAGGCGGCCGTTGACGCAGCCTATCCTTATATAATAAGCTTTGACAATATGCTGCACTATGGCGGCGCGGCGTCGCTCCATTCGGCGAGTCTCGCGCGGATTCGGGTGGACGGAGTTGTCGAAATCGGCGAAGATGACGCCCGCAATCTGGGCGTGAAGAACGGAAACATGGTGGAACTGGCGGTAAAGGGCGGCGGTTCGTTGAAGCTGCGTGCACGTATAAGCAGGGAACTGCCCGCGGGAGTTCTTGGTATTCCCGCGCACGATCTTGCCGTGGTCTCCAAGCTCGTCAAGAAACTTGAAGCTTCCGCCTTGAAAGCGGAAGAAGGCGCGCCGGTGTGGGTCGCCAGCGTTCGCATGGCGAAGGATTGACAGCATTATGGTTTCCTTTTATATCCTGGCGGCAATAACTCTGATATCCTCTCTGATGGTCATAAGCCGCCGCAATCCGATGCATTCGGCGCTTTGGCTGCTCGTGACCTTTTTCAGCCTTGCGGGCATTTATCTCCTGCTCAGCGCCGAGTTCATAGCGGCTGTCCAGATAATCATTTATGCGGGCGGCGTGCTGGTTCTGTATATATTCGTCATCATGCTTGTGGACCTGTCGAAAGAGGCTGCGCTTCGGGCGGCCTTTCACAAACCGGCGCAGGTCGGGTTCGCGGCTCTCTTCGCCGCCATGGTCATGGCCGTTGTTCTCACGGTCGCGAAACGCGGAATCGAGCCTTCCCGCATCCAGGAGGCGGCTGTCAACGCGCCCGACACCACGCGCGCATTTGCGCACGAGTTGTTCTTGACGTATCTATACCCGTTCGAGATCGCCTCGATATTACTGCTCGTGGCGATGATAGGGTCCGTCATTCTCGCCCGCCGCGGGGTGGCGGCCGCTGATACAGTAAGGGAGAAAGAGGCCAGATGATTGATCCCGTCCATTCTATAGCGCTCGGCGCGGCGATGTTCTGTATCGGAATGCTCGGCTTTCTCATCCGGCGCAATCTGATAGTGATCTTCATGTCGATAGAGTTGATGCTGAACGCCGTCAATCTGAATCTGGTTTCGTTCGCCCACCAGTTTCAGTCGCCTCACGGGCAGGTGTTTGCGCTTTTTGTGATAACCGTTGCAGCGGCCGAGGCCGCAACCGGCCTCGCAATACTCATTGCGCTTTACAGGGTTAGTCGGGCCGTGAACGCCGATGAAGCCAGCGCAATGAAATGGTAGGATAGCGAGGACGGACCCCGGGCACGGGGCCGTCTCTCAGGGAACAAAGCATGGCGCTAAGACAAGTACTCGACTACATCTGGTTGATCCCGGTGTTCCCTCTTTTGGGATTCGTTACGATAGGGCTCCTCGGGAGAAAGTTCTTCAAGGGCAAGACCGAGTTAGTGCCCTCAATTATCGGATGCGCCTCTGTCTTCCTCTCTTTTGTGACCTCCGTTCTTTGCGTGCTTGCGCTTCGGCACATTGAGCCCAACGCGGAGGGCGTGCGCGTATTCACGCGCGAAGTGTTCATGTGGATCGAGATGGGCGCGTTCAGGGTTCCGTTCAAGTTCCAACTAGACCCCCTGTCGTCAGTCATGATCCTCGTGGTCACGGGCGTAGGCTTCCTCATCCACGTCTATTCGCACGGTTACATGCACAAAGACGGCGGGCAGTACCGTTTCTTTGCGTACATGAACCTGTTCACGTGCGCGATGCTTATACTCGTGCTCGGTGGCAATTTCCTCATGATGTTCATAGGGTGGGAAGGTGTCGGCTTGTGCTCCTATCTGCTCATCGGGTTCTGGTTCGGGAAGGATTCGGCCGCCAATGCCGGCAAGAAAGCGTTTGTAACCAACCGGGTCGGCGACTTCGGGTTTGCGCTGGGAATGATGCTTATTTTTACGAACTTCGGGTCACTTGACTATCAGACCGTTTTCGCCGCTGCGCCCCACACACTTGCCTATAACGGCGCTATCGTGACCGCGATCACGATGCTTCTCTTCGTCGGCGCCACGGGCAAGTCGGCGCAGCTTCCACTGTACGTGTGGCTGCCCGACGCAATGGAAGGCCCGACGCCTACGAGCGCCCTCATCCACGCGGCAACCATGGTGACCTCCGGCGTCTATATGGTCTCCCGCTGTAATGCGCTCTTTTCGATGGCGCCCAAGACGCTCATACTCGTCGGCGCTATCGGCGCTGCGACGGCTTTCTTCTCGGCCACGATTGGTCTGGCGCAATATGATATCAAAAAGGTTCTGGCGTATTCGACGGTCAGCCAGCTAGGCTACATGTTCCTCGCGTGCGGCGTAGCGTCCTACACGGCGGGGATTTTCCATCTGATGACGCATGCCTTCTTCAAAGCGCTCCTGTTCCTCGGGGCCGGAAGCGTCATTCACGGCATGAGCGGCGATCAAGACATGCGCAACATGGGCGCTCTGAAAAAGCACATGCCGCATACGTGCTGGACGTTTATGATCGCATATATCGCCATCGCCGGGATTCCGCCGTTCGCCGGTTTTTTCAGCAAGGACGAAATTCTGTGGAAAGCGTTCACGTATAATTCGCCCGTTCTCGGGCCGATGTGGGGAAAGTTCCTCTGGGCCGTCGGCGCCGCTGCCGCCCTGATGACCGCGTTCTACATGACGCGCCTCATATGTCTCACGTTCTTCGGTGAATCGCGCGTCTCTCATGAGGCCGAGCATCACCTCCACGAATCGCCGGGCGCGATGATATATCCGCTCATGGCGCTGGCGGTCTTGTCGGTCGTGGGTGGGTGGGTCGGCATTCCCGAAGCGCTCGGAGGCGCAAACCATTTTCACCATTTTCTTGCCCCAGTTCTCGACAAAGCGGCTCTTGGCGCTCATGGGACTCATGAGGCTGCCTCGGCGGGTCTTGCTTATGCGCAGGAAATGACGGCTCATGTCGGCGGCGGGGGAGAGGCCCACTCGCGTTCGCTTGAGCTTCTTATGATGTTTGTCTCGATCGCGATTGCGGGCGCCGGCATCGGCGTCGGTTACTTCATGTACATCAAGAATCCGAATATCCCATTGCTTCTCCAATTCAAGTTGCCCGGGCTGCACAAGGCCCTTCTGAATAAGTGGTACGTCGATGAAATCTACAACTTCGCCATTGTCGGCGGAACCAAGCAGTTCGCAAACATATTATGCTGGTTTGACGCCAACATTATTGACGGAACGGTCAATGGCGTCGCGTGGCTCGGCAGGACGCTGAGCAGCGCCAGTATTCTTTTCGACGGCGGAGTGGTCGACGGCGCCGTAAACCTCGTTGGAAAAATTGTCGAGGCGAGCAGCAATGTTCTCAGGCGGATACAAACCGGCTACGTGCAGAACTACGCTCTCGTAATGGCAATCGGAGTGTTCGTATTCCTGAGCATATACATACTTTTCAGGTAGGTTGGTTTTGTGTAGGCGCAGCATGCTGTGCCCTTGTAAAAGCGGATAGAATGCAGGGAAGAACAAATGCCGTCGCTAACCCTTAGATATCTGGAGAAGGGAGAGTTGAGACTTGACTCCTGAGATACTGACATACGCTGACATGGGCCTCAAGTGGCCCATCCTCTCGCTGCTGACGTACATCCCCGTCATCGGCGCAATCATCATCATGCTTTTCCTGCGACGCGACAACACGATTCGATGGTTTGCGAACATCGTCGTCCTTGTCGATTTCGTGCTTTCGCTCAGGCTCATACCCGGTTTCATAATTGACCGGCATGCGCTCCAGTTTGTGGAGAAAGCACCCTGGATCGAGAGTCTCGGCGCGCAGTACTTCCTCGGGGTTGACGGCATCAGCATCCTGCTCGTTCTCCTGACTACGTTCCTCGGCGTGCTCGCTGTCCTGTCATCGTGGACTGCAATACAGGACAGGGTGAAAGAATACTATATTTTCATGCTCCTCTTGCAGACGGGCATGTTGGGCGTGTTTTTCTCACTAGATTTCTTCCTCTTCTACGTGTTTTGGGAAATCATGCTTGTGCCCATGTACTTCTTGATAGGCGTGTGGGGCGGCCCGCGAAAGCTCTACGCGGCAATCAAGTTCTTCCTTTATACCCTCGCCGGCAGCGTGCTCATGCTGCTGGCGATTCTGGGACTCTACTTCCTCCATTACCGTCAAACCGGCGAACTCAGCTTCGAGGTCATGAAGTACTACGGTATGGATATCCCGATGCATATTCAGCGCTGGCTTTTCCTCGCGTTTTTCGTCGGGTTCGCCATCAAAGTGCCGATGTTCCCCTTCCATACGTGGCTTCCCGACGCGCACGTCGAGGCGCCCACCGCCGGCAGCGTCATCCTCGCCGGCGTTCTGCTGAAAATGGGCACTTACGGCTTTGTGCGGTTCAGCCTCCCTCTGTTCCCGCAGGCGACAATGTGGTTCCTGCCTTACGGTATAACGCTCGCCGTGATCGGAATCGTTTATGGCGCGCTGACCGCAATGATGCAGCCTGACATGAAGAAACTCGTGGCCTACTCGAGCGTCAGCCATTTGGGATTTGTTATGCTCGGCCTGTTCGCGCTCAACCAGCAGGGAGTCGAAGGCGGAATACTCCAAATGATAAACCACGGCCTGAGCACGGGCGGGCTGTTCTTGGTCGTCGGCCTGATATATGAACGCAGACACACCCGCATGATCAAAGATTTCGGCGGCCTCAGCCATCAGATGCCCCTCTATGCGATCATGTTCATGATCATAACGCTGTCGTCAATCGGGCTTCCCTCTCTGAACGGGTTCATCGGAGAATTTACCATCCTCCTTGGAGGGTTCAAGGCTCTGTGGATGAAGCCCGTCGTTGCTCTCGGATTTCTTCCCAAGGAATGGGCTACGAACATGTCCACGTTGATGGTCCTCCTCGCCACCAGCGGCATCGTGCTCGGTGCGGCATACATGCTCTGGATGTATCAGCGCGTGATGTTCGGCAAGCTCGAGAACCCGAAGAATATGGAACTCAAGGACCTGAACCTGCGCGAAGTCATGACTCTGATCCCGATCATTATCCTCTGCTTCTGGATAGGAATCTACCCGAAGCCGTTCCTTCGTTTCATGGATGCCGCCGTGATGAATACGGTTCTCATGACAAATCCGCAAGCGGCGCTGGCTGAAATGAAACAGATGCGGGAGATGCAGATGAACGCCGCCCCCGGTCAAGGCATGGAAGCGCCTTCGGGCATGCAACTGCCGCCGGGGCATCCGCCTATTTCAATGCCCGGACAACACATGATGCCCGGACAACAGTCGGCTATGCCGCCGGGACATCCGCCTATCTCAATGCCCGGACAAACGCCGGCCATGCCCGCCGGCCATGAGGCAATGATGGAGCAGTTCAGAGCAGGTGAATCCCACGGAATGCGAAGAGGGCTGACGTTTATGGAACCTGCCGCGGCCGGACACGGTGAAGCGCCTGAGGCCGCTCATGCAGACCCTCATGGTCATAGTGGAGACAAGTAATGCAGATTCCCCCGATTGATTTTACGGCCGTCTATCCCGAGGTAATTGTAGCCCTCGTCGGATTGCTCGTTTTGGCGGTGGACATCTTCATCAAGCCGCAACGGAAAACCTCTCTCTCCGCGATTGCCCTCGTGGGTTTGGTCCTGGCGTTCTTGACCACGATGCTGATATGGGACAGGAACGAGACGGCGTTCAGCGGGATGGTCGCCGTGGACTCATATGCCCAGTTCTTCAAGTTAATATTCATATTCTCGGCGGCGCTTACCGTCCTCATTTCGCCCAGGTACCTCTCACTGAACAACATCAGCGTGGGCGAATACCTCGAGCTCGTGCTGTTCTGCACCGTCGGCATGATGGTGATGGCGTCGGCAAACGACCTTGTGACCATCTACATCGGTCTCGAACTCATGGCCATCTCGATATACCTTATGGCAGGGTTCCAGAGGGACAACCCGCGCTCATGCGAGGCCTCGATGAAGTATTTCCTGCTCGGGTCGTTCGCGTCCGCGCTGCTGCTGTATGGGATGTCATTCTTCTATGGGATAACGGGCACGACCAGCCTGCAGGGTTTCACGCTGTCTCCCAATAGCAATATTATTGACTCCGAAGTGATGACACGGCTTCCGCTGGTCCTCATGACCGTCGGGTTCGCATTCAAGATAGCCGCTGTCCCGTTCCATATGTGGACGCCCGACGTATATGAGGGCGCGCCGACGCCGCTGACCGCGTTCATGTCGGTTGGCCCCAAGGTCGCCGCATTCGCCGTCATCATGCGCGTCTACATGAAGACGTTCGGAGCCCTTGTTCCCGATTGGGTGCAAATGTTCACTTTGCTCTCGATCCTGACGATGATATACGGCAACGTTGTCGCCGTCGCTCAGAAGAGTATGAAACGGATGCTGGCGTACTCGAGCATTGCGCATGCCGGCTATCTGCTCATCGGAATAGTATCCGCCGGAACCGCCACAGAGATGACAGGCGGCAAGGCGATGTCAGCCACGTTTGCGTCCGAGTCGATGATGAGCGTGATGGTGTATCTGTTCGCGTACATGTTCATGAACCTGGGCACGTTCGCGGTGGTCATCTCGCTCGGAAGGGCCGATAATCCGCGCGATTCGCTGGCTGACTACGCCGGCCTCGCGAAACGCAGGCCGCTGACGGCTCTGCTCATGACTATCTTGCTGCTATCGTTAATGGGTTTCCCGGGAACCTTTGGATTTATCGGAAAGTTCTATATATTCAAGGCGGCAATAGTGACAGGCAACCTGACGCTTGCCGTAGTCGGTGTGCTCATGAGCGTCGTTGCAGCGTTCTACTATGTCCGCGTCGTCCTTTACATGTACATGCGCGAACCGGAGGGCGAGGTACTGGCCGAAGGAGATGCCATCAGTTCGACCATGTACGCAATCGTTGTCACAACGATGTTTACTCTCTTGTTTGGAGTCGCGCCGGGCTTCATTATCGACATGGCCCGCTACACGATCGAACGTATGCTTGCGTGATGTCGGTGTCACCCCAAGCCGATATCGCTGTTGATTGCCGAGACGTGCGCCTTTTGCTCTTGGCGGGAAATCTTCAGTCGAGAGGCGTGCTTCTGATACAATAGATATAAGCCCTGTGACGGAAGCGCGGGCTTCAGACGGCACGAAAAAGGCAGGTGGCATTTATGACCCGCACCCAACCAAAAGCGATGGAGGCGTTCGGGCGGGCTTTCACGCTCGGCATCGAGATGGCTGTTGCCGTATTCCTCCCCGTTCTTATCGGGCAGTGGCTTGATAAGAAGACGGGCAAGGACCCGTGGTTTACGGTCGCAGGAATGATTTTGGGTGGAGCCGCGGCTATTCGCTCCGCATACAGGACGCTGACGGAATCACTCAGCGACCTGAAGAAACAACAGAAACCTTCTGACGAGAAAGCGCAACACGAGCAAAACGGGTCTCCGTAACGGATTCATTCGGAAATGGAAGGATTATTGGCATGTCTCCGATGGTGCTTGGTCTTGCAGTGGGAATCGTCATCGGGGTGATGGATTTCTCGCTTGCGCGTTCGTTCGCCTCATTGGTTCGGCCTTCGACCATGAAAATAGCGATGGCGATTGTTGTCGGCGGTTTTCTGGTCAGGTTGACCGCGATCGGTTTCATGCTCTGGCTCCTGTCGCACGCAACAAATGTCAGTTTCACTTCTGCGTGCGCTGGATTGGTCGGGTCGTTTACGGTATTGACATTATTGCAGCCTCTTAAGGTATTCGGAACAAGTGGTCGGGCCGGGAAGCAGGCGTCTGACAGGAGGTAGGAATCTTGGAACATGCAGCGTTACAGAACATAGTGGACTTGGGCCCCTATTTCTCTATCAACAAGGCAGTCATATGGATGTGGGTAGCCGCGTTCCTGGCGTTCATCACCATCTATATGGCGGGGAAGAAAGAGATGGTGCCCGGGAGATACCAAAGCTTCGTCGAGTTGCTCCTTACGCTTATTCGCCAAAAGATGGTTCTCGACACCATGGGCCACGCAGGGTTACCGTATTTCCCGCTCATCGCGTCGCTCTTTTTCTTCGTGTTCTTCTGCAACATCGTCGGTGTGTTCCCGCTCGGGCCTCTTGGCCATACGGCGACATCGGACATAAACGTCACGGCCACGCTTGCGGTGCTGGTGCTCGTCATTGTGGTGGTTACCGGCGTTCGCAAGAAGGGGATTTACGGGTATTTTGTCAAGGGCTTTATCCCGCATGGGGTTCCCTGGTACGTGATCCCACTAATTTACCCTGTAGAGATTATCAGCCTCCTCGCGAAACATTTTGCGTTGGCCGTCCGACTCTTCGCCAATATGCTTGCGGGCCACCAGGTCCTCCTGGTATTCACGGGGGGCGCGGTGGCGTTGTTCGCGAAAGGGATCGGCTGGAAGCTGCTCGGTGTGCTGCCCTTCCTCGGGGTCGTGGGAATGCTGTTATTCGAGATTTTCGTCGCTCTGATTCAGTCGTTTATCTTTGCGATACTCACCTCGCTGTATATCGGTGACTCGCTTCGTGAACATCACTAAGAGTTTGGGTATAACAGTCGGTTAAAGCAAGGGAGGAAAAAATGGAACTCAGTGGACTTGGCGCGCTCGGTGCTGGCTTAAGCATAGGTTTGGCCGCTCTCGGAACCGGTATTGGCATGGGTTACCTTGTCGGTAACGCGGTGGCGAGCATGGCCCGTCAGCCGGAGGCCACCGGCACGATAACCACGAACATGTTTATCGGCCTGGCCTTCATCGAAGCGCTCGCGCTCTATGCCCTGGTTATCAGCTTTATGGTCAGGTCCCTCTAGTCAGGGAAACCTGGAGTCCTTTAACTGGAGGTGAATGACGTGGCGGAAACCATATTCTATTTAGCGCAGGAAACGGGCGACACGCACCAGGCGACGGCCCCGCAAGAAGCCGCTCAGGGAGAGATGCAACAAGTGACCGCGGAAACGCCAGCGGTTACGGGCGCCCATACGGAGAAGCCTGCCGCGCATGGCGAAGCGCACGAAGCGGCCCCGCCCGCTTTCAATATGTGGATTTGGACGCTCATTGCGTTCGCCGTTGTGCTCTTCATTTTGAACAAGTTTGCGTTTCCTCGCATAATGGAGATGCTCGACAAACGCAGCGACAAGATCGAAGGCGACATCAAGAACGCCGAGCTCACGCGCGCGGACGCCGAGAAACTGCTCGCCGAATACAAGGCGCAGCTCGACACCGCTCGCACAGAGGCGAAGAAGATCATGGACGAAGGCAAGTCCCTTGGAGAGAATCTGCGCAAGGAGACCATCGCCAAGGCGACAGAAGAGGCCAATCAACTGATCAAACGCGCCCAGGAGGAAATCGGGCGTGAAAAGGAAAAGGCCATAAAAGAGCTTCAGAACCAGATTGCCGATATCTCCATAGAAGTCGCCTCGAAGGTCATCCAGAAGACTCTGAGCAAACAGGAACACGGCAAACTCATCGACCAATACATTACCGAGGTAGGCAAGCTATATGAAGGCTGATCCTATTACAAGCGCATACGCCGAATCGCTCTTTCGACTTGCGTCGGCGGAAGGTGTCGCCGACCGGGTGGAAGAAGAACTACGCGAGCTCGAGCGCCTGTACCAGAGCAACTTCGAGCTTAAAGAGTTCATCAATAACCCGAGAATCAAGGCGGAGGGCAAGAAGAATGCTCTCTCCGACCTCATGAGCGACAAGTTGAGCCGCGTCATGCTCAACCAGATGAACCTTATCATCGACCAGGACCGCGGGCGTGTGTTTCCCAAGATTGCCGAGGAGTTTTACGCTCTGGCGAGCGCGGCCAGGTCGAAGGTGTCGGCGGAAGTAATCACCGCCGTCCCGATTTCCGACGCGGAACTCGAGAAGCTTGGCGCCGAGTTGAAGAGACTGACCAAGAAAGACGTGTACCTGCGCGCTCGCGTGGACGAGTCAATTCTGGGCGGCGCCGTCGTCAGGGTCGGTGACAAGGTTCTCGACGGCAGCATGCGCAGCAAACTGGCTCAATTAAAGAAGCAGATGGTTGGTTGATTCGCTGCTTCTTCATCAAAGGGAGGATGTGTCTTGGTGGAACTTAAGCTAGATCCTGCTCAAATATCCGCTGTATTGCGGCGACACATCGAGGAATCAAAAGTCACGATCGGCATGGAGGAGGTCGGCGTCGTCATCGAGGCCGGCGACGGCATCGCCCGCATCAAGGGGCTGCCCAGTTGCATGTCGGCCGAGATGCTTGAGTTCCCCGGTGGCGTTTTCGGAATGGCCCTCAACCTGGAACTCGACCAGATTGGCGCCGTCATCCTCGGCGAGTATGAGGATATCCAACAGGGCGCGCAAGTCAAGCGCACGGGCAGAATCCTGCAAGTGCCCGTCGGCCCCGAGCTCGTCGGTCGAGTGGTCAACGGCGTCGGCCAGCCGGTTGACGGAAAAGGGCCTCTCAACAACAAGCAATTCAGGCCGATCGAAGGCCGCTCGCCCAACGTCGTCCAGCGCCAGCCCGTTAAGGAGGCGCTGCAAACGGGGCTCAAGTGCATCGACTCGATGATCCCCATCGGTCGCGGCCAGCGTGAGCTTATCATCGGCGACCGGCAGACGGGCAAAACCGCCCTCGCAATCGACGCTATAATAAACCAGCGCGGCAAGGACGTCTATTGCATCTATGTCGCCATTGGCCAGAAACAATCGACCGTGGTCGGTGTAGTCGAGACGCTCCAGAAATACGGAGCGATGGACTATACCATCATCGTGGCCGCCAATGCGAGCGACGCTGCGCCGATGCAGTACGTCGCGCCTTACGCCGGCTGCGCCATGGGTGAGGAGTTCAGAGACACCGGCAAGCACGCTCTGATTATATACGACGACTTATCCAAGCATGCGGTCGCGTATCGCACGATGTCGCTGCTGCTTAGAAGGCCGCCCGGCCGCGAGGCGTACCCGGGGGATATCTTCAACCTTCATTCGCGTTTGCTCGAGCGCGCCGCCAAGCTCAACGACAAGCTCGGTGGCGGCTCGCTCACCGCGCTCCCCATCGTCGAGACACAAGCGGGCGACTATTCGGCATATATCCCGACCAACGTCATCTCGATTACTGATGGGCAGATATATCTCGAAACCGACCTGTTCTACGGAGGCGTGAGGCCCGCCGTCTCGGTCGGTCTCTCGGTCTCGCGCGTAGGCGGAAACGCTCAGATACCGGCTATGAAGAAAGTGGCCGGCGCGCTCCGCCTGAATCTGGCGCAGTACCGCGAACTCGCGGCGTTCGCCCAGTTCGGCTCGGAGCTGGACAAGTCGACACAGGCGCAACTGACCCGGGGCGAGAAGCTCGTCGAAGTGCTCAAGCAGCCGCAATACGACCCCATGGAGGTCGAAAAGCAGGTGATGATTATCGCGGCGGCCAACCTGGGAATGCTCGACGACGTCCCCGCCGATCATGTGAAATCCTTCGAGATAGATTTCCATGAATTTATGAAGGACAAGTACCCGGCAATAGGACAGTCCATCCGCGAAACGAAGAAGATAACTGACGAAACCATGGAACGGATCAAGAAGGCGACAGAAGAGTTTAAGCTTCTGTTCAAGCCGTCAGAGCGATAATGGCAAATACACGTGAAATCAGAAATCGCATTCGAAGCGTAAAGAACATCCAGCAGATCACGCGCGCGATGCAGATGGTCGCCGCCTCGAAGCTCAAACGGGCGCAGGAGATGGTTCAGGCCGCCGGTCCGTACGCCGAAAAACTGCGTCTGCTCATGAACGAGGTCGGCAAGTCTGCTTCCGGCGTCACACACCCGCTTCTCGTGAAGAGGCCGGTCGAGCGCGTCTGCGTCGTTGTGATGACCTCCGACAAAGGCCTCTGTGGCGCGTACAATGCGAACATCATAAAGAGGGCTATGGAGTTCATCAAGTCCCTCAAACCGGAATCGGTTCGGCTCGTTGTCATCGGCAAGAAGGCGAACGACTTCTTCAAGAGGCGGCAATATGAGATTCTCAAGTATTGGCCGTTCCCGAGCAAAGAGGTCGAGGTCTCGTTCGTCGCCGAAGTAATGCGCTTTCTGGCAGGCGGCTACGAAAAGGCGGACTACGACAAGGTGGTCCTCTTCTACACGAAATTCAAGAGCGCGATGGTGACAACTCCGCTCGAAGCGCAGTTGCTTCCCCTCGAGAGCGCGGAGGCTGACAAACAGGCGGGTGGAAGCGCCCTCTATATCTTCGAGCCGACAGCGGAGGAGTTGATGCAGAAGCTTCTCCCGAAGTACCTCCAGAACCAGGTGTATCTCGCGTTTGTCGAGGCCGGCGCCTCCGAGCATGGAAGCCGGATGGTCTCGATGAAGAGCGCCACCGACAACGCGGACGAGATGATTCACACGCTGACGCTTAACTACAATAAGGTGCGGCAGGCATCCATCACGCGCGAGATACTCGAGGTCGTCACGGGCGCCGACGCGACCAAGAAGAAGTAGCCGTATCGGATCGAGTGGCCGATTTGTTAGAGGAATGCACCCGCCCTTTATTGAGGACACCGTGCCGCATGGTGCCCCCAACAAAGGTGTTTGAACGCTCTGTTCCTTAGGAAGGAGAAGGAAATGAACGTAGGAAAGGTAGCCCAGGTCATTGGACCGGTCGTCGACGTTGAGTTTTTTACTGATGATTTGCCGCAGATAAACCACGCCATCAAGATCGAGGATAAGGAGAAGGGGATAGACCTCGTCGTCGAGGTCGCGCAACACCTCGGCGATAACATCGTGCGCGCAGTCTCGATGTCTTCGACCGACGGCTTGGTCCGCGGCATGGAAGCGGTTGACACGGGCGCTTCCATAACGATCCCGGTGGGTGAGGAGTGCCTGGGCAGGATATTCAACGTGCTCGGGCAGTGCATCGACGAGATGGGGCCGATCAGCCCGAAAACCTTCTATCCTATTCATCGGTCCGCACCCACGTTCGAGGAACAGGTTTCAGCGAATGAACCCTTCGAGACCGGCCTGAAAGTGATCGACCTGCTCGCGCCGTACACACGCGGCGGCAAGGTGGGCCTCTTCGGCGGCGCAGGCGTGGGCAAGACCGTTCTCCTGATGGAACTGATCCACAACCGCGCCAAGAAGCACGGCGGCGTCTCGGTGTTCGGCGGAGTCGGCGAGCGTACCCGCGAGGGCAACGACCTCTGGCTCGAAATGAAAGAGTCGGGCGTCATTAATAGAACAGTTCTCGTTTTCGGACAGATGAACGAGCCACCGGGCGCGAGGCTCAGAATCGGACTCAGCGCGCTCACCGAAGCAGAGTACTTCCGCGATGAAAAAGGGCAGGACGTGCTTCTGTTCATCGATAACATATTCCGCTTCAGCCAGGCGGGCTCCGAGGTGTCGGCGCTTCTCGGACGTATGCCTTCCGCCGTGGGATACCAGCCGACCCTCAGCATGGAAATGGGCGAGTTGCAGGAGCGGATTACCTCAACCAAGCGCGGCTCCGTCACCTCTGTCCAGGCCATTTACGTTCCGGCCGACGACCTTACCGACCCGGCGCCGGCGGCGGCGTTCTCTCACCTCGACGCCACCACGGTGCTCTCGCGCCGGATCGCGGAGTTGGGCATCTATCCGGCGGTCGACCCGCTCGATTCGACCTCGCGGATTCTCGACCCTCGCGTTATCGGCGACGAACATTATATGGTTGCCAGAACTGTTCAGCAGATTCTGCAGAGATACAAGGACCTCCAGGACATCATCGCAATTCTCGGCATGGAAGAACTATCCGAAGATGACAAGCAGACCGTGCAGCGCGCACGGAGACTCCAGCGATTCCTCTCGCAGCCGTTCCACGTGGCCGAGCAGTTCACGGGCTTTGCCGGCCGTTATGTCACGATTCCCGACACGATTCGAAGCTTCAAGGCGATTATCGAGGGTCAGTACGACGAACTGCCCGAAGCGGCATTCTACATGGTGGGCGCGATAGAGGAAGCGGTCGAAAAGGCCGAGAAAATCCGTAAGGGGTAAGTAAATTGGCGAAATCCTATCCGCTTGAAATAGTCACACTGAAGCGCACCGTCTTTAGCGATAACGTCGAGTGTGTGACCGCTCCCGGAGGGCTGGGCTACCTGGGCATATTGGCGGGTCATGCGCCACTCCTCACGAACATCGAGATCGGCATGATCTCGATCAAGCTCGAGGGCAAGTCCGACCTGAAAATGAGCGTGGGAGAAGGCTTTCTCGTCGTTACTCAGAAAAGCGCGACGCTGCTCGTCGACACAGCAGAGAAAAAAGAAGAGATCAACGTGGAACGGGCTCGAGCGTCTATGGCCAGGGCGCGTGAAAGACTGGGGACGAAGAACCCCGAGATAGACATCGTCCGGGCCGAGGCGTCTCTCAGACGCGCTATCGCGCGTCTTAAGCTCGCAGGCGCGCTCTCATAGAGTGTCCTGAAGGCTTTCTTGCAGAATCTCTGCGCTCGCGTTCTCACCGGTCGTACAAACGCGAATTCATTCGCGTATACAATGCAGATACAAGTGTTAGAAAATCGGGGACACGATGCCGCATCGTGTCCCCGATTTTCTGCGGTATGTCATGCTGTGAAATCCACGGCCTATAACCTGACGCATAATTTTGGCATGATTGCATCCGGAAAAAGGCTGGACAGGCAAATTTTGCACTTGACTGGATTAGGGGCCTATGTTATAATCCGGCTGTCCATCCAAAGAATTCCTGCCGCAAGAAGATGAGTTTCAAATTAGCGCCTGTTTCTCGCAAGTATATGTGTGTAATGGAGTGATTGGTAGCAGCACAAGAACAGTCATAAAATGGGTCTGCCGAGGTCGAGATGCAGAAAAAGTGGAGCTTGATGATTGTCCCGAACTCGCCCGGACGTAAGGTTTACAGCTTCAACCTTCCCTTGCGCTCTTTAAGGATTGCGGCCTTCGTGGCCGCGTCTCTATTTGTGCTTTCGGGCGTCACGGCCCTCTACATGGGCCACAGTCTGCATAAGAAGAGGCTGGTGCGGATATCTCAATTGGAGTCCGAAATAAGGGCTCGCGATGCGGAGCTCACGCAACTCAACCGCCAGTTTGCGGTGCTCGAGGAACTGGAAGAGAAGTTGCGCACTGTCGCTGGTCTCAAGCCCCGCGATCGCTCGAAACTCGAGATGGCGGCCGGCGGGCAGGGCGGTCCTGACGGCGATACCCCCGACGCTGCTCCCGCGCTCTTTGACACGGCCGACGCCGCGTCACAGCCGGACATGGATTACTCCGCTCAGGAACTCATCGGCGGCACGCTCCAGCTCAAGGATAGTTTTGCGGAGGTTCTGGATGCCTTCGAGCGGCAGGGCGCAAAGCTTGCAAGCATTCCTTCCATCAATCCGGTCGCCTCGCAGGAGGCATGGCTTTCCTCAGGCTTTGGGTACCGCGATGACCCGATCAACGGCAAGTCACGCTTCCATGAAGGCGTCGACATCGTGGCGCCGCGCGGCACGCCCATCATTGCGCCCGCTGACGGCGTTGTGGTGTACGCGGGGTGGGATAACGGTCTGGGCAGGATGGTCGTGATAGCTCACGGATACGGCTATAGCACAGCCTACGGCCACTGCGATTCTCTTCTCGTCAGAAGGGGCGAGCGCGTGAGACGCGGCGACGTGGTCGCTTATATCGGCAGCACCGGCAGAAGCACGGGACCGCACCTCCACTACGAGGTTCGCCTCAACGGCAAACTGACTAATCCCTACAAATTCCTGGTGCAATAATCTACCGAGAAATCCGCGTCTATCCGGGGGCCACACGCCGCATGGTGTCCCCGAATAAACGCGCGCTTGCGCGGGAATGACGCGATTGTTTCTTGTGCACGCGTGATGAATCGAATCGATGCGAAATCTCCTCAATAAATGGTATCATGGACTGAATGGCGGGAATCAAATGTTCAAAAGCAAAGGCCTCCAGAATATGGGTGATTCCGACAAAGTTGACAGTGTAATTGGGGCTGGCTCGACGGTCAAGGGCGACATTCATTCGCGCGGCACATTGCGAATCGACGGGAACATCGAAGGCAAGGTGACCGCCGATGCAGCCGTCATCGTGGGCTCAAAAGGCGTCGTAAAGGGCAACGTCTCGGCCAATCACGTCGTTGTCGGCGGCTCGATCCATGGCAACGTTGCTGCGCGTGAGAAGGTCGAGATTCTTTCGACCGGCCGCCTCTACGGCGACGTCACGACACCTGCCGCCAAGTTCGTTGTCGCCGAAGGTGTCATTTTCGAGGGACGGTGCACGATGTGTCAGCCCGATACGGCTAAACAACGCCTCCCCAAAGCGCAGGGTCATCCCGCTGATGAGCAGGAGGTGGCAGCCGCAGGCAAGAGCGGAACCGCCTGAAAGCAAGCTGAGGATACCCGTTAATACGGCCAAATGCTTGAGAAAATCGGGGACACGATGCCGCATCGTGTCCCCGATTTTCTGCGGTGTCCCACATCCCATGAGGAACACTGCGCCGGGATGATGTCGCCTATTCGGAATTACCGTTCTGCTTCGCGTTCCCGAATAAGTGTGCATATTCATTTGAACTTGCTTTTGTAAGGGCGTCCCGCTTCGGCGGGACGGCGCCCTGACGCACGGAGAGGCCTGATGCCTCAGAAGATAGTGGCTCTCATGAGTGGCGGCGTCGACAGCTCGACGGCCGCGGCCATCCTGTTGCAGCAAGGCTTTGAAGTCGTCGGCATCACCATGAAGGTGTGGGAGGATGCTGGTCTGGCCGATGAATTCACGCGGCGCTGCTGTTCCGTCTCCGATGCCGATGATGCCCGCAGGGTATGCGCTCTCCTCGATATCCCTCACTATGTCTCAAATGCCAGGGCGGCATTCCGCAAATACGTTGTCGATCCTTTCTGCAGAGAATACCTTGCCGGCAAGACGCCTAACCCCTGCATCGTCTGCAACACTGAAATAAAATTCCGCCTTATGCTGCGGCGTGCTCGTTCACTTGACGCCACACATGTCGCCACCGGCCACTATGCCCGCATTGCGCATGACCCCGGGACGGACCGATACCTTCTCTTGAAAGGGCGCGATACTGCAAAGGATCAGTCGTACTTTCTCTACAATCTCACCCAGGCCCAACTCGCGCATATCCTTTTCCCGGTGGGCGAACTTACGAAGACGCAGGTTCGCGCTAAAGCGCGCGAACTCGGATTGCCCACCGCGCAAAAGCCGGAGAGCCAGGAGATTTGCTTTGTGCCCGAGGGCGACTATCGCAGGTTGCTCGAAAGAATCGCGCCCGACAAGCTCAACCCCGGCCCCATTCTTGATGTGACGGGGAAAAAGCTTGGAACCCACGCCGGCACGGCCAACTATACCGTCGGTCAAAGACGCGGGCTCGGAATCGCTCACCCGAAACCTCTATACGTTGTCGGCATTGACGTCGGACGAAACGCAGTCATCGTGGGAACCGCCGAACATGTGTGGGCCGGCGAGCTCGTGGCGGAAAACCTGAACTGGATATCTCTGAAAAGCCTCCGCGAACCAATGCGTCTGAACGCGCGAATCCGCTACAAACACGTAGAAAGCCCGGCCCTCGTGTCGCCGCTCGAGCACAACACCGTTCTCGTCCACTTCAATCATCCGCAGCGCTCCATAACCCCGGGTCAAGCCATCGTCTTCTACGACGGCGACGTAGTTGTAGGCGGCGGCATCATCAAAAGATAGGGGAGAGGGGAATCATCAGTAGTTGAAAGTCGAAGGTCAAAGGTCAGCGGTGAAGTTCCGCACGGCGCTTCCCACTTCGCCTTTGCCCTTCGCTTTTTCCGACCTTCGCCCTTTGACTTTCGACTTTCAACCTTCTGTCCCGCTTGCTGTCCGGCAACGTGTAGTGTATAATTTCGTCTTAATAGAAAGCAGAAGAAGCAGTGATTGACCACGTCGTAGCGTGGTTAAGTGCAGAAGAAACGTGACAGCAACCACAACGTCATTCCCGCGAAAGCGGGAATGACATAAGTTATTCAGTTTTCTTGGTTTAACCAACAACAATGAACTGGGAACCACGAGCCAGTTTCTGAGGAGATACCTCATGAAAATCACTCGCGAAATGATAGATCACGTTGCCAAACTCGCACGATTGAAATTCGGCGAAAGAGAACTTGAAGGGTTCATTTCTCAGTTGAACGAGATACTCCAATACGTGGAGAAGCTGAACGAACTCGATACTAGTGGCGTACCGCCGACATCCCACATGTTTTTCGAGAAGACACCAATGCGGGAGGATAAGGTGAGAGACGTGCCTTCACCGACCGACAAACTAATCGAAAATGCGCCGCGCCGCGAAGAGAATTTCTATGTCGTGCCGAGGGTGATTGAGTAGGCGAAAAAGGGGCCGCGCCGGGCGGGGGTTTCTGGTTTCTGCCTAAAGGAGCTAAAAAGAAAAAGGTGAAAGAAAGAGATACTGCTTCGGGTGAGCCTGTATTTGACGCTTATTCGGGGACACCATGCCGCATGGTGTCCCCGAATAAGCGCCGGTCGGTGTCGGCTGTTGGAAATAATGACATTGAAAACACCTTGTCATGAGAGGAAGACATTGGATGAATAAGGACCGTGTGAAAGACCTCGCTTTGTTGCCCGCGCATAGGTTACACGAGTTGATCGTCTCCGGCGAGACGACTTCCCTTGAGATAACCGAATCTGTACTCGCAAACATCGAGCGGCGCGACCCCGTAATCAAGGCTTACCTCACCGTCTTGCGAGACAGCGCTTTGAGGGCAGCGGATAGAGTCGACCGGAAGGTGAAAGCGGGCGAACGGATCAACCCGCTCTCGGGCATTCCGCTCGCGCTCAAAGACAACATGTGCATGATCGGGACAGAAACCACGTGCTCTTCGAGAATACTTAAAGGCTTCGTCTCTCCCTATGACGCGGCCGTGGTCGAGCGGCTGCTCGCAGTTGATTCAGTGATTGTCGGGAAAACCAATCTCGATGAGTTCGCAATGGGCTCCTCGACCGAGAACTCCGCCTTCGGGCCCACCCGTAATCCGTGGGACCCCGAGCGCGCGCCCGGCGGCTCGAGCGGTGGCTCGGCGGCAGCGGTCACCGCAGGCGAGGCAATTCTGGCGCTCGGCTCCGACACCGGAGGCTCGATTCGCCAACCAGCCGCTTTCTGTGGCATCGTTGGCCTCAAGCCGACCTATGGTCGTGTCTCGCGTTATGGACTTGTTGCCTTCGCCTCTTCGCTCGACCAGATAGGCCCACTCACGCGCGATGTCACCGATTGCGCGCTCCTGATGAACGTAATCGGCGGACATGACTCCCGCGATTCGACCTCGGCCGAGATCGAGTGTCCCAATTTTACGAAGAGTTTGACGACCGATATCCGGGGATTGAAGATGGGAGTGCCTCGCGAATACTTTCAGGAGGGACTCGACCCCGAGGTCGAAAGATCCATCAAGGGAGCAATCAAACTGCTCGAGGAGTTTGGCGCCGAGAGTGTGGAAATATCGCTCCCACATTACGGCTATGCGCTCGCGGTCTACTACATCGTTGCGCCTGCCGAGGCAAGCTCGAACCTTGCTCGCTATGACGGCGTGAAGTACGGATATCGCCATCCGGAACGTGAGAATCTTCTGGATATGTACTGCAAGACCAAGAGTGAAGGGTTTGGCCCTGAGGTCAAGAGGCGAATCATGCTCGGCACGTTTGCACTCAGCTCCGGCTATTACGACGCCTATTATCTCAAGGCGCAGAAAGTCCGCACTCTCATCAAGAACGATTTCGATCAAGCATTCAAGAAATGCGACATCGTAATGATACCCACCACTCCCACTCCCGCTTTCCTCATCGGCGAAAAAGTCGACGACCCGCTGCAGATGTATCTCTCAGATGTGTTCACTCTTTCCGTCAACCTGACCGGCCTGCCCGGCATGGTTATCCCCTGCGGCTTCTCATCAGGAAGACTGCCCATCGGCCTCCAGATGATCGGCAGAGCCTTCGATGAAAAAACTCTCTTCCGCGCCGCGTATACATTCGAACAGAATACCGACCATCATAAACAAACGCCCGACTTCTCCAAAATCGAGAGATGATCCGCAAGTGTCTCAGAAATCGCTCTGAGCCAAGAGATCTCTTCGCCGCAAAAGCGAAAAGAACATAAAGACGAAGGACGACCGAATCGGTAGATTCCGTGATCCGTCCCTTCTTTCAGTAAACCATGAACGTCGTCTTGTCCAGGCCCGTGTTGCCATTGGACGGGTCGAAGGCATAAACGGTCACTTCATAAGTTCCGGGCTCGGTCACCTGGTAGCCGGCTTCAAACTGGCTTTTCTCTCCCGCATACTTCATCTCAATGGTTCCCGCGTCCTTGCCGTCCCTTTTCAGCATCGCCTTGATCTCATACGTGTTGGCGTCCCATAATCCTTCAGGCTCAATCGGGCATCCGCACATCATCGTGACATTGGCCCTTATCTTTACGGATTGCGGAACTCCTCCGAACATTACATGCGATGGCGGTGAAAGAATATCCACAACGAATCCGGGAAGCTCGAGCAGAATAGCGTCGCCGACCACTATGTCCTTCCCGGGAAGAATCCATTGCGTTATCGACACCTTGTTGGCGGACTGTTTTTGCGCGCCGGGACCATAGGCGGAAATCTCGACGTAAACGGGCGAATCGACATCTATGGTCGCATTGAACTTGGCCGAGTCACCATCCGAGAGATACGGCTCGCCGGCGGTCCTCGGGGTTCTCATGATCGAACCGGTATTGCCCGTGGAGCCTTCAGTTCTGCCTTTCGCCAACACCTCTCCCGTACTCATGTCCTTTATCACAACGAAGGCGCCGCCCATGCTCGTGCCAACGAATTTCGCCCCTTTGCTCAGAACCCTCACCGTTACCTGTGTCGGAACCGCAACTGCTGCCGTATCTGCCAGAAGAAACAGGAATAGCAAAATCATTGTAGACCCTATCACGACTCTTTTCATGGACTTCTCCTCTCTCATACATGAACGATGAACCGCTGTCGCGCAGAAATCCAAAACCTGGCTATGCCCGCCACGCATACAGGTGCGAATTTATTCGTACACCCAGAGCAAAGTTGTTCCCCCTCCATTGTGCGAATGAATTCGCACCTACAGAGGCCTGGGACAGGCTCACAACTGCGAAACGGACGCGAGAACGCTTTTTCCTGGGAGAGGCTCCAATGTCACTTCAACTGCCACGGGCTTTCGACCTTTGACTCTCCCGGATTTCCCTTTCGCCATACTTCTTTCTACTCTCTTCAGTGTCAGGCAATCTTTCTCTTTTCGGCCTCTTTCGCGACCCGCTTCTCATAGTCGAGCAACAGTTGGAACCACCGTGCTTCAAAATTGAAACGCTCAATCTCGGTCTCTATCTTTTCCGGCTTTCTGGCCGCGACGATTCTTTCGGCTCGCTGGCGCAAACAGTCGGGCAGGCTCGACTGCAAGAGCTTGGTCACATGCGAGACTTCTTTCTTCAATTCGGTGTCAGACAATGAAGAGACTTGCTCTTTCTTCTTCTCTATATCGCGAACGAGGCGTTCACTATCATACATGGGCATCTGAAACACCTCCCCCTCTAACTTTACTATAGTATGTCTTTCGGGGGACTCATGTGAAAATGCAGAGGCGGCTCGCCGCGCGCAGTGAGCCGCCCTTATCGTGAAAGGGGCGATCCCAAAAGCAGTGGGAATCACCCCTGCCGTTGGAACGCTTCAGCGTTTGTCACATCTCTGTGCAGCTTGACAAACGCGCCCATTTGGAATCAGACAACGACTTGTCCGGGCTTACTTCATCAGTCTCTTTTCGACGACCGCCCAGTTGATGTTCTTGAAGAACGCCGCGATATAGTCGGGTCGCTTCAACTGGTAGTCAGTCATATAGGCATGCTCGAACACGTCCATGATGAGAATCGGGACACATCCCGACGGATTCCCTACGTCGTGTTCATTAATCCAGAAGTTAATGAGCTTGCCGTTCGTGTTGTCCTGGTAGAGGCCGACCCAGCCAATCCCTCTCATTGCGCCGACCGCCTTGAAGTCTTTCTCCCACAACTCGTAACTGCCAAAATCTTCGGCCAGCTTCTTGGCGAGTTTGCTACTCTTGTCCAGTGTGGCCTTCCCGCCCAGGTTGCCGAAGTAGAGTTCGTGCAGGCGCATTCCGTTGAACTCCCAGCCGAGTCGCCGCTTCACTTCGCCGTATTCGTAGCCAATTTTGTCGCCCTTGAGCATCCCGTCCAGCGTTTCAAGGGCTTTGTTCGTGTTGGTGACATAGCCCTTGTATAAGGTGAAGTGATTGTTGAGCAAGGTGTCGCTGAAGCCCTCCATGCCGACCAAGCCGCTGAAATCCTTCGCTTCGTAAGCCATTTTCGCCTCCTCTTTCGATACAACTGTTTTCAGTTCCGCCTCTGCACAAGATAATGTCGGATATGCTGCAGCCAAAGCCAGGACGCCCACGCCGGAACTCCTGATGAAACTGCGTCGCGAGAAAAGCGCCCCCTCCAAACTCGACTCCATTATGTCCCTCTTCTGTTTCATCTGCGACGCCCGCACGGTTAGCTCAAATTGCTTCTCGTCCGAAGATTATCGCAAATGCGCACGACAATCTTCAGGCTCACTAGATCGTGAGTTCCCGGAGCAAAATCCGTCTAAAGAACAAACATATCACACACATTCAAAACACGCAAATGCTTTTTTCCCGTCAGAAGCTCAGAGATGACACGTGTGAATGAATAGGGCAACTACCGTCAAGAGATTCTCGGAGAATGCTCAGGGCTTTCCTGCTCCTGAGACTCTTCTCCAGATTCTCACGAGAATCTGGACCGTGTAACGGGGTCGCTTGAGGAAGAGGTCGAAAAGAAACCTCTTGAGGAATACATGTGGCCTCCGCAGAAAAGAACGAAAAGCGTATTTCACAAATCCGCGTCCCGCCATCCGTTCGAGTTCTCCATTGGGGAAAACGTCATCACGATAGGCAGAACGCGAATAGGTCAGGTTCTCGAAATTGAATCCTTGAGGGAGCATTCCCCTTGATTCGGCGATTCTATGCAACTCGCTGCCGGGGAGTGGATTAGCCACAAAGAAATAGGCCAGATCAGTTTTCACTTTATTTGCGAACCGGAAGGTCCGGCGTATCTGCTCTCTGGTCTCTCCCGGAAATCCTATGATGTAGAAGGCGTCTGTCCTGATTCCTTTATGCTGGATGTAGCGCGTTATCTTGATGGCCTTTTCCAAATTGGTCGGTTTCTTCACAATATCCCGGAGCACTTCCTGGCAGCCGCTTTCAAAGGCAAGAATCATCTCGTAACACCCCGCTTCCACCATAAGGTCCACTAGCCGCTCGTCGAGCGTCCAAAGCGCCAGCCCATTGGGGAAGTTGAACCTGATCTTGTAACCGCGATCGATGATTCCTCGAAAGATACTCATGGCTCGCTTGGGGTTCGCAGTGGTGTTGTCGTCCTCAAACTGAATCTCGCCGATATCCCACCTCGAGATTAGTCCTCCAATTTCGTCGAGGACATTTTCGGGAGACCTGAAACGGTAACGATTGCCCCAAAAGCGAGTGCTCGAGCAATAGATGCACCGCGCCGGACAGCCGCGAGAAGTAATCATCGGGGCGAAATTCTTTCCGGAGAATGACAGACTGTGCGGTATTCCGATCTTCTTGTAGGCGTCCATGGGCAATAAGTCCCGGGCAGGGAACCTGATTGTGTCCAGGTCCTCGATCCATGTGGTGCGCGGATTGACAACGGTGCGGTCGCCGTCACGGAAGGCGAGTCCGTCAATCTCGGCGAGAGATGCCCCGGAACTGAGACGCCGGATGATTTCCCGAAAGGTCATCTCACCTTCACCCAGCACGATCATGTCCAGGGCAGGCTCTTTCATGCAGTGCTCGGCCATGAATGTCGGGTAGCTTCCTCCCGTTATCGTGATTATGTCCGGGTCTATCGCCTTGATCTCGCGGCAAACCTTTCGGATAACGGGAAAGATCGAACTGAAGATGCAGCCTATGCCAACCAGGTCCGGCTTGAAATCCTCGATCCTCGAGCGAATCTCGGATAACGCGGACCCGTACCACGTGAAGTCGCCGTCCATGGGCTCTTCATGGTCGCTCTCGGCGACTGCGTCCATGATCGTGACGTCGGAAATGTCACGAACCGCCGAGGCCAAATAAGCGACACCCAAAGGCATCGATGGGACTCTCATCGTCTCCCGACAAAGCCTCGCCGGTGGAAACAACAAAAAAACCCGCTCGATTTTTCTCTTCAAAAGCATATAATCGGGATTTATAGTGAGTGAAAGTCTGAAAGCGCACGCTGTATGCTCAAAGTATATAGTATGTATCTATGCAATATCAAATCTTCCTTGAACACGCATCCGGTCAAGCGCTTCGTGCCTCGGGGCAATCGAACTCTCGGGAGAAAATAGGGACAGACCCGTAGCGTAGGGTCTGTCCCTATTTTCTCCCACATGGCCCCGGATAGCAAACTTTCTCACTAGTTGATAGAATTCTTATAAGAAGCGCAGTATCAAGAGCATTTGCGCGCTGCGCAGAAGAAATGAGGTGCAAGCATGGATGCCCAAAGCATACAGAGGACCAGGAGTCCGCACGTCAAGCTGCAAGAGTTCCTCGATTGTTTTCTCGACTCCAATCATCGGAAAGAGCTCGAGGATTTCTCCACTCCGCAATTGCGGAAGCGTATCCGCGAGGACGTTCCCGAGGAGGCGCTTCGCTACTTCGCGCTCGTACTCCTCTACGGGATCGATGTGCAGGCGAAAGATATCTCCATCGTGCGCAAGGCGCCGGACCACGCGCTCTGCCGAATGACGGGCGAAAAGTTCTATGATGTTCCAGCGCCGGCCGAAGAAGTGGTGGCCACTCTCTTCGAGGAAATTGAGGATATGACCGGCATAGACGAGACCAAGCGCCGGGGCAAGCTCGTCATCGGCGTGAAGAACGAGGAGATCGACCTCGACGTCTTCTCGGGCGTCACCGATTCCGGCGAGGAGAAAATCACGATTCAACTCCCAAGCCTCGCTTGACTCCGATACTTATGGCGTGATATAGTCTCGCAGAGTTGGAGCCTATATCACGCTTTCTTTTTGTCTCCCGGGTGAAATCACGGACAGATTTTTCTATAAGGGTTTTGTGTGTCCGGGCTCAAGCCCGGCGCAAAGTCATGCTTGCCAGCCTGTGCTATCGGAAGGGAGGACCACATGGCCGACTTGAAAGAACTTGCAGCCGCCTTGATGCGAGGCGACGCGCCCGCAGTCGACAAAATGACCAAGGAAGCGGTGAATGCGGGAATAGGGGTTAAGCAGATATTGGACGACGGCCTGATCGCCGGGATGCAGGTCGTGGGCGAACGCTTCAAGAACAACGAAATCTATGTGCCCGAAGTTCTCATAGCAGCCCGCGCAATGTATACCGGAATGAAGGTGCTCGAGCCGCTGCTCGTCAAAGCGGGAGTCAAACCGGTCGGCACCATCGCAATGGGCACCGCGCGCGGAGATCTCCACGATATCGGCAAAAATCTTGTGAGCATGATGATGCGCGGCAACGGCTTCAAGGTGATCGATCTCGGGATCGACGTGTCGCCCCAGAAGTTCGTCGAGGCCGCGAAAGAAGAGGGCGTGAACCTCATCGGAATGTCTGCCCTGCTGACGACCACCATGCCCTCGATGAAGGCGACCATAGACGAGCTTCAAAAGGCGGGCCTCCTCAAGAAAGTGAAGGTTTTGATTGGAGGCGCTCCGGTTACGCAACGCTACGCGGCAGAGATCGGAGCCGATGGCTATGCGCCCGACGCCGCCTCTGCTGTTGACAAAGCAAAGGCGCTGCTCGGCATGTAAGCCGGCTTCGGGTTTCTCAAGGCATATTCGATAACTGCGGGGCAGACGCTTACGTCTGCCCTGAATTCTTGCTGAACAACTGGAACTTCATTGCCAAGAGTAGGCTTAAGGAAATGAACTCCAAAGAACGTGTTCGCGTCGCAGTGGCTCACCGGGAGCCCGACAGAGTTCCAGTCTTCGAGCTTTCGATCAACTCGCCCGTGGCCTCCGACATCATGGGGCGGCAGATGTATGTCGGCTTCGGCGGCTGGCTCGTCGCCAAAGTCTTCTCCGAATGGATGGCCGAAGGCCGCGTGCTCGAGCTCGCACTCAAAATCTTCAGTGACTGGATCGATCTCTACTCGCACCTCGAGCTCGACATCCTCCCCATGCCTACGCTTCCGCTGACTAACGAAACCGTCGAACCGGTAGCCGAGAATCAATGGAAATATACCGATCCCGACTCGGGTCTTTGGCGCGTCATTGGGTATAACCCGGAATCCGACTACCATTCAGAAATTGATTCGCGAATCAAACAGGAAGGCGTTCCGGGATTGCGCCACCACGTCGAGTGGCTCGAAAAACGCCCCGGTCTAGTGTCGGCTGACCTGATGGCCGGCCTGAAAGCGGTCCTCGATCCTGCGCGCGAAAGGTTCTTCATCCTCGGCGAAGCCGACGTGCTGTTTCCGTCCGAAGCAAGCTGGCAGCCGCTATTCCTCGAATGCATGGCCCTCGAGCCGGAACTCATCGACCGTTACTTCGAGGCGACCACAAACGAGGTGCTCACGCTCATTGACGCAGAAGCCGAAGCGGGCGTCGACGGCTTCGTTGGCGGCGTCGATTTCGCGTACCACTCGACCACTCTGTTCTCGCCCGCGATGTTCCGACGATTCATATTCCCCCATATGCGACGAATAACCGAGAGATGTCACTCGCGCGGACTTCCCTTCTTCAAGCATACCGACGGAAATATCGAGAATATCGAAAATGAGCTGCTGCTCGGATGCGGCATCGACGGCTACCACGCCATCGAGCCGACAGCCGGAATGGATATTGCGCGTCTCAAGAGACAATACGGCGACAAAATTACACTGCTCGGGAATATCGACTGCGGCGACCTGCTGACCAACGGCAGCCCGGAGGATGTCACCAAGGCGGTGGGACAGTGTATTCGCGACTGCGCGCCGGGCGGAGGTTACGTGCTCAGCTCGAGCAATTCGATTCACAGCGGCATCCCGACGCAAAACTTCCTCGCCATGCTGAAGGCCGCCCGCGAATATGGCACGTATCCCATGAGGAATTCATGAGCATATTCGGGGACACCATGCCGCATGGTGTCCCCGAATATGCATAAAACGACGGGGCGCTTTTACACGAGTAGATGCGCAGCACGCTGCGCCCCTACAAAAGAACATGCAATCGATCTCGGGATGAGGGCGGACGGTCGCGCAATTATCAGTCGCAATTCATGAGAGCGATGTAGACATGAACACCAGTAGACTCATAACCATCGGCGCCCGCATAAACTCTTCCCGAAAGACAATCGCGCGGGCGATAGAAGAGAGAAACGGAAACCTCATTCAGCAAGAAGCGCGTATGCAACGCGACGCAGGCGTGTCCTACATCGACGTCAACGCCGGCGCTTTTGTGGGCAGAGAGGTCGAGTATCTCCCGTGGCTTGTCAAGGTCGTACAAGCAGCCGTGGATACGCCTCTCTGGATCGACAGCGCCGATCCCGAGTCCGTTGAGGCCGCCCTCCGAATACACCGGGGCACGGCTGTTATCAATTCCGTCACCTTCGAGAGCAGTCGGCTCAATGGGCTTCTACCCCTCGCAGTCAAATACTCCTGCGGCGTAGTGGCCCTCACTATTGATTCTATTCAGATTCCGGAGCAGGCGGAAAAGAAGCTCGATATTGCCATTCAGTTGGTCGACACGCTCACCACAGCGGGAATCGAAAGAGAGAAGATATTCATTGACCCCGTCGTGCTGCCGGTCAGCGTCTCGCCCAATGCCGGCAAAGAAACGCTTAGAGCAATCACAATGATTCGCGAGCGGCTGGCCGGAATTCATATCGTCGCCGGCGTGGGCAATGTTTCGTTTCAGTTGCCGCAGCGCTCATTGCTCGAGGCCACTTACCTGGTAATGGCAATGGTCGCCGGCATCGACTGCGCGTTCATCGACCCGTGCAACAGCGCCATAACGACCCCGCTCACCGCCGCCGAGGCCCTCCTCGGCATGGATGAATACTGTATCCGCTTCATCAACGCGCACCGCGAGGGCAGACTTTGGAAAAAGTAGTTTCTG